>CACPCZ010000005.1 GCA_902632555.1 uncultured SAR86 cluster bacterium | reverse complement strand
AAAGTTTTCTATTTGTTTCTCAAAAAAATCATCTAAATCACTTACTTTGCCACTTACACTTTCTATACCTGCACGAATCATTTCTTTGGCTACTACTAGTTCCTGGCCTTGAAGAAAATCCTTAGATTCTTTTGAAAATTCAATTTTCACAATCGGATTTTTATGATCGTCAGATCTTCTTAATACAATTGTTCCATCAGGTAGTTGTGCAAGTTCGAGGTAATTTGACATTGAATCTCCTTAAATACAAAGCTTAACATTCATGAAGCATTTTGCGAAGCAGGTCTTTGAATGTTTTATATTTATCTAAGAGTAAATTGAATTTTTTCAAGGTATTAGATTCATTTGAAATAATTAAATTTTGAATTGAGTTATCTGCAACTTTGTATTTTGAATCATTTATTTGATTTATAAATCCGTTATTTTCAATCTCTTCAGAGATAATATTTGAAAATACTTTAATTTTACTTAGCTCTCTCCATTTATTTAAATTATTAAATTTATCTATTGCGTCTATGTCATTTTTAAAATTTTCATAAATTTCATCTGCAAAATAGGACAAACTATTTTCAAAGCAAGATAAAAATAGTAATTGATTGTTGTTATCTGAAACGGAATTATCAAATTTTAAAGAACTTAAAAATTCTTTTGCCATGTCTTCGTACAAATTAGAAAATTCTTTTTCTTCCACTAGGATTTTTTGTTCTCTATCCACTCAGAATTAGAGTAAGTTGCTGTCCATTTAGTTTTTTTGCCATCTTTTTCAGACGCCAAATAGTGAACATCATCTGTTCTGTTATATCTTATTACGTATGGATTTCCGTCAGCATCATTTTCTGGAGCAGATAATAAATATTCGTGCTTAGATTTGTCAGGTAAAAATCTACAAGCTTCTTTTATTTCATCTTTTAAATAATTTATCTCAGAAACTTTTGGTGCCCTTGTTTCTCTATTTTTAGGATACTGACTTGCTGCAAGAAATAAACCTTTCATGCTGTCTCTTAAAAGATAATGATCTTCACATTTTAAACATTTTAATTCAGTAAGCTCTATGGGCTCCATAGTAATTGGCTTTGGCTCACCATTTCTTTGCAGGGCTCTTGTTGTTCCACAATTATCATTTTGACATGCAAAATATTTTCCAAATCTACCTGTTTTTAGCTGCATCTCAGAACCGCACTTATGGCATTCAATTACAGGTCCGTCGTAGCCTCTAATTTTAAAAGTTCCGTTCTCTACTTCAAAGCCCTTACAGTCTGGATTTTTGCCACACACATGAATTTTTCTATTTTCATCAATTAAATAGTTATCCATGCTTGTTGAGCATATAGCACATCTCCTTTTTGCAAGAAGATTTTCAACCTCTTCATTGTCATCAATACTAATTGCTTCATCACCAGAAATTAAATTTAAAGTATTTTTACACTTATTGTCTCCGCTATTTTCATATCCAGAACATCCTAAAAATACTCCATTAGATGAATTTCTGATGACTAAGTTGTTTGAATTGCAATCTGGACAAGAAATATCAGTTTGAGTAGGCATATTTCCGCGCATGCCAGTATGATCATCTAAAGCTGAATTTAAATCCTCTTGAAATGATTTATAAAAGCCATCTAAAACATTTCTCCATTCAAGTTCCCCATTGGCAACTTTATCAAGATTATTTTCTAGATTCGCAGTAAAGTCATAATCCATGATGTCATCAAAGCTTTCGACCAATCTCTCAGTGACGATATGACCAATTTTTTTAACAAAAAATCTTTTATTTTGAATTTCAACATATCCTCTGTCTTGAATTGTGGAAATTATATTTGCATAAGTTGATGGTCTTCCTATCCCCTTTTTTTCAAGTTCTCTTACAAGAGCTGCCTCAGAGAATCTTGAGGGTGGTTTTGTAAACTTTTGATCTAAATTAATTTTATCAATTGAAATGGGATCTTGATCTTTAAGTGATGGAAGAATATCTTCATCTTTTCCAGAATTATTCTGTACATTTGTAAAACCATCAAAAACAAGTTCTCTTCCTCTTGCTACAAAAACATTTTCACCTACAAAAACCTTTGCTGATGTCGACAAGTACTCTGCGTCCGGCATTTGAGAAGCTATAAATCTTTCCCAAATTAATTTATATAATCTAGTTTCTTCTTCACTTACATTTATTAAGTCAGAAGATCTCAAGAAGGCATTAGTTGGTCTTACTGCCTCATGAGCCTCTTGAGCATTCTCTGTGCTTGCATAAATCCTTGGAGCATTTGTTAAATAATTCTCTCCCAACTTATCGTTAATGTAATTTCTTGCGTCATTAATAGATTCTTTGCTAAGACTTGGAGCATCTGTTCTCATATATGTAATAAAACCTGCCTCATAAAGTTTTTGAGCAACCCTCATTGTTCTTTTAACATTAAACCCAAGTCTTGTGCTTGCTGACTGTTGTAATGTTGAGGTTATAAATGGAGGTTTAGGCTTTACTTTTACTGGCTTTTGTGAAATTTCATTTATTGCCAACGAATTTTGATTAACACTATCTCTAATGTTTTCAACATCTACTTTCTTCAACAATGGATCAGTTTTTTTTCTGTTCAAGATAAATTTAATTTTCTCACTATCTTTTGTTAAAGCATCTAAGTTAATTTCCCAAAATTCTTCAGGAATAAACTCTTGAATAGATCTTTCTCTTTCATCTAGCAGCCTTAGTGCTACTGATTGAACTCTACCAGCTGATAATCCTCTTGCTATCTTTTTCCACAATAAAGGTGATAACTCGAAACCGATAACCTTATCTAGAAATCTTCTTGCTCTGTAGGCTTTTACTAAATCTAAATCTATCTCCTTAGGGTCTGAGAATGACTCTAAGATTGCATCTTTTGTAATTTGATTAAATCTAACTCTTGAAAAGTTATGTTTTTGAGAACCCAAAGCTTCTTTGAGATGCCAAGCAATTGCTTCACCTTCTCTGTCTAAATCAGTAGCAAGATATATATGCTCACACGACTTTGCTGCTTTTTTTAAAGCTTTAAGAACTTTTTCTTTCTCCGGAATAATCTGCCAATCAGCATCCCATCCATTGTCAGGATCAATACCCATTCTTCTGATCAGTCTTTTTCTTTCATTTATTGCTTTGAGTTTTTGTTTTTCCTCTAAACTTATGTTTTTTGGGATGGAGGTTCTTTTGATGTCTGAGGATGGTTTTTTAGGTAAGTCTCTTATATGACCGACACTAGACTCAACTATGTAATCAGACCCTAGATACTTAGATATGGTCTTAGCTTTTGCTGGTGATTCAACAATTACAAGTGATTTAGACATAGTTTAAAAATTCCTTTTTTTTATAAATATCATTAATTTAGTCTGATTGGCAAGTTATATTTATAAATTGTTTAATTTTTCAAGAATATTTTCTAAGGTTGAAATTCCTTCTTTTTCATGCCACAAAAAACTTATTGAACGATTCGAAAAAATAATTTCTTCAAGATGTTTTGATGTGTTATTTAAATCAATTACCATTTGTTCGTATTCATTTTGGTATTTAAGTTTGACAGGAGAATACAAGAAAAGTTGATCTTTGTCTCTAACAAAATGTCCCTCTTTGTATTTAGTTTGATTTTTAATTTGATAACTTACATCAAAAGATTTTTTGTTTTTGAAGCTATTTTTTCCAAAGATTGTTGAGGATACATTACAACCTAACATTTTTGCATTCATTCTAAGTTTCGAAATCTTTCTTGACGATTTTGAGGGTATTGCAAGTGAAATTGATCCAAATAGAAATACTAAAACTAATATAATAAGTAATATCTCAGACATTTTAATTTCTTAAAATTTCATTAACTATTGAGGGCCCTTTAATAATAAAACCTGTATATATTTGAACCAAACCTGCACCTGCTAGAATTTTTTTATTAAAGCTTTGAAAGTCCATAACTCCTCCAACGCCTATAATGGGAATCTGATTATTAGATTTAATACTTATGTGTTTTATTTTGTCAGTTGATTTTTTCATTAAAGGCTCTCCTGAAAGACCACCTTCGATATCTTTTACGCTTATATTTGATAAAGATGATTTATCTACTGTCGTATTAGTTGCAATAATTCCTGTAAATTGAGATTTTTCAATTACCTCAAGTATTTTGTCTATTGATTCATTAGATTCGTCAGGTGATATTTTAAGAAAAAATGGAATTTGAATATTAAGCTCAGAAGCTTTTTTATCAATGGCATTAACTAAATCGATAATATTTTCATAATTATGAAAGTCTCTCAGATTTGGGGTATTGGGAGAAGATATATTTACAGTTATGTAATTTGCAAATTTGTGAACCTTTTCTATGCATGTCAAATAGTCTTGAACTCGTTCATTTTGAGACGAAGATTTATTGGCACCCACATTAACACCGACAATACCATCATATTTTCTTGACTTAAGGTTTTTAACTAAATAATCAACGCCTTTATTATTAAAACCAAGTCTATTAATAATTGCGTTTTCTTGAAAGTTTCTAAAAACTCGGGGTTTAGAGTTTCCATATTGTTTTTCTGGTGTAACTGTTCCTACTTCTAAGAAACCAAATCCAAGCGCACCCAAACAATCAATATAATCACCATTTTTATCAAGACCCGCAGCTGTTCCAAGCATATTTTGAAAATGCATTCCTGCAAAGACTTTAGGCTCTGATTTTACTTTATTATAGAAAAACCTTAGCAATCTAGTTTTATATAAAAAATTTAATGACTCTAAAGCAAGATTATGGGCAATCTCTGGTGGTAAAAATTTAAAAATCTTGAGAAAAAAATTCAAGAAATTTCCTTTATTATTTTTTTAATATCATGACTGATAGACTCATCTCTCAAAGCGAGAGCAATGGTAGCATGAACAAAACCTTTTTTACTGCCACAATCAAATTTTTCCCCATCATAAATCTTTGCATGCACATTTTCAGATATTAAAAGGGATCTTACAGCATCAGTTAATTGAATTTCTCCAGATTTATCTGCTGAAGTTTTTTTTAAAAATTTAAATATTGATGATGTAAATATGTATCTCCCGCAAACTGCAATGTCTGATGGTGCCTCATCGGCAGTTGGTTTTTCAACAATATCATCTACGAGTATTGCGCCAAACTCTTCTTTTCCAGGTTTTATCACACCATACTTATGTATATTTTTTTTATCTATTTTATTTACAGCTATTACCGATGTGCTTGTTCTGCTGTAAGTTTCAACTAATTGACTTAGACATGATTTTTCAGAAAAAAATAAGTCATCTGGTAATAAAACAGCGAAAGATTCACCGCCAACTGCAGATTCAGCTTGCAAAACTGCGTCTCCAAGGCCATTTTGTTTTTCTTGAATGATATATTTAAAGCTTACTTTTGAAAAAATTTTTGGATTTAATTTATCAACATATTCGCTCTTGCCTGACAAAACTAACTTCTTTTCAATCAATTCATTTTTTTGAAAGTGTTTCTCAATTGAGTATTTTTCTTCACTAGTAATAAAGATTATTTCTTCGATTCCAATATTTATTGCCTCCTCAACAGCATATTGAACAAGAGGCTTATCTATTATTGGAAGCATTTCTTTCGGCGTTGCTTTTGATGCGGGCAAGAATCGTGTTCCAAAGCCTGCAACTGGTAAAACAGCTTTTTTAATCATTGGGTTTTTCCCATCTCAAATGCATAATTTTATATATCATCGCAAATATTATACCGGAGACAAGACCACCTAGATGAGCAAAGTTTGCTATTGCACCAAACCCAAATAATTCAAGAATACCTAAAAATCCTAATACTAACCAAATTATCATAAATAAATACAATCCGGGTGGTATATCATATCTATTTCGTGAAGAATCCATTTCAAGAATCATGCAAAATCCTAACAAGCCATATATTACGCCAGACAAGCCTCCAAACAAATTTGAGCCACTCCAAAAAAATTGTAAACAATTACTAATAATTGATGTAAACATTACAAGAAAAATAAAAGTTATATGTCCATCAATTCTCTCTACTTTTTCTCCAAGTATATATATCCATAAACAGTTAAATGCTAAATGTGGAAATGAAAAATGTATTAACATTGGCGTAAACAATCTCCACCATTGATTGTTTTCTAAAAAAGTAACTTCAAAATTCATCATAGAAAAGTAACCAAGGTTACTAATATCAATTTGCGTGAAAGTGAAAGGTTTAATAAATGCTATCGACGAACCAAAATTTGATATAAGTGCTATACATATTGAGAGCACAATTATGGGTATATGAAAATTGTCTATTTTTATCAATTTATTTAGATATATTTAAGCTCCAGCCAAGCTTTTCTCTGCATGCTTCAAAAAAATCATTATCATTTGGATGAACTAATTTAAGAGTTTTCTCCATTTTTGAAATTGAGATATCAACACCATAAGGCAAATCAATATCATTTTGTCCATCAACGCATATTTGAGCCTTTTCATTTGGACCCTCAAAAAGCTTAATATCGACCTTTTCTTCAGAAGAGATAACGAAAGGCCTCGATGACAAACTTTGTGGCAACATAGGTAAAATTGTCCATACATCTAGGCTCGGATGAATTATTGGTCCGCCAGCAGACAAAGCATATGCGGTTGAACCAGTCGGTGTAGCAATTATTAGTCCATCAGACCTTTGTTCATAAACTATTCGATTATTTACAGTCAATTGATATCTCATAAGCTGAGCATAGGATCCTGAATGAATCACGATCTCATTTAAACCATACATATGAACATCATTAAATTTAGCAGATACTAATTTTCTATCTTCAATAATGTAATTTCCATTAAGTATTTCTGATAATGACTGCTCAAAATTATCCACTTTGATATCAGTTAAAAAACCAACATTTCCCATATTTATTCCTAAAATTGGTATCTCATAATCTAAATATTTCCTAGCTGAATTTAGAAGAGTTCCGTCGCCACCAAAGACTATTATTAAATCAACTATTTTGACAAATTTTTCATGAGTTACTGTTTCAGTATGTTTACTCAAATAATCAGAAGATTCATCTATAAAAAGTTTAATATCTTTAGTCGATAAAAAATCGATCATAGAATCCATTGCATCTGCATCTATGCCTTGGTTAGACTTTTGTCTGACATATATTCCTATATTTTTAAACATAAACGAGATTATATCCTCTGTATAAGCTTATTTTTAGATTGAATACGATTTTTTGTTGCTCTCAATGCTCGAAATAATAAAAATTGTGAATATAATAACTTCTTTGTAATTTAAAAAAACTTATAACATTATGACTGATTTATCTAAATTTAGAGAAGAGACAAAAAAGTGGCTTGACGAAAACTGTCCACCATCAATGAGAAATGGAGCAGATCCTAAAATACCTACTGACGAGGTATGGGGTGGAAGAAATGCAAAATATAAAAACCCAGAGTCTAAGATATGGCTTGATAGAATGGGCGAAAAAGGATGGACAATGCCAACAGTTCCTAAAGAGTATGGCGGAGGCGGGCTTTCCAAAGAAGAAGTTAAAGTTCTTAATGAAGAAATGTTTTTTATTGGTGCCAAACAGCCCTTACTCAGCTTTGGTATATGGATGCTTGCACCTGTTTTATTGGAGTATGGAACTGAAGAACAAAAAAAATTACATATTCCAAAAATAATCAAAGGCCAGATTAGATGGTGCCAAGGATACTCAGAACCCGGTTCTGGATCAGACCTTGCCAGCCTGTCAACTAAAGCAGATGATATCGGTGATCATTTTTTAGTAAATGGTCAAAAAGTTTGGACATCTTATGCAGATAAAGCTGACTGGATTTTTGCTTTGGTTAGAACTGGTCCAAAGGAGCCTAAGCATGATGGAATTAGCTTTTTGTTAATAGACATGGCAACAAAAGGTGTAAGCACGAAACCAATAACATTGATATCAGGAAAATCTCCTTTTTGTGAAACTTTTTTTGATAATGTTAAAGTTCCAAAAGAAAACTTAATTGGGGAATTAAACTCGGGCTGGACAATAGCAAAAAAACTTCTTCAACATGAGAGAGCTTTTATATCTAACTTTGGATTAGCGGCAGGAATGGGCAGTAAGCGTGATGTGGTTTCTATTGCCAAAAAACATCTTGGTGAGGAGAACGGGAAAATAAAAAATACTTTTTATAGATCAGAAATTTCATCTCATAAAATAAAGGAGCATGCATTTGGTCTTACACTTAAAAGAGCAGGTGATGAAGGAGGTAAAGCAAGCGCAACAGCATCAATGTTTAAACTTTATGGAACAGAGCATAACAAAAAACGCCACGAATTAATGGTAGCAGCATCAGGTATCAATGGTGTTGCCTGGGATGGTGATGAGTTTGAAGATGATGATAAAAATCTTACAAGAGCTTGGCTTAGAACAAAAGGAAATTCTCTTGAAGGTGGAACATCTGAGGTTCAATTAAATGTGATTTCAAAAAGGGTTCTTGGTTTACCATCAACCTAATTACTTATGAAATTAATACTTAATGAAGAAGAACAGTTTTTGCGTGACACTGCTAAAAACTTTGCAGAAGAAAGATCACCCATAACCCACTTTAGATCTCTTAGAGATAATAATGATCCAATTCTCTGGGATAAGGATTTATGGTCAGAAATGTCAAAGCTAGGATGGCCAGGGATTATGATTCCCGAGAAATATGGGGGATCAAATTTTGGAATTTCGGGTATTTGCGTAGTTCTTCAAGAATGTGCAAAAACCTTAACTCCCTCTCCTCTTTTTGCAACAGGCGTATTAGGAGCATTTTCAATAAAGACATATGGAACAGATGAACAAAAAGAAAAATATTTACCATCAATTGCATCGGGCGATCTTACCGTCTCCCTAGCTATTGACGAATCCAGTCATCATAATCCTTATGAGACTGAGCTATCTGCAAAGAAAAATAATAATAATTATCTTCTTTCAGGAAAAAAAGTTTTTGTCATCGATGGAGCTAGTTCTGATCTTTTAATTGTCTTGGCTAGGACTTCCGGTAATAAGGGAGACTCAACTGGACTAACTTTATTTTTAATCGATTCTAACCAAGCGGGAATAGATAAAGTAAAGCTCGATATGGCTGATTCAAGAAATTATGCAAATATTAATTTTGAAAATGTAGATGTTCCATCAGATAACATCCTTGGTGATCCTGAGGCAGGAGGTGAAGCAATAGATAACATCTTAGATATTGGAAGAATTGCAATCTCAGCTGAGATGCTTGGAAACTCAGAAGCTGCTTTTGAAACTACATTGGATTATCTTAAACAGAGAAAACAATTTGGGGTACTTATTGGTTCATTTCAAGCATTGCAACATAGAGCAGCAGAAATGTTTTGCGAAATTGAATTAACAAAATCATCTGTCATGGCAGCAATGAGGGCTGCGGATGAAGGTTCAAACGAATTGCAAAGATTATCAAGCCTTGCCAAAACCGTAGCTGGTGAAACCTTACATCTTGTATCAAATGAAGCTATACAAATGCATGGTGGAATTGGTGTTACGGACGAGTATGATGTTGGATTTTTTTTAAAAAGAGCCAGGGTTGCAGAACAAATTTTTGGAAGTTCAAAATTTCACACTGAGAGATACGCAAACTTAAGTGGTTTTTAGGAGGTATATGTTCGAAATATGAAGTTCATTAAATCAAGCATTATTGGTTTGATAACATTTATTTTAATTATTCTAGAGTTAATAGTTGGATTTGGAACTCTAGCCATTGTGAACATTCCAAGAGCAATTATTCCATTTAAATCCTTCAAAATATTTTTAGCAAGATTTTCTAACCAAATTGGTGACATTACAGTATATGGATTAAAACTTATCATGCTTTTAATGCATGGAAATAGAATTCAAGTAATAAATGAAACTGAATATGATTTAGGCAAATGGTACATGGCTATGTCAAATCATCAGTCATGGGCTGATATATTTGTATTACTTGTTACTGCCAACAGGAGAATACCTTTATTGAAGTTTTTTATGAAAAAAGAATTATGGTGGATACCTTTTGTGTTTCTGGCAAATAAAACTTTAAATATGCCTTTTGTTAATAGGCATTCAAAGAAAGCAATTGCTAAAAACCCTTCTTTAAGAACTAAAGATTATGAGAATACTTTGAAATCATGCAAAAGATTTTTAAGAGCTCCATCTACGATTTTTAGTTATGCGGAAGGTACAAGATTTACTGAAGAAAAACATAGAAATCAAAACTCAGAGTATATAAATCTTTTACAACCAAAAATTGGCGGTATGGCAACTGCTCTATCTGCAATGCCTAATATTGATACGCTAATAGATTTCTCTTTGGTGTATAAAACAAAAAAAAGAGATGCTTGGTCTTTTTTGAATGGAGAAATGAGCGACGTTAAAGTTTATATAAAAAGCTATAAAATTCCTGACAACCTTAAAGGGAGAAATTATTCAAATGATGAAGCATACAGAGAAGAGTTTAAGAAGTGGGTTGAAAAAATTTGGTTTGAAAAGGATAAAAAAATAAGCGAATTAAAATTCTAGCTCCTCTTCGGAAATTACCCATCCATTAGTATCAACATATACCCACTCATCTGGCCTTACAATAAATTTATCAAATTCAAGGTTCACACCTATCTCTCCAACTCCAATAGATTTATTAGTTTTTTTTGGGTATGTATTTAATGCATATACTCCGATTGGTATTTCTTTTATAACTTCTGCATCTCGAATATATCCATTAGTAATAATTCCTTTCCATCCATTTTCATATGCCATTTGTGCAATTTGATCTCCAACCATTGAGCATTTTTCGATACCGGTATGCTGAATAAATAAGACCATATCCTCTCCGTTTTGAGCAACTATTTCTTTTACAACTTTGTTTGAATGTTCGCACCTTGCAGTTTGAATTTTTCCGTAAAACTTTTCTTGTAAACCGTATGAACTTAGGAACAAATCACCTATTTGAATTTTATCCTCAAATTCATCGCAAATATCTGGAACAGTAAATTTATTCATTTTGTAAATTATCCTAAAGTAGTTAATATAAACTATGTATGAACAATTGAGGAGTAAAAATGAAATCACAAATTTGCGATTTACTTGGAATTGAATTTCCTTTAGTTGCTTTCAGCCATTGCAGAGATGTTGTTGCTGCTGTTTCAAAGGCAGGTGGTATGGGTGTTTTGGGTGCTGTTGGACTTACGCCAGAAAAATTAGAAATTGAGTTGAATTGGATTGACGAGCACGTTGATGGTAAACCTTATGGTGTAGATGTTTTAGTTCCAAATTCGTACGTAGGTAAAGGAGAAAATCTTTCAACTGACGATCTCAGAGCAATGATTCCTCAAGAACATAGGGAATTTCGAGCAGATGTTCTTGAGCAACATGATTTAGATGCAGCTGACTTGAGGGATAACGAATATTCTAGAAAGTTAGAAACTAATTCAAATGGCGTACTTGGTGCCGGACTTGATGGGGCCAAAGAAGTGCTTGAGGTTGCTTTTGCTCATCCAATAAGTCTAGTAGCTAATGCTCTTGGAGTCCCTCCAAAATGGATGTTAGAAATGGGTAAAGCTAATAATGTTCCTGTTGCTGCATTGGTTGGAGCAAAACAACATGCAGTAAAGCAAGCTGAAGCTGGTGTAGATATTATAGTAGTATCAGGTACTGAGGGTGGTGGACATTGCGGGAGCGTTTCAACAATGGTTTTAGTTCCTGAAGTGAGAAGAGCTTTAAAAGAATATGGTGATGTGCCAATACTTGCCGCTGGAGGTATTTGTACAGGTGAGCAAATGGCTGGTGTTATGGCAATGGGTGCTGACGGCGTATGGTGTGCATCAGTATTTCTACCCACTACTGAAGCAGAAACTTCAGATAATATTAAAGAGAAAATGATTGCAGCTTCATCAAGTCATACTGTTAGATCAAAAAGTAGAACAGGTAAACATTCAAGACAATTGTCTTCACCATGGGTTGAAGCTTGGGAAGGCAAAGATGCACCAGAACCACTTCCAATGCCGCTTCAAACTATGGTGAGTGAGCCCGCTCTTAAAAAAGTCGCAGATCAAGCTGCTATAGGTCATGAAGGTGCAAAACAGCTAGAGACATATTGGGTTGGTCAAGGCATAGGCTTGGTTAACGAAACTATTACTGCGGGACAAACTGTTCAAAAATTTAAAGAAGAATTCATAGATTCTTATGAGAGGATTAATGGTTTCTTTTCAGATAATTAAAATTGGATAACCTATTTTGAACAGAGGTATATCACTCTTAAAAAATATCTCTTTTATTTTGATAATTTTGCTGTTGATGTTATCAGCATTTTCATTGATAAACTTATATAAGCCTTTTCAAATCATAAAAGTTAATAGCGTACTTTATAAAGAGCCATCCCTTTTAAAGTATGGAGATTACTCATTCAGAGATCTTAACAAAAATAACACCCTTGATATTTATGAAGATCATAGATTAAGTTCAGAATTAAGAACAATTGATCTTTTAGAAAAAATGACTTTAGAGGAAAAAATTGGTCAAATGTTTCATCCTCCATTTACCCTTAAACCGGATATATGGATGTTAATTTACGAAATTGCAATAAGAGGAAACAGCCTTACTGAAGCAAAGATTGCTTTGGATAATATTACACACTTTAATTTATATGGTAATCCTAGTCCCATAGCACTTGCTGAAAAAATTAATCATTTTCAAAAAGTTGCTTCAAAGACAAGATTAGGGATTCCAATTACTATCAGCTCAGATCCTATTCATGAGGTTCCGAAAGGTGGTGGAATAGCTTCTTTTTCAGTTGATGGATTTTCAAAATGGCCATCTCAACTAGGTTTTGCTGCAACAAATGATCCTAAAATAATTTATGATTTTGCAAAAATTGCTAGAGAGGAATACACGGCGGTAGGAATACGAACAGCACTTCATCCGATGTCAGACTTAGCAACTGAGCCAAGATGGGCAAGAAATTTTGGAACCTTTGGTTCTAATGCAGTCCTATCGTCAAAAATGACAACTGCTTATATGAAAGGTTTTCAAGGGGTTAATATTTCGAATGAGAGTGTTCATACAATGGTCAAACACTTTCCTGGTGGTGGTCCTCAGCAAGACGGTCTCGATCCTCATTTATTTAGTGGTAGAAATCAAACTTATCCTGCTAATAATTTTGAATATCATTTGTTGCCGTTTAAAGAGGCTATAAAAAATAATTTGAAAGTAATCATGCCCTACTACGGCATTCCTCTTGGAGTTACTGATGACGACGTTGCAATGGGATTTAATAAATACATCCTGACTGATCTTTTAAGAGATGAACTTGGATATAAAGGAGTAATTTGTGCTGACTGGGGAATAATTACTGGTAGACATTGGGGTGTTGAAAATTTATCAATTAAAGATCGATATAAAAAATCTCTTCTTGCAGGTATTGATCAATATGGTGGTGAGGATGATCCAGAGCATATTATTGAGTTAGTTAATGAAAATGAGATACCAATAGATCTTATTAATGATTCTGTAAGAAGAATACTTATTAATAAATTTGAATTAGGCTTGTTTGATAATCCTTATGTAGAGATTAATGATGTAGACAAAAATGTAGCAACTAAAAAAAATATTCAAGCTGGACTTGATGCTCAAAGAAAATCAATTGTTTTGCTTGAAAATGATGGGGTTTTGCCTCTTAAAAAAGATCAGAAGGTTTTTGTTGAAGGATTGGACATAGATACGGCTTCTCGTTTTGGAGAGATCGTCAACGATCCATCAAAAGCTGATGTAACAATAATGTATGTTCACACTGTTTTTAATGGAAATCAGGAGTCTGGATTAAATAGGATGTTTGATAATTTTCTCAGTACATTATTTCCAAATGGAGATTTAAATTTTAATGAAGAAATTTTAAATAAAATAAGAAAATATTCTCAAAATGGAAAATTAATTGTAGTTGTAGATTTAAATAGGCCTGCAATACTGCATGAAATTAAAGATCTCTCATCAGGATTAATTGGTACATTTGGTGTTCTTGATGAGGTAATATTTGAGGCAATCTTTGGGCATTTTAATCCAAGTGGCAAGCTGCCATTTGAGATACCATCATCAATGAATGCTGTTATTAATCAAAAAGAAGATCTTCCTGATGATAGTGAAAGTCCAACATATGACTTTGGGTTTGGTAAAAGTTATTAATTATGTACTTTTAGCTCTTGGCAAAAACTCTAAAACAGTTGCATTGATACAATATCTTGGCATGCCATTTGGCCCATCATCAAAAACATGACCTAAATGGATATCACTAGAAACTGACCGTATTTCTGTTCGTCTCATTCCATATCTATTATCAGGTAGCTCATAAACTGAGCCCTCAACTGGACTAGTGAATGATAACCAGCCCGACCTTGAGACAAACCTATCTCTGGTATCAAAAAGTGGAGCACCACTTAATTTATCAACAAATACTCCATCAGGAGTATTTTTAAATATTTGATACTCCCTGCAAAATCTGGCATCTGTGCCTTCATTAAAGGCTACATTATAAGCCTCTGTTTTACCAAGCTTAAATTTACCTAATAATTTATAGAATTCTTTTGCATCAAGATATCCTTGATGAGCAAAGACTTCAATTCCATTTTCAAGAAATAAAATTGAAGGAGTTGCCCAGGTAGGAGAATTGATTTCAAGTCCTTGCAACTGATCTGATGTTCTGTAGCTTATAGGTATACTACCTTTATATTCATCTGTAACATCTAGCTTCAATTTTTCACAATATGGACAGTAGTTTCTTGAATCAAGAACTAATATTTGTTTACCAACTTGTAATTGAGAATTATCAATTATAGGTATCTCTTCTTTGTTAAAAACTATTCCAGTTGAAAGATCTGGACAATATCCATTAGGATTTTTTTTCAAATAATCTTGATGATATTCTTCAGCTAAATAAAAATTTTCTAAAGGCTCGATCTTGGTCTTGATTTTTCCATAACCATTTTCACTTAATAGTATTTGAAACTCATCTTTTAATGATTCTGAAAGTTTTTTTTGATCTTCATTTGTAAACAAAATTGTTGATCGGTATTGAGTTCCTATATCATTACCTTGTCTGTTATATTGTGTTGGATCATGTGTCTCAAAAAAGTGAATTAAAATTTCCTCCAAACTAATAAAGTTTGAATTAAAAGTAACTTTTACAACCTCTGCGAAATTATCTGAATTAAATTTATTTTTTAATTGAATAATTGACCTATAGTCCGGATTTATGCCATAACCATTTGCATAGCCTGATTCAGCATCAATAACTCCATTTAATGATTCATAACCTTTTTCAGCTCCCCAAAAACATCCTGAGCCTAAATAAATTGTTTGAATATGATTTGTCTGATTAGCTATTAATAATGAGGAAAAAAAAGCTAGTATAAGTACGCTGTAATTAAATTTACTTTTCAGGTTCATATTTATATCCTTTGCTTTTAATAAATGCTGGCCTTGCGAATAATTTTTCAGACCATCTTTTAATGTTTGGTTTAAATGCTTGTTCAATTCCAAGGGCCTCTGCAAGATTTATTGCATAACTTACACATATGTCAGCAATAGTAAATCTGTTTGAGCATAAATACTCTCTATTTTCTAATGATTTTTCAAGAAGTTTCAATCTTGAAACAAACCACCTGCTGTAACCTTCAACTGCAGCATCTGCAACTCCAGGCTCTTGAATCTTATATCTAAGTACAACAGTTTGAGGAAATGTAAGAGTAGCATCTGCATGGAATAACCAATTTAAATAAAGAGGATAGTCTTCTTCGTCAGGTCTGACTTGAAGGTCAGTAGGTCCATATTTTTCAACAAGATACTGAGATATTGCAACTGACTCTGTCATCTCAATATCACCATCAATTAAATAAGGTATTGTGCCAAGCATATTAATATCTAAATATTCTTTCATGAAGACTCTCGGAGGAAATGGCATCATTATTAATTCGTAATCTAGGCCCATTTCTTCTGCAGTCCATATAGGCCTTACAGCCCTGGAGTTCTCTGTTCCGTATATTTTTATCATTATTATTAAATTTAGATTGGGGTATTCTACCTTTAAATAGTGGTAATATTAATGATAATATATTACCATAATCTGCCCTTATTAATTATTGTTCTATGAAGAAAAAAAATATTGCTCCAAAATTAAAATCAAATATTGATATAAACTCTGATCAATTTATCAAGAATAAAGAAATGATGCTTGAAAAGCTGAAGTTTCTTGAGGGGCTTTTAGATCTTGCCGAAATTGGAGGTGGGATGCATCATCACGAACGTCTAGCAAAAAGAGGCAAGATGCCTGTAAGACACAGAGTAATGAATGTTTTAGATCCTGATAGTCCTTTCTTAGAGATACAGCCTTATGCCGCTTATGGAACTAATAACTATAATGTTGGTGGTGGGTGTGTTTCAGGTATTGGAATAATTTCAGGAGTTGAATGTGTGATCTTTGCAAACGACCCTTCTGTCAAAGCTGGAGCTATGACAGTATATGTTGCTGAGAAATGGAAAAGAGCAATCGAAATTTCTAGAGATAATAAGATACCTTTTATAAGTTTTGTAGAATCTGCTGGTGGCGATCTAAATGTATCAAATATTGGCGGGGGTGGTGAACCTCCAATTGCCCCTACTCTTCAACAATCTCATTTTGCATCTACAGGTAGATTTTTCTATGAAATGACTGAATTATCTAAATTAAGAATACCAGTAATATCTGTAGTATTCGGTTCGTCCACTGCTGGTGGTGCTTATCAGCCTGGAATGTCAGACTATAATATTTTTATTAAAGATCAATCGAAAGCATTTTTAGCTGGGCCTCCTCTTGTAAAAATGGCAACTGGTGAAGAGTCAGATGATGAAACTCTCGGAGGAGCACAAATGCATTCTGAAATCTCAGGTTTATCTGATTATTTAGCTGAAGATGAAATGGATGCTTTAAGAATATGCAGAGAAGTAGTTTCTCATTTGAATTGGAGCAAGAAAGGACTTGAACCAACAATAAAAAGCACTGAGCCAAAATATAATAAGGAGGAGTTACTGGGTATTTTAAGTGAAGATCTAAAATCTGCCGTTGATATAAGAGAAATTATTGCAAGATTTACTGATGGATCAAAATTTGAGGAATTTAAACCATTGTATGGTTCTTCACTAGTCTGCGGATGGGCTTCTGTTCATGGCTATCAAATCGGAATAATAGGTAACAATGGACCTATATATCCTGAATCAGCTGAAAAAGGCGCCAGTTTTATTCAGTTATGTAATAAAAGAGATATACCTTTAATTTTTTTACATAACGTTACTGGTTTCTTAGTTGGTAAAGACTTTGAAAGACAAGGAATAATTAAAAAGGGATCACAGCTCATAAATGCTGTCTCTAACTCGACTGTACCTCATATAACATTTATCGTTGGTGCCTCATATGGCGCTGGAACTTATGCAATGTCTGGAAAAGCCTACAATAATAGATTTACTTTTTTATGGCCGACAGCAAAAATTGCTGTCATGGGTCCTGAGCAAATGGCTGGTGTTATGTCCATAGTTAGAAAAGCCAAAGCCAAGAGAGACGGTAAAAAGTTCGATAATAAAGCTGATAAACAGTTAAAAGAAATGGTTGTTGATTATTTAGAAAAGTTATCACATGGGCTTGTAGCAAGCAGCATGCTAACAGATGATGGAATTATTGATCCGAGAGATACTCGAGACGTTATAGGTTTTTGTTTATCAATAGTTAATAACAATGAAGTTGAAGGCGCGAAAGAATACGGAGTATTTAGACTATGATTTTTAATTCAGTACTGATTGCTAACAGGGGTGAAATTGCATGCAGGATTATTAAAACTGCAAAAGAAATGGGTATTCGTTCTGTTGCTGTATACGTTGATGCAGATAAAGATGCTTTGTTTGTTAAACAAGCTGACGAAGCCATTAAACTATCTGATGGTGGATATCTTGATGGAAACCAAATTATTAATGCTGCAAAAAAAACTGGTGCTCAAGCAATTCATCCCGGATATGGTTTTCTGTCAGAGAATTCATCATTTGCTAGAAAAGTTAAAAAAGAAGGTTTGGTTTGGATTGGTCCTTCTCCTCATGTGATTTCAGTTATGGGAGATAAGTTAAAGGCAAAAGAGCTTGCTATTAGAGCTGGTGTTCCAACACTTCCAATGACTTCGAGTCCTAAAGACGCTAAAAATATTGGATATCCACTTCTTATTAAGGCTGCAGCAGGTGGCGGTGGAAAAGGAATGCGTATAGTCAATAAATCAAGTGAGCTTAAAGATTCAATTGAAAGTGCTCAAAGAGAAGCTCTAAATGGTTTTAATGATGAAAGAATATTCATTGAAAGATATGTTGAAAAATCACGACATATTGAAATTCAGATTCTAGGAGACTCGCATGGTAATGTTGTTCATCTTGGTGAAAGAGAATGCTCTATACAAAGAAGATATCAAAAAATTATTGAAGAATCGCCCTCACCTAGGGTTTCTGAAGAAATAAGAAATAAAATGGGAGATGCAGCTGTTAAATTAGCAAAAGAAATAAAGTATGAATCGGCAGGTACTGTTGAATTTTTATTTGATGATTTGACAGGTGAGTTTTGGTTTTTAGAGGTCAATACTCGACTGCAAGTTGAACACCCAGTTACTGAGGAGGTTACAGGTATAGATTTAGTAAGTGAACAATTAAAAGTTGCTAGAGGTGAGAAACTTCAATTTTTGCAGGATGATATAAAATGGAATGGTTCCGCAATAGAGGCTAGATTGTATGCCGAAGATCCATATAATGATTTCCTTCCTGAAATTGGAACATTAATTGCTTTTGAAAAGGACCCTACCATAGATGCAAGATGGGATACTGGTGTGTCAAAAGGAACAGTTGTTGGAACAGACTTTGATCCAATGTTGGCGAAAATAATTACTTATGCACCTAATAGAACTGATGCCGCTGGCAAGCTTGCAAAAGCGTTAGAGTCTGCCCACATTGGAGGTGTCAAAACTAACAGAGATTTTTTAGTTAATTGCCTAAAGACCCCTGAATTTATTAAAGGAGATACAACATCAGATTTCATTGATCGTGTTGATCCAGCAAGAAAATTAGTCATTCAAAAAGAGTCTCTGGAACATGCAACAGCAATTGCAGCATTATGGATTCAAGAGAGCAATAGAATGAATTCTAATGTTGCAAAATTTATGCCGTCAGGTTGGACAAATGGGAGGCTTCCATCACAAAGTGTTTCATTTGAATTCGAAGGTTCGGAGATTAAAGTAGATTACGAGCTAATGAGAGATGGAACTTTTAAATTTGCATCAGGAAAATCAGCATATATTCATAAAGTAAATGAAGATGGAATTGACTGTGTTTATGAATCTAAAAGACATTTTTCTAGGGTCACAATGGTATCATCAAACATCCTAGTTCATATGCCTTTTGGGGATGTGATGTTATCAATAAAGCCTAAATTTGTAATTCCGGGACAGGAGATTACCGCAGGAGGTCTAGTTGCTCCAATGCCAGGTAAAGTAATTGAAATAAAAGTTAAAAAAGGAAAGAAAGTAAAAGCTGGTGATACTCTTGTAATTCTTGAGGCCATGAAAATGGAACATTCAATTAAAGCATCTGAAGATGGAACAGTATCTCAGTTATTAATTGCTGTAAATGATCAAGTTGAAAATGGCGCATTATTAATGGTTGTAAAATAAATAATGCATACAGATTTTCAAGAAAGAATAGTTGTTAATAAACCCAAAATAATTACAAAAAGACACTCTGAAATAATTGATTCTCTTGAGAAAATGCTAGAGAAAGGTGTACCAGACTTAACAATGTCAGAAATAGCATCAAGTCTAAAAATTTCACTAAGGACATTATATGAAATAGCGCCAAGCAAAAATAAACTTATATTAATGACGATGGACAACATTCTGAGAAAACTTGGAAAACATGCCTTTGATTCGGTATCAAAAATATCATCACCGATTGATAGACTTGAAAAGTATCTATTTATTGTGAATCAAGCTGTAGGACCAAAATTTAATAAATTCATGAATGATATTGAAAAAATTGATGGCTCAAAAAAGATGGCAGATTTTCATGAAAACTTTATTTCAGAATATACAGAAAAACTTTTAGAAGAAGCAATTGAAAAAAAAGAAATTATAAAAATTGATACTAAATCATTCTCAATACTATTTAGTAGCATTGGAAGAGAGTTTCTCTCTGAAAAGAATAGAAAGTCTATTAAGCAAACACCTGATGAATCTGCTAATTCAGTTATTTCAATAATACTTAATGGAATAAAGTTAAAAAATTAAATGGAAAACGATTTTATTAAAATTGCAAATTGCAGTGGTTTCTATGGGGATAAGCTATCTGCAGCGAAAGAATTAGTCGATGGCGGTCCGATAGATGTTTTAACAGGTGATTACTTAGCTGAGTTAACTATGACAATTCTCTATAGTCAAAAATTACAGAGGGGTGAGGATAAAGGATACGTTGGAACATTTTTAAAACAAATTAAAGAAATTGCAAAAACTTGTAACGAAAAAAATATAAAAATTGTTACAAATGCTGGAGGACTTAATCCTAAATCTATGGCATCTGAAATTGAAAAAATTCTTATAGATCAGTCTGTTGAGATGAAAGTTGCATATATTGATGGAGATGACTTGTTACCACAAATGAATTCTCTGATGGACGAAGGCGAGAAATTCATGAATATTGATAAAAATATTTCTCTGAAAGATTCAGGTTACAACCCTCTTACATCAAATATTTATTTAGGAGCGTGGGGTATAAAAGAGGCGCTTGACCATGGTGCAGATATTGTAGTTTGTCCAAGAGTAACAGATGCAGCAGTTGTTATTGGTCCAGCTGCATGGAAATTTAATTGGAAAAGAAATGATTATGATGCATTGGCGGGAGCATTAGCTGCAGGTCATATTATTGAATGTGGTTGTCAGGCAACTGGTGGAAATTATTCATTTTTTAAAGAAGTTCCTAGCTTTGATAACGTTGGTTACCCCATTGCAGAAATTTTTGAGGATGGCAGTTTTAATATAACAAAACATCCTAATACTGGTGGATTGGTTTCTAAGGGAACTGTTACGGCTCAATTGTTATATGAAATTAGTTCTCCTGCGTATATAAATCCTGATGTGATTTCTCATTTTGATACTCTTAAAATTGAAGAAATATCAAAAGATAAGGTACATATATCTGGATGTAGGGGGAGCTCTCCACCAAAAGATCATAAAGTATGCATCAATTTAGCTGGCGGCTTCAGAAACGGAATGGAAATAATATTGACAGGTATAGATATAGAAGACAAAGCAAAAGTTTTTACAGACGCTCTTTTCAATTCAGTTGGCGGCCAAGATCAATTTGAAGAAGTATCTATCCAGTTACACAGAACTGATAAAGAAAATCCAATAACAAACGAAGAGGCAATGGCATCATTGGTAATATCAGTTAAGTCAAGCAATCCTGATCTTGTTGGAAGACTTTTTAGTGCAAAAATAATTGAGCTTGCTCTTGCGAATATTCCAGGTTTTTTTGCTCAAAGCGGACCTAAATCTAGTGGCCCAGTAATTGTTTACTGGCCAGCATTAATCGATAGCAAACATGTTAAAGAAAAAGTTCATATTGATGGAAAAGAAATAGAGGTATTACCTACATCTCAACTAGATTTTGAGGAGATTTATTATCAAAGGGAGCCTTTTAAAATTGAAGAAATCAATGTGACTGATCAATTAGAAATCTTTTTTGGTGATCTTTTTGGAACTAGATCTGGCGACAAAGGGGGATGTGCTAATCTAGGCGTTTGGGCAAAAAATAAAAATACATATTCTTTTTTATATAATTTTTTGACTGTTGAAAGAATTAAAGAATTAATGCCTGATTTAAATAAATACAAAGTAGAAAGATTTGAGTTACCAAATATTTACTCACTCAATTTTTATATACATGATATCTTGCAAGATGGAGTATCTTCAAATAATCGTAAAGATAGCCAAGCCAAGTCACTTGGAGAATATTTGAGAGCAAAGAAAATTCTTGCACCTAAAGAAATAGTAGAGGGAGCTTAAGTATGGATAAATTATCTCTTGAGGGTCTTAATTTTGAAACAATCAATTTAGAAATAAAAGAAAAAATCTTAACTATTACTCTTAATAGACCTGAAAAAAAGAATGCTATTAATAATGTAATGATGAATGAATTAAATTATTCTCTAGCTTTTGCAAAACAAGAAAAATCGATAAGAGTAATTGTAATTGCTGCTGAAGGAGATATTTTTTGTGCCGGTGCTGATCTTAATAGATCGGAGTCTCAATCAAATGTTCCTAAGTTGCCTCATGCTGAAGATATAAGCCTATCTCTAAGACATATCTATAAACCTGTGATATGTAAAATTCAAGGATCTGTTCTTGCGGGAGCGCTTTTAATGGTTACAAACTCTACACACGCAATTTCAGTCAATACTGCAAAATTTTCTGCTCCGGAGATCCATAGAGGTCTTTGGCCTTTTATGGTAATGGCTGGTCTTTTTAGAGTGATGCCAAAAAGGGCTGGTCTAGATTTCATCATGCGGGGTCAACCTATTGATGCTATAGAAGCAGAAAAATGGGGATTAATAAATGAATCTGTCGAGGTAGAACATTTAGATCAAAAAGTACAATCACTTGCAGAAGAATTAGCATCTTTAGCACCAGAGACTATGCAGTTTGGTCTTGAGGCATACGAAAAACAAGATTCAAAAGACTTTAATGAAGCGTTACCATATCTTAAAGAACAAATAGCAAAGTGTTTCGAGGGAAAGGATGCTAAGGAAGGAATTACAGCATTCCTGGAAAAAAGAAAGCCGAACTGGGATTAAAGAGATATGGACTTAAACTACGGATCAGAATATAAAAGTTTTACAAATGAAGTGAGAGAATTTTGTAAAGAATACTCGGGTATACACTTTTCAGACTCTGCAAAAGTTCCATTGTCAGGTTCATTTAAATCCGGTGGGATTAAGATGAAAAGGTCTGAGTGGCAAAAAATTCTTATTGAAAAAGGATATTTTGCAAGATCAATTCCAAAAGAGTATGGCGGTTATGGTGGCGAAAGCGACATAATCAAAAATAGAATAATTGCTACAGAATTTTCGAAAGAAAATATACCACCTCCTATGGGTGGTCAAGGAATAGATATGCTAGTGCCAACACTTCTAGAGCTTGGAACTGAGGAGCAAAAAAAACAGTATATAAAACCTACTTTACATGGTGAAATTATATGGTGCCAAGGTTATTCAGAACCAAATGCTGGTAGTGATTTAGCTAGCTTACAAACCAAAGGTGAATTAATTGATGGAAATTGGGTAATTAATGGTCAAAAAATATGGACAAGCACTGCCCAGTACTCTCAAATGATGTTTTGTTTAGTAAGAACAGAGCCAGATGCATCAAAGCATGCTGGAATAAGTTATCTATTAATTCCAATGGATACTCCAGGAATTGAAATTAGGCCATTGGTAGATATGACTCTTAACGCTGGATTCAATGAAGTATTTTTTACAGATGTAACAGTTCCTGAAAAAAATATTGTCGGAAAAAGAGGTGATGGTTGGGCTGTAGCAAATGCAACTTTAGGGCACGAAAGAGGATCACTTTCAGACCCTAATGCAATGATGAATCGGTTAAATGCTTTAATTGAGATAATGAAAAATGAAACAATAAATGGTGAAAAAGCAATCGATAACGCAGTTTATAGGGATAGACTAATGAAGATTCAAGGAAAAGTAATTGCCTTTCAGTCTAATTCATTAAGAGTGCTGTCAGCAAAGTTAAATAAAAATCAAAATACGAAAATTGCTGGGATGATTCAAAAGCTAGTTGGAACCGAGCTTAGACATGAATTAGAAGGCTTCGCAATAGATATTATGGGTGAATTGGGGACATTGTATGAAAATAGTCCTCACATAAGAGATGGTGGCTCATGGCAAGTAGCGTATATGTATTTTCTTGGATTGATTATTGGTGGTGGAACAAGTCAAATTCAAAAAAATATAATTTCTGAAAGAGGATTGGGTATGCCCAGAGAACCAAAGGTTCAAAAGGGAGAATAAGATGTATTTTGGACTTTCTGAGGATCAAGTTTTCTTTCAAGATAACGTCAAGAAATATCTTGAAGATAATGCTCCTTTAGACACCATTAGAAAGATTATCGAAGATCATGAGTCAATTTATAAAAAAGATATTCATAAAGGAATAGTAAATCTTGGAATAAATAACTTATTGATACCTGAAGAAAATGGAGGTCTGGGATTAAACCTTTTATTTGCCACTGCAATAAGTCAAAGCCTAGGTGAAGCCTTAGCACCAATTCCATTTTTTGGAGCTTATGTAATGGCACCAATTGCCATTAATTATGGCGGCAGCAAAGATCA
Organism: uncultured SAR86 cluster bacterium; assembly: GCA_902632555.1. Taxonomy (GTDB): domain Bacteria; phylum Pseudomonadota; class Gammaproteobacteria; order Magnimaribacterales; family D2472; genus SAR86A. The sequence goes on along the minus strand of CACPCZ010000005.1, from coordinate 47,256 downwards.
AATTAATACAATCTTTAATGAAATGAGTAATGGTAAAATGAATTTTGGAATCAGTTTTTCTGAATATTTTGGATCAAGAGGTGATTCTAAGATCGTTTTTTCTAATGGAAAGGTTAATGGAACTACCCTATTTGCTCTTGATTGTGACCATGCATCTCATCTTTTAGTATCAAACTCTAATGGAGTAATTGGAAGTGTATCATTAGATAGTCAGGGTATTGAATGTGTTGATTTAATAACAGTTGATAAAACTAGAGTATTCAAAGAAATTAATTTTAATAATGTCACGGTGGAAGTTTTAGAAAAGACATTGAGCTCTTCAACCGCAATTGAAAAATCTCTAGATGCAGGCAGAATAGTGACAGCAGCAGACTCACTTGGGGCAGCTCAGGCAATGATTGATAAGGCAGTCTCATATTCTAAAGAACGGAAACAATTTAATAGAGCAATTGGATCATTTCAGGCTGTTAAACATATGTGTGCCGAAATGGTGGCTGAGCTTGAACCCTGTTACTCACTGGTTTGGCACGCAGCGCATAGTTTTGATAAAGATGAAAACGACGCGAGATTGATGGCTTGTCATGCAAAATCTCATGTTTCAGATGTTGCAAAAAAAGTATCAAAAAAAGCTACGGAAGTTCATGGTGGAATGGGTTTTACTGATCTGTTAGGATTACATTTTTGGTTTAAAAGGATTGGCCTAAATAGACAATTGCTTGGAGCTCCAGAAATCATCAGAAGTGAAGCTGCAAAGATTCAAGGTTTATAAGAAGTTGAATATGAAAATTCTATACGTATTAGTATTCTTTTTTTCTTTTTTTATTTCTTCAGATAGTTATGAAGTAATTGAGATAAGTGAAAAGAAAAAAAAATTAAGTAATGAGATTTTTAAAAAATTATCTCGGGAACATTACGTCAGAGATTTTAAAGATAAAGATTTCAACAAAAAATATATTGAAGCAGTTTTTGAAAGATTAGACAAAGAGAAAAATTACTTTACTCAAGAAGAGTTTAATTATTTTATAAATAATGCAAATCAATTTGATAATCATGAATACGATATTGAATTAGCATATGAACTAATAAATCTATATTTTGAAAAATTGCTAATATTTTCACAGTTTCAAATTGATTTGATAGAAAACTCAACTTTTGATTTTACTATTGAAGAATACCTCGATATTTATGAAGAAGATAATATTTGGCAAATTAATCTATCTGATCTTAAAGAAATATGGAGATTAGAAACTAAAAATGATTTATTGGTTGCAAAATTGTCAGATTCCGCAAGCGATAATCCCAAGAAAGACATTCTTAAAAGATATAAAAATAGAATTAGAAGAATTGGACAACAGAAAGAAGAAGATATTTTTTCATTGGCTATGAATATCTTAACAAATCAATTTGACCCTCATTCATCATATCTTTCTCCAAGATCAGCTGAAGATTTTGACATGAATATGAGTCTAAAATTAAGTGGGATTGGAGCGTTATTAGGTGTTGAAGATGACTATACAAAAGTAATTAGTTTAGTTCCAGGCGGTCCTGCTGAAAAGTCTGGGAAAATTCAGCCAGAGGATAGGATTTCTAAAATAAAACAAAAAGGTGATGATGAATTTACTGATGTTGTTGGTTGGAGAATTGATGAAGTTGTAGATTTGATAAGAGGTGAAATTGATACGGAAGTTCAAATTGAATTTATTTCATTCGAATCAGATATTGACAGCACTAAAATTGTTACTCTAAAAAGAGAAGAAGTAAAGCTTGAGGACAGAGCAGCTCAAGCAGATATTTATGAAATAAATGAAAATAAAATAGGAGTAATTGACCTACCCTCCTTTTATATAGACTTTGATGAATATTCAAAAAGAAATGCCGATTATAAAAGTAGTAGTAAAGACGTAAAAAATATCCTCGAAGATTTTAACAAAAACGATGTTGATGCCGTCGTTTTGGATTTGAGAAATAATGGTGGCGGGGCTCTAGTAGAAGCAAATAAAATTATTGGATTATTTGTTTCTTCTGGTCCTACAGTTCAAGTAAAACAAAGTAGAGGTTACATTCAACCTTATGGAGATACCAGAGCAGTCCAAGTTTGGAATAAGCCCCTAGTAGTTCTTGTTAATAGATACTCTGCATCGGCGTCCGAGATTGTCGCGGGTGCAATTCAAGATTATAGAAGAGGACTTGTAGTTGGACAGAGAACTTTTGGCAAAGGTACTGTACAAAGCTTAGAAAATTTATCAGAAGGCCAAATTAAAATTACAGAATCAAAATATTACAGAATTAATGGAATGAGCACTCAAAATAAGGGGATCTCACCGGATATCGAACTTCCTGCAACTTGGGACATTAATTCAGTTGGAGAAAGCTCATACCCTACTGCATTAGCTTGGGATGAAATCAGACCATATAGGCACAAAAAATTCGCAATAGATAGCTCAATTATTGAAAATGTTTTAAAGCTTCATGAATCAAGGCTGGGTTTTGAGCCTAACCTAAATTATTTAAAGGAAGTTAGAAAAAGATACGATTTAAATAAAAATAAAAAATTCTTAAGCTTGAAGCTTGAGGAAAGAAATATTCAAAAGGACCTAAGAAAAGATTGGTTGCTTGAAATTGAAAATAAAAGAAGAGATTCTAATGGCCTGAAACAATTTGTCTCATATGAAGAATTAGAGAATTTTAATAAAAATAATGATGATGAAATATCGTCCAACAGAATTGATCTTCAAAATGACTTTCAGCTAATTGAATCGGCCAGAATAGTAAATGATTTTATAAATTTACAAGAGAAAAAAATTATTACAATGGTAAATTAATATGAAGATCGTATCATTTAATATCAATAGCATACGTGCCAGACCTCATCAAATTGAGCATTTAAGAGATACATTGGATCCCGATGTTATTGGTCTGCAAGAGACAAAGGTAAATGATCCTGAATTTCCCATTGAGGTCATTAATGAAATAGGTTACCACGTTGAATTCTGGGGTCAAAAAGGTCATTACGGTGTAGCTATTTTAAGCAAAGATAAGCCCATAGATACAGTTAAAGGTTTTATCAATGATACTGAGGAAGATCAAAAAAGGTTTATTCAAGCTACTTTTAATTATGGAGATGAAGAAATAACAATTATGAATGGATATTTTCCACAGGGAGAAAATATCAAGCATGAAACCAAATTTCCAAAAAAAATAAAATATTATGCAGATCTAAAAAAACATATTGAATCACTCATGAAAACTAAAAGTAATCTTATTGTGATGGGTGATTTTAACGTATCGCCAGAGGATATTGATATAGGCATTGGTGAAGAAAATGCAAAAAGATGGCTAAGAGATGGTAAGACCTCTTTTCAACCTGAAGAAAGAGATATGTGGAATAGTATTAAAGGGCTAGGTTTTTCAGATTCATGGAGAGTAATTCATCCGAATGAGTCTTCTATCTATTCATGGTTTGATTATCGTTCGAGAATGTTTGATCAAAATCCTAAAAGAGGTCTTAGAATTGACCATATTTTAGTTACAAATAATCTTGTAGGTTCTATAAAGGATGTAGGAATTGATTATGATGCTAGAGCAATGGAAAAACCATCTGATCATTGTCCTGTTTGGTTAGAAATCAGTGAGTAAAATTCAATTTAGATGTCCTGAAAATAAATTAGAATTCAAAGAATATGATTTGTTTAGATGGCGAATGTTAAGAGAGCCTATTGGAAAAACTATTGAATCTCTTAAGGATGATTATGATGAAGTTAGCTTTCACATAATAGGAGTTATTAATAAAAAAATAATTGCGTGTGGCAGACTGCACTTTATCAATGAAACAAAAGCTCAAATAAGATACATGGCTGTAGACGAAAAATATCGAGGTAAAGGCATTGGCTCTAAAATACTTGCTGTTCTCGAAAATCATGCTATTGAAAATAATGCGAAGAAAATTATTCTCAATGCTAGAGATCATGCGATAGATTTCTACGCAGCATCTAAATACAAAACCTTAAAAAAATATTTTGGCTCTGACACCGGAATACCTCACACCACAATGTCAAAAGACATTTGATTACCTTCTTATTTTAAAAAATTCCTTGAGCAAGTTCGAACTCTCGTCTGCCATCAATCCATAATTGTAAGTGACATGATGATTAAGTATCTTTTTATCTAAAAAATTATCAATAGAAACTACACTTCCAGTTTTTGGTTCTAATGCTGCAAAAACCATTGAGCTTATTCTTGCATCAACTAAAGCTTTTGCGCACATGTGACATGGCTCAAGCGTCACATACATAGAACAATTATTAAGTCGATAATTTTTTATGTTGCGAGATGCATCTCTTATTGCATTTATTTCTGCATGAGAAGTTACGTCATTTTCAGATATGACTTTATTTCTACCCTCACCTATTATCTTCTCATCTTTGACGACAACTGCTCCAACTGGCACCTCTTCATTATTAAAGCATTCTACAGCCAACTCAAAAGCTCTTTCCATAAACAGCCTTTCTTTGGGTGAGAACATTAATAAAAGCTTATCTCTTTTATATGAAGGTCAACATTAAAATCTCTACCGTATCCTGCAAAGCTAATGTCTCTTATATTGTTTGGACGAAGTTTTGGAGATACTCCAGATTTTTTTTCGAAGTTAGAGAAATTAATTTCAAACATTTGCCAATCGTTTTTAACATCAAAAGTTGAGCTGTGATATGCCCAAGGTGGTATCCTCACACCTTGCATAGTTACATGGACTTCGTATGTTTCGTTATTACCTTTTGCCATAAAACGAATCCCATTGACTTCTTCATCTATATTTTTTGGCCTATATGCCAACCTAACAAAACCACCATTATTTTCAGTTGTCACAAATCCACTTAAACTAAAAACTCCGTTATCATAATCTGCTTTTAATTCTGATTTACCGCCCATGACCTGATCGGTAACAACATACCAATTTGAGGGATTATTTGAAATATCAGACATGGCATTAATTGATAAAATTAAAAATAAAAGCAATAAATTATATTTAGTATGCATAATTAATCTAAGTGTGTATCTTTATCCGCTTTAAACCAAGGCAGAGATACAATTATAGAGTTTAAATCACCATTGGGTGTTTCGACAACCACGGATGTGCCTTCTTCAGCATTATCAATATCAACAATTGCAAGCGCAATGTTTTTTTCTAGTCTGGGTGAGAAAAATGCTCTTGAAACTCTTCCAACTTTTAAGTTATTACTTTTAACATTCCAAAAATTTTCTGGTGCTTTCATAATTGGGTCGCCCTCTAATTCAATACCAACTAATTTTTCTGTTAATCCCCTTTCTTTAATTTTTCTCAATGCGTCTTTGCCAATAAAATCATTCTTTTGATCAAGATCTACAAGTCTGTCAAATCCAATAGTGAAAGGATTATGACTTCTGTCAAAATCACTTCCGTATGAGAGGATACCGCCCTCTATAGTTCTTATGGTATTTGGAGCAATTACCCTACCATTAAATTCTTTTGCAGCATCATAAACTTTTTCAAATAGATCGTTGCCTAATGAACCATCTTGAAGATATAGCTCGTAACTTAATTCACCACTCCAGCCTGTTCTTGCAATGACCATTGGAATATTATCCAAAGCAGTTTTTCGTGCTTTGTAATATCCTAAATCGTCATGCTCTCCGTCAAATAATTTTTGGATTAGCTTTCCTGATTTTGGTCCACTTATCTGAAGTGGTGAAACATCTGGCTCGTGAATAGATACGTTCATGCCTGAATTAATAGCCAGACCTTGAAGCCACAGAATTACATCACCGTCACCAGGAGAAATCCAGAACTTATCATCCTCCAGTCTCAGTAAGCAAGCATCATTTATTATGCCGCCCTCATTGTCAGTCAGGATAATATATTTACAATAGCCAATCTGACATTTATCAAGGTTCCTAGGTTGAATGTACCTTATAAAATCATATGCATCAGATCCACTTATTTCTATTTGTCTCTCTGCAGCAAAATCACCGAAAGTTACATCATTTATAAGACTTTCATATTCCTTTTCTGGATCATCAAAACCAGTAGGTAAATACATCTTATTGTAGATCGTAAAACCTTTTACTCCATACTTAATATTTGAATCATAGTAGGGAGATTTTCTTACACGAGTTCCTATACCTATGAGAGGTTTATTTTTTGAATTAGACATTATGCTCCCTAAAATTTAACCATATTTTAATAGCAAAATATCACTCGAGTAAATGCATTATTTACTTAATTAGATTATCATTAAAAATCTTATTTAGAGGACTTTTATGGGGAAAAAACGATTCTTCGACGACAGGCTGAAATATTTATCTTTTATTCAAAATACAAGTGAAAAAAAGGCAATTTCATCCAAAATTTATCCCTATCTAGCTAATATGTCACAAAATAAATCCTATTTAAGAATTTTGGATGCTGGCACTGGTGATGGGACGATTAAATCAAATGTAATAAAAGCTTTTCACAGATATCACCCTTACACATCGCTTCTAATAACAGGAAAAGAGATAAGTTATGAAGATCTAAAAAATACTTTAGAAAAAATGCCAGACAGATTTGTAGAACATCCCAATCTTTTGATAACAATGACAAATGTTAAATTCTCAGAACTTGGTTTAATCGAGAACTCCTCAAAAATAAAGAACAAAAAAGTCAAAGAATATAGCTTAGTTCTCAAGAGTGATAATTCATATGATTTTAATTCACAAATCACAGGTAATAGTCTTGGTAATTTCATAAAGAAAAATTGGGGCATTGAGATAGATAAAAATGATAGGACTTCGTATTCTAATCCTTGTTTGATAAAGATTTATAGAGAAGATCATGAAAGACATCTAAAACAATTCTTAAAAAATGATTATGAAAATAATAACTATGATCTGATAATTGCATCTCAAGCCTATAGAGCTGCATCCTCTGTAAAAACTAAGGTAAATAATGTAATAGGTCCTTTAATGAGATTGCTAAATAAATCTGGTGAATTATTGATTACACATTCTTTAGGTGGAGATAATATACAAAAAATTCTTAAGCTTGCCTTTAAAGACAAAGAAGCATTTCCTAACTCAGGAAAGGAGATTATTGAATATCTAAAAAGTAATCCAATTGGTGAAAATAGTATATTCAAATATATAACTCCAAAAAGTTATTTATTTAATTTTAAAAAAGCTCCTGATCAGACAGTATCTGAATTATTTGGACACAACGTTGACGCGAAATGGGCAAATATTCTTTATGTAGGACAAATCCCGGAAAAAGATATTTTGAGGTTAGAAAAAAATAAAACGCTCTATAATAAAGTAAAAAAATTAATAGCAAGTGAGAGGCAAATTCAATTTAAAAACGAAATTTTTAGTATTGTAAAAGTGAGGTAATGAAAATATTAATTATGGGCTTACCTGGAAGTGGTAAAACCTATCTAGCAAAAAAATTACAGCCATTGCTTAAAGCAGCGTGGTATAACGCTGACATTGTTAGAGAGATGGCAAATGACTGGGATTTCTCTCCAGAAGGAAGAATAAGACAAAGTTTAAGAATGAAGAATTTAGCAGATTTTGAGAAAAGACATGGTCGATTGGTAATATGTGATTTTGTTTGTCCAACCAAGGAAACTCAGAAAAATTTTGATCCCGATATTACAGTTTGGATGAATACTATCAAGTCAGGCAGATATGAAGATACGAATAAAATGTTTGAAGAACCAAGTGAAGTAGACTTTAGAATTAAAGAAAAAAATAATGAAAATCACAAAGTTATTGCTGAGGAGATTTTAAAACGTGTTTGATTGGAAAAAGCCTACTGTCCAGATGTTAGGTAGATGGCAACCATGGCACAGAGGTCATCAAGAGCTATTCAAAAGATGTATTGAGAAGACGGGTCAAGTTATTATTCAAGTAAGAGATGTCGAAGGTGTTTCTGGTGGAGATGAACAAGACGATAATCCTTTTTGCTGGGATACTGTTTGTAAAAATATTGAGGAAAATCTTTTAAAAGAAGACTTTAGAAGAGGTTTTGACTATGAAATTATGTTAGTACCGAATGTTACTAATATTACTTATGGTAGAGGCGTAGGTTATAAAATTGAGGAAGAAGTATTTGAAGAGGAAATTTCTAAAATAAGCGCTACAAAAATTAGAGCTGAGCTCAGAAAAAAGGGTGATCTTTAACTACTCAACTTTAAAAGTTAAACCAGCATTATCCTGAAGTCTTTTTATTAATTTCTTCCCCATAGAAGCTGCAGGAGTATATATCCCGCCTTCAAGATCAACCATATCTTTAACAAGACAAATTGCACTTTCAGCAATCATTTTTGAAGTTGACCCATATCCTGGATCCATATCTCCAGAAACAGATATTTTAAAAACATCATCATCAACATCAGCACAAAAAAGTATTTCATAACTCCCGTTTTCTCTTTTCTCTCTGGACGGTCCCTCTCCTGGCTTGGGAACATCATCACCTGCGATTGGATTAGTGCTTCCTATCATTTCAGCAACTGCCTTTCCTTCTTCACCAGGTCCAGATATCCACATCTCGTTATATAAAAAATCTTCGCCATAAGGATGATTCATTAATTTATTAGTTCTATGGATATTTTTTGTATTTATCGGCGCCATAAAAAAAGGAGCGACCCAAGTTTCTAATTCTTCATCGTATTTAGGTTTTGTATCATCTTCTTGCTGAGCACCTTGAAATCCTTCACATAATCCATGAGGATTTATGAGGACATTTATCAAGTTTGGATTTGTTTTGAGTGACGACATTGTTGCTTTCATAGATGCCGCAGTGCCTCCTGAGAATTCACCATCCATTACTCTTACCCTGCCTCTTACTGAAGAAGCATATTTATTTGTTTGTTTCATTGCCTCTTCTTGAACAAAAAGAACTCCCAAATCAAAAGGAATGCTGTCAAATCCACATGAGAATACCACCCTTGAACCAGAATTTTTGGCTTCATCAGAACATTCGTTTATTATCTTATGCATAAAGCCAGGCTCACCACATAAGTCAACATAATCTGTTCCAGATCTAACACAACTTCTTATCAATTTCTCTCCGTATAATTGATATGGTCCCACTGTCGTCAGAACACATTTGGTTTGATTAATCATATTATCTATTGAATCCTGATCATCGCCATCCACTTTGAAAATCTGAACTTCCTCAGGAAGATTCATTCCATTTTTAAGATCCTGAAGTTTCTCAGTGTTTCTCCCAGCAACTGCCCAGCTAATTTCACTATTGGAATAGTTCTCTAAGGCATACTCGACTACTAATTTTCCTGTAAATCCAGTAGCTCCAAAAATTATAAAATCAAAATTTTTTAAATCATTCATTACGATTAATCCTATATATTAAAGTGTCTGCAGATTATAATATAAAGTACATAGACAATAGTTTAATAAATGATTAAAAAGATACTTGAATTTATAAGAGTCATAGGCGAACTTCGATTTATTGTTCCGCTTTTAACATATAAATGGCCTGAGCCAGATGATAGTGCTTCGCTTGCACACACTTTTCAAGAAAGTGTCGATAAGTTTGGTGAAAAAGATTTTATCTACTTTGAAGATCAAACTTGGACATATTCTCAAACTAATGAAGCTGCAAATATTCTTGCAAATAAACTTGTAAAAGAAGGTATTGTGCATAGTGATAGAGTTGTATTGCTTATGGAAAATAGGCCTGAATTTATAATATCTATTTTGGCTTTAAATAAGATTGGTGCTATTGGTGTTCTGATTAATACAAGTCTTACTGGCAATCCATTAATTCACTGCATAAATGCATCAGATTCAAAAAAATGCATTGTTGGTGCAGAACTTGCCTCTTCAATTGAGGATGTAATAGAGGAAATCAATGTTAAAGATAAAACTAATTTATATTGGGTTGCAGATGGTGAAAGCTACTCATGTCCAGAGTGGGCATCTGACCTCAATGACTTATTAGATAAATCTGAAACTGATACACCTAAAGAAATTGAAAATGTAACAGCTAAGGATACTGCATTTTATATATTTACCTCTGGAACAACTGGTGTTCCCAAGGCAGCCTTATTTCCGAATACTAAAATTGTTGCTGCTTCGACTAATATCACAAGAGGCGGATACAGAATGAACGAAAATGATTGTATGTATAACTGTTTGCCTTTGTATCATTCTACAGGACTAATGCTTGGGTTATGTGCCTGCGTTCATGTGGGAGCTTCAACTTTTATAAGACGTAAATTTTCTGCATCTTCATTTTGGAAAGAAGCACAAAAATTTAATACTACTGCTTTTGTATATGTAGGAGAACTATGCAGATATTTAAGCTTTCAAGAACCATGTGAAGAGGAAAAAAATAACCCTATTTCAAAGATGGTTGGTAACGGGCTAAGGCCTGATCTTTGGGATTGTTTCAGAAATAGATTTGATGTTGATAGAATCTGTGAAATCTACGGCGCAAGCGAAGGAAATGGAATGTTCATGAACTTATTAAATAAAGATCAAACAATAGGTATGACAAATGTAGATCTTGCTCTACTTGAATACGATGTTGCTGAAGATAAATTAAAGACTGATGAAAATGGAAAATATATAGAGGTTAAGGAACATCAACCTGGTTTAGCATTAGTAAAAATTGGTCCAAATGCAGTTTATAACGGGTATACCGATAAAAAAGCGAGTGAAGAAAAAGTTATATCTAATGTTTTTGAGGATGGTGATAGATGGTTTAATACAGGCGATCTGATAAAAACGATGGACGTCGGGTTTTCTCTTGGGAGAAAACATTATCAATTCGTTGACAGAGTCGGAGATACTTTTAGATGGAAGTCTGAAAATGTTTCAACTAATGAGGTTGCTGAAATCCTCAACACATTTGATCAAGTAAATATGGCAAATGTTTTTGGGGTGAAAGTTCCACAAAGTGAAGGTAGAGCAGGCATGGTTGCATTTAATTGTGCTATAAAAGATTTCAAGTGGAACGAATTTTCTGAATTTGTTTCAAACAAGCTTCCAAGTTATGCTCAGCCAGTATTTATAAGAATCATTGAGGAACTTGAAACTACTGGTACATTTAAATTGAAAAAAAATGACTTAAGGGAAGAGGCATACCATCTGGATAAAGTAAGTGACGACAATGTTTTTGTTAAAAAACCAGGTGAAAATAAATATGTTCCACTAGATAGGGATTATTATGAAGTCATTATGAATGGTTCAGCTGGTTTCTAATTTCAAATAATCTTACTATCAACTAAAACTGCTATCAGGAGTGCTGGATCCGTGCCATTATTTACCCATGCGTGATTTGTACCTCTTTGAACCACAACATCGAATGGCTCAAGATCTATCTCCTCCTCATCCAAAATTAGTGTGACATCACCTTTCAACAAAATAATATAATCAATTGTTTCGGTTTTATGCATTGCAGGATGCTTTGATGTATCAATCCTGTGATGAGCGGCACCAATTTTCTCAAAAGCTTCAGCTGCCATATCTTGCATTACATTCTCAGGTATTCCCTCTGGTATAGGATTTATTTGGAAATATCTAAACTTTGTACCTCCACTAGGTGGAGATAGGATAATATCTTGGTCTGCACGATCTAGATTATCAGTAGAATTTATATCTTCTCCATCTGTATTCCATAATTCAAAGAGGCCTCCAACATCCTCTCCAATTGATCTTGCTGGCGGTCCATCAAGTGTGATCATTGATTTTCCTTTTTCATTATGCCCGGTAACAATTCTTCTCATATTATCTCCATATTTGTTTAAGTTTATTTTTTATACTTATTACTTTTTCAGATTCAATTAACTCATCCCAATTAATCTGATTATTTGTTTTCATAGTAGAAATTTTTTTGACAGGATCAATGCCCAACTCATCAAAATGTTTAACCGTTTCAATTACATCCTTTCTGTTATTACATATCAGTATCATGTCGCAACCAGCTTCAATTGATTTTTGAGCTCTGTATTTGCATTCATAATCTCCGGCTCCAACCATTGATAAATCATCACTAAAAACTATGCCTTTATATTTTAATTGTTCTCTAAGAAATTTATTTAGCCAAAAATTTGAATAACTTGGAATATTTATATCAATAGATGAAAACAGAACATGGGCACACATTACAGCATCTATTTTTTCAGATAATTTTAAATATGGCTTGATATCTGAAAGCATCAATTCTTCTAGAGATCTTTTGTCTTCAGGTAATACCATATGGCTATCCTCAGCTACCCCGCCATGTCCTGGAAAATGCTTTGCAGTTGCTTTCATGCCTGCCTGATGCATACCCTCAATATAATTTTCTGCAAATTTAATCACATCGTCACTGTTTGAAGAAAATGATCTATCACCGATTATCATTGAGGAACCTTCATTCAGATCAACAACAGGTGCAAAATTTACATCAATGCCAGCAGCGATTAATTCAGATGATGTAAGCCATGCAATTTCTTTACAAAAATCAGGATCATTATTTTCTTTTGAGTATTTATATATTTCTTGCAGGGAAGGTAATTTTGAAAATTCACCCGTAAATCTTTGAACTCTTCCACCCTCCTGATCCACTGCAAATAAGATATTTTCTTTGACAGATTTTATTTCAATTATTAAATTCTGGATTTGTTCAAGTGAAATAAAATTTCTAGAAAAAAAAATTATTCCGCCAATATTTTTATTTGCGATAAGGTGCTTATCTTCTTTTGAGATTGATGTACCAGCAACATCAATCATTATTCTGCCAAATAAATCTTTCATTATTAAATCATATCAAAGAAAAATGATTGAGGTTATTATAAGATTGTTTATGAGTCTTAAAGCATTAATTACAGGATCTTCAACAGGTATAGGTTACCAATACGCTAAATATTTAGCATTGCAAGGTTGGGATCTAGAATTAATATCTCAAAATGAAGAAAGATCAATTATATCTAAAGAAAATTTATCTTATGAAAATGCAAAATTTCATACTTATGATCTAGGCAAAAAAGAGTCAATACAATTTATCGTAGAAAATATTGATGTACCAGATTTAATTGTTGCAAACGCAGGTATTGCCATTAATGGAGCGATAGGTGAACTAAGCCGAGAAGATAAGGAGTACTATTATTATTTAATGTGCGGCGGTGTTATTGATCTCATAGAGGGCTTTGTTCCAAGAATGATTGAGAAAGGCTCTGGGAGAATCGTTATTGTTTCAAGTATTGGTGCAACAGCCTCAATGCCTAAATCTTCACTTTACTCGTCAATAAAAGCTGGTATCTATGCATATGGTAAATCTATTTCGACTGAATTACGGAAAAAAAATGTCTCTGTAACTGTGAGTTTGCCTGGATATGTAAGAACTAATGCTCATGAAAGATCAGGTTTGGGTCATCTTATGAAAAAAGTACCGTGGTGGATGTGGGTAAATCCTGAGCAAGTTGTTAAAGAGACTGAAAAAGCTTCAATTAAAGGTAAAGCTGAAATTATTCCTGGATTAGTTTATAAACTAGTAAGGCCATTATTGGGTCTACAACCAGCAATACATGTGTGGCAAAAACTTACCAAAAAAACTTAATAATCAACAATGGTTTCTATTTGAAAACCTTTTGATTTAATCAAATTGCTGCCGCCTAAATCTGTCAAATCTATCACTGTAAGGATTAAGATATCTGATTCCTCTATTCCAAAGTTTTCTGTAAATAATTCAGCGCAGGCAATTGCAGTACCACCAGTTGCAACTAAATCATCAACAATTACTATTTTTTGACCTTCTTGAGCATGAGTATTCTGTTGTATCTCAATAGAAGTACTGCCATATTCTAAATCAAAACTTTTTTTGTATGTTTTATTTGGAAGCTTGCCAGGTTTTCTTGCAAGGACAAAAGGCAAAGAAAGATCTCTAGCAATGGTTCCTGCAAAAATAAAGCCTCTACTCTCTATACTTGCAACTAAATCTGCTCCAAAGTCCTTCGTAATTCTTGTAAGTTCATCACAAGTTTTTACAAAAGCCTCGGGAGTTTCAATAAGGCTTGTTATGTCACGAAAAATAATTCCATCTATAGGGAAGTCGTTTACGGTTCTTATAAATCTCTTTAAATTTAATCTATCATCCATATCGCCTTAATCCCAATTTGGATTTCTTTTTTCTAAAAAAGATTCAATTCCTTCTTTCGCATCATCTTTCATTATATTTTTTGTCATCACCTCAGATGTATATTTATAAGCTTCGGATAAGCTTAGCTCTGCTTGCTTATAAAACGCTGACTTGCCAATTTTTACAGTCTCTGAAGACTTACTAGCAATCTTCTTTGCTAAAGCTAGCACTTCTTCAGATAATGTCTCGGCCGAAAAATAATCATTTATTAAGGATATTCTTTTTGCTTCTTTTGAATCGATCATTTCTCCTGTTAATAGCATTTTCATGGCATCTTTTTTATTTACATTTCTTGATAAAGCAACCATTGGGGTTGAACAAAATAATCCTAAATTTACACCAGGAGTTGCAAAAGAAGATGATTCAGATGCTATTGCCAAATCACAACTTGCTACTAACTGACATCCTGCTGCTGTTGCAATTCCATCAATTTCAGCAATGACTGGCATAGGACAATTGACTATAGATTGCATAAGTTCAGAACATGAGTTAAATAATTTTTCGAAATAATTTTTTCCTTCATCGCTATTGCTCCTTGCCTCAGTCATTTCCTTTAAGTTGTGGCCTGCACAAAATATGTTTCCTTTAGCAGCAATAATCACAATCTTTGTAGAGCGATCTCGCACAATTTCCTCAATAGCTACTTTCATTTTTGATATCATCTCATTGGATAATGAATTTCCTGTTTTTTCATCATTCATTACCAAGCGAGTAATTGATTCATGATTATTTTCAATTTCTAGAATATTTTTCATAATTAATTAAAATCTATATTTTTTTATATGTCCAATATCACTGTTGCAGTTCTATCTTAGGACACCTGTTCATAACCACTTCTAATCCAGCACTTTTTGCTAGTTTTTTTGATTCATTACAAAAGATATTTAGTTGAGTCCACAAAACTTTAGCTTGAATATCTATTGCCTGTTTTGTATGTTCGTAAACAAATTCTGTTTTTCGAAATATTTCTACCATATCAATCTTTTCATCGATATTCTTCAATCCCGCATAACATTTTCTATCTAGGATAAGTTCATCTTTATATTTTGGATTTACTGGAAAAACTGTATAACCTCTTTCAATTAGGAACTTCATTATCACAAAGCTGTCTTTTTTTGTATCTTTGCTTATTCCAACTAAAGCAATTGTCTTAATATCCTGTAAAATTTCCCTTGGTTCTCTAGACATGCTTATGATTACAACTTTCTAGCAAATGCTCTAACCTTCTTCATATTTCTCTCAAAGGTTTGCTGATCCATATTTGGTAAAACAGAATAAAATCTTAGATATTTTGTTTTTAGACCACCAAGTTGAAAAACAGACTTTTTTAACCTTCTAAAAGGAATATTATCAAATAAAGAAAAGTTGAAATAACTAATCATCGGTCCGCCGTATGTCATAGACACCACCCCAATCTTATTTTTCATTGCGCCTGCTACTGGAAATCCATAATTTCCAAAAAATTTACTATCTGGTAACAATGATCTATATGAGAAAAACCATTTTGGATGAAGCACCCAATCTATCCAGTTTTCAAGTATTCCATTCATTCTTAAGTTATGACATGCGCTCATAAGAAACATTACATCAGCGTTTTCTAGTCGTTTTCTATATTTTAAAACGAGTTCAGGAGGTGGATTTATATCACTTCTATAAAAAGGCAGTTGCTCTTCTTCATCAAATAAATTTATTAAATCTATTTGGTGGCCTATTTTAGTTGCCTCATCAATAAAAGTATCCCTGATTGCGGCGTTGAAAGAGTCTTTAGTATTGTGATGACCAAATATAATACAAATCTTTTTCATGGTTATTCTTTTGCTAAATTTAAATTCCTTTGCTCAGCTATCTTCCAGTCTCTTGGTAAAAACTTTGATACAAGTAAAAAACTTAAAACTGAAGGAATAAAAACTAAAGAGGTTACTGTCATAGAAAATCTTATTGATTCAAGATCAGAATAACTTTCCTTGAAAATATCCATTATCCATCCTGCAAATGTTGGGCCTCCGCCTAGAGCTATCATGTTCAAAATAAAGAAAAATAAAGCTGTTGACATCGCCCTCATGTGTATCGGCGCTAATGTTTGTGCAATCGCAAAACTTGGACCAAGATAAATACCTATTAAAAGTAAAAATAAAGTGGCAAAAACTAGGTGAACTTCTATTGTGGGTACCCACCAAGTCAATATTCCAACCGGCAAACACAAAGCAATTGATATTGCAGGAAGCCATCCATAGGCTCTAATATCTTTTTTCCCCCACTTATCTGCTAAACGAGCGCCAAAAAATGCACCCGCTGCATAGGTTGTCCCGTTCATAATACCTAAAATGATAACTAGAGTTTGAAAATCAAAACTTGGATCTAAAGTAACTAAATATTTAGTTTGAAATGCGGATTTTGAATATGAAACGAATGACCCAAAGGCTATTCCAAAACACATTGCCCACCATGCTGGAATTTTTATTAATACTTTTAACGATTCTTTAAAAGGAGGTTTTTGGATAACCGCATCTTTTTTTAGCTCCATTGCTCCTCTAACTGGCTCTTTGAGAACAAGTTTTACGATTACAGCAAGACCAATTCCTGTTATGCCCAAAACAATAAATATTCTTCTCCAATCAACATCATCAGATGATCCCATCAAGGACGCTGTCACAAAATATGCGGCCATAATACCTAAAGGAATTCCCATTGAGTAAACTCCAAGTGCACTAGCTCTTTCTTCTTTTGGAAATAAATCAGAGATTATTGAGTGAGATGGCGGACTTCCTCCAGCCTCACCTATACCGACTCCCATTCTCGCAAGACCTATTTGAATAAAATTGTTTGCTAATCCCGTTAAAGCTGTGAAACCACTCCATGTGGCTAGAGCAATAGATAAAATGTTGACTCTATTGTATCTATCGGCTAACCATGCGATTGGAATGGCTACAAAGGTATAAAAAACCGCGAAAGCAAGTCCAATTAATAGACCTAATTCTGTATTTGTTAATCCTAAGTCCTTTTGAATAAATGGAGCAAGAATGCCCATTATTTGCCTATCGATAAAATTGAATCCGTAAACTATGGTAAGAAGTACTAATACAAAATTTCGATAATTTTTACTCGATGAATGCATGATGTTTAATTATATGGGTAGTTTTAACGATTTAGAACCCAATCAAAGTTTATTCGTGATCTTGGATTATCTTTTATGTAAAAGAATCCTTCTTCTGTAAAATGAACTTCTTTATAGCAGTCGAAATACCTGCCACCAAATTCTCTTCCTGCAGGTTTTACTATCATGAAAAAATGAGTTTCATAATCAGGAAAATCTTCAGTATTAAATTTAAATCCATCTCCGGTGCAGTTCAAAACCTCATCACCAAATATTCTTCCAAAAGCATACACATTATTTTCACCATCAACTTTATCAAAAACTTGAACTTCCTGATCTCCCATATACCTTTCAGAGTTATTTACTCTTACAAATTGCCATAGACCATCTTGAGTATTAGAAAATACAAATATTTTTCCTTTCCTTAATTCAGGATCATTGAGTTGATCAAGAATTTGTTGCCCATTTCCTTCTTTTTCAATATCACTTTCAAGCATAAGTCCATACTCTAATGTTGTGCATGAAAACAAAAAGAATATGCTGAATGTTGAATATATATATTTCATCATTTCTAAAATATAAACTCTCTTATGAAATCTTCAGTCATATCTTGAATAAATTCATTATTGCGAGATCTAGGATTTTCTATTTGTCTCAAAAAAACATCTTCATTTACTTGAAAATCTTTGAAACATCTAGTTTTTAATATTGTATTTTTATCAATAACTGATTGAATTACAAAATAATAAGTTTCCACCTCAGGAAACATATCCGTATTAAAAGTATAAGCTTGATCATCGCAATTTTCTTGCTCATTTCCTGCAAAGATCATAAAGGATAAAACACTATTTTGGCCTTGTTGCAAATCAAAAATTTGAGTATCTGTGTGTTTCATTTTTCGAACTTCATCATTTACACGAATATTAATATTTCGAGGATCAAGATGGTTAGAATAAACAAATATTTTTCCTTTCTTTAATTCGGAGTCAAAAAGTTCTGGAATTACTTCTTTTGTATCAATGCTAGTAGTAGTAGTACAAGATACTATTAAGGCTGCAATGAATGCTATGAGAAAATATTTCATGATAATTCTAAAAATGTAAGCTTACTTCGAATTATATTACATCAGTGAATGTGTTAAATAAACACTTATTACCAATCAAATGTTACTCCAACTCTGAAATTCCAAAAATTATCATTACCTGAAATGTCATTAGGTCTTCTTACGTCATGAGGCGTATATGAACTAGCAAAATTCATATTCCATTTTTCGTTTAAGTTATAGCTAAGGCCTAAAGTAAGTGTTTGAATTGTTCCATTTCTCGAAGAAATCTTTAATATTTGCCTTCCTAATTCAAGCGGTGCATTAATTTTTACAGAATTATCTAAATTGCTTGAAGCAAATGATATCCATGGACTAAGATTTGAAGAATTTTTAAATGATAAGAAAAGCTCTGCACCCTCATGATCCATCTGAATTTCATCGTCTGATTTGCTTATGCATCCTACCGGATTTTGAGATGAATAAGGATCAAAGTTAATGATATCTTTTGAACAAGTAACGCTAGCTATAGCTCCACCTCTGAGCAAAAAAATTCGAAGTCCAACAGAAATATTTTGTCTATCCAAAATAGGCCTTGATAGCGCAAAACCCCAGAGATCCTCTGGTTTACTATCATCAATTTTTACAGGTGGAGTCCAAGAAATTTCTGCATTTAAATCCCAAGGTAAAGCAATGTTAGCTCTGATTTTTCCAAATACAGGAGATTTATTCAAATCCTCATCTTTAAATCCGCTAAAACCAACTCTTTGCTGCTCTCGAGTAAGATGTGGAATCGAACTAATTTCTGCTGAAATTGATAAGTCACCAATATCTTCAGAATGTGGTGGCCGCTGGCCAAGATTTTGTGCTGAAGAAGTCATAAATGCCATTGCCCAACCTTCTGGGCTATCAAAGTTAACTTTTTGAGAGCTGTGAGAAAAACACGTTAGGAATAAAATAGAGATTAGTGTAATTTTATTGATATTCATCTTTAACTAATTGTTTTATGGCCACGGACATAAATTATGAACTTTTTTCAAAGTTTTCATCATGATTATACAATTTTTAATTAATAAATAGTTGGTGACTCATTAAGAAAATCGTGGCGCCTTGTGTAAGTTGTTTAAGCCTCTTGAATTTGGCTAGCCAAAGCTGCTCCAACCAGAGCAAAACATCCCATAATATTAAAAGCTACGAAATAAGTATCTTGAAAACCTATTAAAATACTTGTTATCAAAATTCCAATTGGTTGCAGCGGGGAAATAATTGGAGATGATATTCCTCTAGCTTTACCAAGATTATGCGCTCCGAATGTTCTAAGATAGCATGCAGTCATAAGAGGCGTTGCAGCACCAAAACCTAAACCAAATATAAATGCACTTAAAAAAAATATACTTGGTTCATTAAAATATGTAATTCCAAAGATCCCAGTTGCTTGAAGGAACATTGCAATCATCACAGGATGTGCAGCTTTCATAATATCCATAAGATACCCAAAGATTATTTTTCCTAAGACTCCTCCAAAAGCAGCTAAAGAGTATGCGAAAACGTATTGTTTGATTGGTAGTCCTAAGAGATTCCAAGTTTCACCGAGTCCCATTTTGCTTGCATGAATGGGTAAAAATGCGAGTACGCCCATCATGGATAGAAATTGAAAAGCAAATGCTAAAGAAATTATCCAAAAAACTTTTTTAGATAAAAGATCTTTTGCGGTCATCTCCTTGGCTAAAGAGACTTCTTTACTATCTTTTTTTATGCCATCTTTAACTTGATTTACAATGTTTGGCTCATCAATCACAGTGAAAAATATAAGAGGGAAAATAATGAAAAGAACTATTGAAGCAAAGATTATATAAACATTTCTCCAACCAACTAAGTCAAGCATAGGATCAACAATCAAAGGAAGCATAACCCCGGAAAAAGAAATACCTATTGCTGCGATACCTAAAGCTCTACCAGCATTTTTATCAAACCAATTTGAGATTAATTTAGACACAGCTAAATTTCCCATCATAATTGATCCCAAAGCAAGAATAGTGAGATAAATTGTCAGGAGCGACCAATAAGAATTTATGAAACTTAAAGAGAAAAGTCCGCAGGCATAGAATATAGCACCTACCATCATAAATTTTTTAACAGAATACTTATCAAGAGCTCGGCCTATAATAATTGCCAAGATTGATACTGGAATGAAATAAAGTGCAGAAACCATTCCAAGCTGACTCTCAGTCATCCCTAGTTCTGATATTAGGTAAGGCCAAATGATAGGAAAGCTATAAAAAAGGAAACCTACAACAGTAAATTCAAGGGTAAGACCCACAAATACCATTCTCCAACCAAAAAATTTCATTAACTTTTATTCCCACTCAATTGTGGCTGGAGGTTTGCTTGATATGTCATACACGACCCTGCTCACTTCTTCGATCTCATTTACAATTCTATTAGAAACATGTTCTAAAAAATCATAGGGTAAGTGAGACCATTTTGCTGTCATAAAATCAACTGTTTCAACTGCTCGCAATCCTATAACTTCTGCATATCTTCTTTCGTCACCCACCACTCCAACTGACTTTACAGGGAGCAATACCGCAAATGCTTGGCTAACTTTATTATATAAATTAGCTTTTATTAATTCTTCAACAAATATAAAGTCGGCTTCTTGTAAAATTTTTGTTTTTTCTTTTGTGATTTCTCCAATAATTCTTACACCAAGGCCAGGTCCAGGAAAAGGATGTCTGTCTAGCATTTCTTTCGAAATCCCAAGTTCTACACCCATTTTTCTGACTTCATCTTTGAATAAATCTCTTAATGGCTCAATTAAATCTAACTTCATTTCATCAGGTAAGCCCCCTACATTATGATGAGATTTTATAACTCTTGCCTCATTAGACTCACTTCCAGAAGATTCAATTACATCAGGGTAGATGGTGCCTTGAGCTAAAAACTTAATATCTTTTAATTTAATTGCTTCAGCATCAAAAACATCAATGAATGTCCTTCCGATAATTTTTCTTTTTTGCTCTGGGTCGTCTATATTTTTCAGATGTCTTAAAAAAATTTCTGCACTTTCAGATTTAATAACATTTAAATTCATATGTTCTTTAAAAGTTAGCATAACTTGCTCTGCCTCTCCTTTTCTTAAAAGCCCGTTATCTACGAATACACAAGTTAATTTATTTCCAATTGCCTTATGGAGTAATGCGGCTGTTACGGAGGAATCAACTCCTCCTGACAATCCAAGTAAAACCTTTTCGTGTTTAACTTTTTCTTTAATTTCAGAGATTCTGCTTGAAATTAAGTCATCCATTTTCCAATCCGGGCTTGTATTACAGATATCAAAAATAAAATTATTCAAAATCTTTATTCCCTGAGAGGTATGAGTTACCTCAGGATGAAACTGAATAGCATAATATGGTAGTGAGTGGTGTTCCATTGCTGCTATAGGAGCAGTAGCAGTAGAGGCAATCAATTTAAAATGATCAGGCAAATCCTGCACTTGATCGCCATGACTCATCCAAACATTTAATTTTTTTTCAATCCCTGTAAAAAGTTTTGATTCTGAGTTTATTTTTAATTCAGAATGACCAAATTCCTTTTTTTGAGAAGAAATTACTTGGCCACCAAACTGTTCTGCCAAAGTTTGCATGCCATAACATATTCCCAAAATTGGTATTGATAATTCAAAAATTATTTGTGGGATTCTCGGTGTAAAACTTTCTGTTACTGAATTAGGTCCGCCTGAGAGAATGATTCCTTTTGGTTTTAATTTCTTGATTTTGCTCTCATCTATGTCCCATGGGAGAATCTCTGAATAGACGTTACTTTCTCTAATTCTCCTCGCAATTAATTGAGTATATTGTGAGCCAAAATCAAGAACTAAAATTACATCAATATTTTTTTTATCAACTGATAAATTAGTCATAGGTATATTAACTTCTTTGATAATTTGGAGCTTCTTTAGTAATCATCACATCATGAACATGACTCTCAGTCATACCTGCATTAGTAATCTCAACAAATTGACTGTTCTTATGCATTTCATCAATATTTTTACAACCTATATAACCCATGCTTTGTCTTAGGCCTCCCATCAGCTGATTAATAACATTCAGAACTAACCCTTTGTAAGGTACTCTTCCTTCAATTCCCTCTGGGACTAATTTATCAATTTCAACATCTTCTTGCATATATCTGTTTGCATCTTCTCTTTCTGTCATAGCTCCAATAGAACCCATACCTCGGTAAGTTTTAAAACTTCTCCCTTGGTATAACTCAACCTTTCCAGGAGCTTCTTCTGTTCCTGCAAAAAGGCTTCCCAACATTACAGAGTCAGCACCTGCAGCAATTGCTTTAGCAATATCCCCGGAAAATCTTATACCACCATCTGCTATGATTCCAATATCGCTATTTTTAAGTGCTTTTTTTATTTCAAATATAGCTGTAATTTGCGGGACACCTATTCCGGCAATGATTCTTGTAGTACAAATTGATCCAGGTCCCATTCCAACCTTTACAGCATCTGCCCCAGCCTTCTCTAGTGCGATTGCAGCCTCAGCAGTTGCGATATTTCCACCAATTACATCAACATCTTTAAATTTTTCCTTAATTTCTTTAATCATATTTATGACATTTTTTGAGTGGCCATGTGCGCTATCTATAACAAAGAC
Organism: uncultured SAR86 cluster bacterium; assembly: GCA_902632555.1. Lineage (GTDB taxonomy): Bacteria > Pseudomonadota > Gammaproteobacteria > Magnimaribacterales > D2472 > SAR86A. Next base: position 24,298 of record CACPCZ010000005.1, on the reverse strand, counting down.
ATCTACACCTTCTTTATGGAGAGCTTCTGCTCTGAGAATGGTATCGTTGTCAGTACCTAATGCTGCTCCAACTTTTAATCTTCCAGATTCATCTTTTGTTGCATCAGGATTTTGAGCAGATTTTTCAATATCTTTCATAGTAACCAATCCTGAGAGTTTGTTGCTTTCATCAAGTACTAGTACTTTTTCAATCCTATTTTTATGCATCAATTGCATAACTTGATCTTGTGAAACACCCTCTTTAACTGTCACTAAGTTTTCAAACGGGGTCATAATAGATGAAACATTTGATTCCATATCTTCAGCATATCTGAAATCTCTACTAGTCACGATCCCTTTCAAATCACCGTCATCTACAACTGGCATACCTGAAATGCTCAGTTCTGAAGTCAATTGTTTGAGTTCCCCAATCGATTTACTAGAGCTAATGGTAACTGGATCTCTTACGATACCACTTTCATACTTCTTTACCGCTCTGACTTGAGCCGCTTGATCAGCAATTGAATTATTTTTATGAATAATTCCTATGCCTCCAGCCTCTGCAAGCGCTATTGCCATGCTTGATTCAGTTACTGTATCCATTGCAGCTGAAATAAGAGGTAGCTTTAATTTAATGTTGCGAGTTAGCTTTGATTCAGTATCAGCATCACTTGGTAGAAAATCACTGTATTGAGGCAAAAGAAGAACGTCATCGAATGTTAACGCTTTGTGTTTTAATTTATCCATGACAGATTATAACCAAAGCTAAATAGAAAAAAAAGACTGTAAATTATTGAGAGCTAGATTAACTATATGTGCGATTTTAATTTATCAATAAGATCTAGAAGCTCCGGCTTATTTGATTCAATTTCAGAAATGGAAAGGCCCTCGAGCTCGTGAGGAAAAACTAACCATTGATCTGTTTCATGAAGGTAATAATCTGGTTTAAAGTTTGATTGATTTTTATTTGGTTTAAAATATGGTGTTGCGACTCTAATCTCAGGTGTATTTTTCTTACATGCAGCTTTTAAGTCAGAGATCACTTGGGATATCGAGTTTCCTGTATCATGAACATCGTCAACGATTAGTAATTTGTCCTCGGACTCCAGCTTTCTAATTACATAATTAAGTCCATACACCTGAACATCTTCCTTATGGCTGTTTATACCTGAATAATATGATGTTCGAATGGCAACATGATCTGATTTGATGCCCAGAACGCTCAAAAACTCTTGAACGGCTATACCAATAGGAGCGCCTCCTCTCCAGACACCTACAATATAATTAGGTTTAAAACCGCTCTCATAAACATTCCAAGCGAGTTGAAATGAATCCTTGAGCAAGTCACTTGAATTAATAAATAACTTATCCATTTTTAAACATTAAGCTTATAAAAGTATAAGCTTATGACCATGAAAAATTTTTATCAAAAATCATAGCTAATTCTGGTCATGATTTGTCGAGGTGGTATTAATTCTAAACCAGTAGCTGCTACCCCAAAAACGTCAGTCATACTTGAATTAATTCCATCTTCATCAGTTGCGTTTAGAAGCATAAAGTCAACGCTCATGTCATTTTTGAAGTCAATTCCAACAGTTAAATTCACAATATCATACGCTGGTATAGAATCAACAATAGGATTATTCGATACTCTTTGTTCAAATTTTCCACGTTTGACATATTGGAAAATTGCGGTCATGTAGTTCCCAGAAGAAAGATCTGTTTCATAGACCAAACTAACGTCAGCTGTAAATTCAGGAGTTTTTGCTAATTTATTTCCTTTTACATTCTCTCTGAGCCCATACCTCAGATCTTCCTCACCAAAAAAGTATTGATAAGCGTCAACGTTATCTAAAACATCATAGTCAGATTTAACCTCTGAATTTAGAAATGCCAAGTTCATGTCAAATGTTAGTTCATCAGAAATTAACCCTGTAAATTCAATCTCGATACCAGACATTTCAGACTCAGGTATATTTGCTACGCCTCCTCTATAAGGATCTGGATCAGTTGCCTGAAATTGTAAATTTTCATAGTCGTACATAAAGGCCGCTATATTTGCTCTTGCTTGGCCATCAAGAAGATCAGTTTTTAATCCAATTTCAGTTGAATCAACTGTTTCTGCTTCAAAAGTTGGAAAAACCATAGGCGGAGCATTATCATCAGTGAATCCAAATGTAAGGTTGCTTCCTCCTGGTTTAAATCCTTTTGAGAAAGTTACATAAACCATTGTAGCTTCGCCTAAATCGTATTCGCCCGTAATTTTACTAGTGACTTCATCAGAAGTTCCTTTAGCCTTAAAGCTCTCAACGGTAAAAAAGTTAGTAACATCTGTTTTAAATGTATCTTTAGAATACCTTAGACCACTTACAAGTCTTGCAGTTTCAGTCATGCTATATGTGGTTTGAGCGTATAAAGAATATGATTCTCTCGATGGATATGCATCAGTTACAAAATCAAAGTCTGCACCAAAAACTGCAAAAGGATTGCTTGGATCATGTTGGTAACAGTATGAAGGATTTGCAAAAGGCTCACCACATACATATCTGAATTCAGGATTATCGTCATTGTCTCTATAGCCTCTGATATGATTTTCTATCTCATGCTCCATGTAAAAAGCTCCGACAGTCCAGTCTAATTTTCCATTCAATGCTGGCTCGTTTGAAATAAGGTTAACTTCTAAAGTTTTTGTATCTACTTTTGAAGTCTCAGGATTAAATTCAGCTCTTTGGTATGTTGCATCAGCTCCTAGTCCAGGAATTGAAAGAACTGAATCTCCAAAATTGTGACGATCATTATCCCTTACAACTAAAATATCGTCCTCTTGAGTGCTAGCTAAAACTTTAAGGTTAGCGTAACCAAGATCATTTTCATAAATTACTGCAAAAACCGAGGATGTTAGTTCCTGTTTTGAAATTGTATCTTGAGATAGTTTTCTCATACCTGATGACTGATCATCAATACCTCTTATAGCAGCACCATTTCTATCTACATCAAAATATTGCCCAAAAATCCTCAAACTTGAAGTATCTGATAGTTCAATCATCCAATCTGACCTGATGCTGATATTAGAGGCATCATCTAAATCTTGACCTGTAACAATATTTTCTGAAAAACCATCTCTTTCGGTTGTTGAGAATGAAAACTTAGTGCTAACAGAATTAGAAATTGGTAAATTAGTTGTTGCTCTAACTTTTCTCAATCCATAATCGCCTATTGTTAAGTCAGCTTTTGAAAACATTTCGTCTGAATTAGGGACATTACTGATAACATTTATTGCACCACCAGTTGAATTTTGTCCAAACAAAGTTCCCTGGGGACCTCTTAGTACTTCAATTCTTTTTACGTCAATGAAGTCTGTCTGCAAAGAAAATGGAGATGCAATAAAAATCCCATCCATATGATATGCGACTGAAGGGGCTGCAATAGCATTTTGATTGGTTTCATTTCCAACACCTCTTATCGATATTACAGTTTTGTAGCCTTCATTTTTAGCAACTGTCACGCCTGGAACAATGCTACTCAAATCTACGAAAGAGTTAATATTTTTATTTTCTAGCTCAGAATCTGTAATTGCCGTAACCGCCTGCGAGACTGATTGCAAACTCTCATTTCGTTTTTCAGCAGTGACAATAACCTCTTCAAAGACGGGTTCATCATTTTGAGAGCTTATATCAGGCGCATATAAAGTGAAAAATAATATCGTTAATAGTGTTTTTTCAAAAAAAGAAAATTTCATAGGTTAAACCTCGTAATAATAAAAAATATATATTGATGTTAGATGCAACTATTATGCCAAAAAAAATTGAAAGAGTACGCATAATATTAATTTAATAGGTATTAATTTTAAATTTTAATAATCATGCATTAATAATTACTTATGGAATATACTTACTTTAATGAAATACTATGTCAATCAACTATTCAATCTAGACTCGAATAATACGTCTATTAAAAAAGAAATCTTAGGCGGTTTCACTACATTTATTACTATGGCCTACATCATATTTGTAAATCCGCAAATAATGTCATCGACTGGTATGGATTTAGGTGCAATTTTTGTGGGAACATGTTTGGCAGCAGCTATTGCTTCCATATTAATGGGTTTATTTGCTAATTGGCCTGTAGGCTTGGCCCCTGGAATGGGACTTAATGCATTCTTTACTTTTACAGTTGTTGGAGAAATGGGTTATTCATGGGAAGTAGCTCTAGGTGCAGTATTTGTGGCAGGTATTTTATTTTTTGTAATGAGTATTACAAAACTAAGAGAGTGGATGATTTCAAGCATTCCTTTTAACTTAAGAATAGCTATGGGTGCCGGCGTGGGATTATTTATAGGACTAATAGGTTTAAAAAATGGTGGTATTATTGTTAGTAATGATGCGACCTTATTATCTCTTGGAGATTTTACAAATGTTGAGACTTTGTTGTCGGTTGCTGGATTTTTAATAATATCTGCTCTATCTGTTAGGAAAATTCCTGGTGCAATAATCATTGGCATTCTTGCTGTAACTTTTATTGCTCTTATGACTGGTTTGATTGAATATAATGGAATTATATCTTTGCCACCTGACATCAGCCCTACTCTTTTAAAATTAGATATTATCGGGGCTCTTAATCTTGGCATGCTAACGGTGATAATGTCTTTTCTTTTTGTTAATTTATTTGATACAACTGGTACATTGGTAGGTGTTGCTACAAGAGCAAATTTCATAAATGATGATGGTGAGGCTCAAGGGCTTAATAGAGCTTTAAAAGCAGATAGTGGTGCAAGTATATTAGGCACATTTTTCGGCTGTTCACCGGTGACAAGTTATGTTGAAAGTTCTGCTGGTATTGAAGCAGGTGGTCGAACTGGGCTTACAGCTGTTGTTGTCGGTATCTTGTTTATTTTTGCGATGTTTTTATCGCCACTTGCAGCAATTATTCCACCTTATGCGACCGCAGGCGCATTAATCTATGTTGCAATTTTAATGCTTGGTGGCATGGAAAAACTTGATTGGTCTAATGCAATCGAGCTATTACCAGCATTAGTCATAATAGTTATGATTCCATTAACATTCTCAATTGCTGACGGCATTGCTTTAGGTTTTTTGACGTACGTTTCTCTAAAAATTTCTAGCGGTGAAATAAGAACTGTTTCTTATGGTGCTTGGTTTTTAACTTTAATATTTATTTCAAAATTCGTTTTCTTATAAAATTAATCCGAGAACGTATATTATTGTAAGCCCAGCATTTAAGACAATCAAAGTATTTTCTTTCCATAAGAATCCAACTATAACCCACAACGAATTTGCAATGATAAATGCCCAATGATGGTATTCGAGAGCAGGAACAAAACTTGCTAATACCGCAGCCAAAATTAAGATTGAAGTTGCTATCCAAGCTATGAACTGAAATGGTTTTTCATTTTGATTCATTTCAAATTTTTGGTTTTTTAACCAGATGATTTAAATATATTGTCTGTTTTTGAGGCACATATAAAATCATTTTTATGAAGACCCTTTATTTTATGCGACCACCAAGAAATTGTTACATTACCCCACTCCAATATTATTTCTGGATGATGGTCTTCATCTTCAGCCATCCTAGCAATTTTATTTGTAAAATCTAATGAATCTCTGTAACTTGAAAATGCAAAAGAGCATACCAACCTCTTTACACCATCCTCCTCATGGATTATCCATGAGGGTATCTCTTTCATTAACTCATTTATTTCAGAATCTGACAAAACAGGAGCACCTTCTCTACAAGCTTCGCAGCTACTTTCAGATAGACTTTCTGACACTATTACAGGCCTCCCTTAGCTATTTTTGATGGATCTAATAACTTTTTAAGTTGCATTTTACTCATACCAGTCTCTTCAGCTGCAACCTCAATAATTGGTCTATTTTCTTTGTAAGCTTTTTTGGCTATTGATGCTGCATTTTCATATCCAATTATAGGATTTAATGCAGTTACCAATATTGGGTTTCTAGATAAAGAAGTCTCTAAGTTTTTATAATTAACCTTGAAGCTTTTAATAGCATTCTTTGATAATGCTTTCATTGCACCTGACATAAGATTGATGCTTTTGAGTAGGTTATATGCAATTACTGGCAACATAACATTTAATTGAAAACTTCCAGATTGAGCAGCAACAGCAATTGACGTGTCATTTCCGATAACATCTACAGATGCCATTGCGACAGCTTCGGGAATAACAGGATTTACTTTTCCTGGCATAATACTGCTTCCTGGTTGAAGTGCTTTAAGTTCAATCTCAGATAAGCCAGTTAAAGGCCCGCTGTTCATCCATCTTAAGTCATTTGATATTTTCATTAAAATTATCGCAAGATTTTTCAGTTCACCTGATAATTGAACAGAACAATCTTGTGCGCTTAGTTCATGATAGAAGTTTTTACTTGGTTCAAATTTAGTTTTTTTGTCATAAATGTTTGACATTTCTTTAGCAAAATATTTTGCAAAATTTTTATGTGCATTAATTCCACTACCAACCGCTGTTCCTCCTTGAGGTAGAACCAATAATTTTTTACTAATAGTAACTAACATTTCTTTAGAAGAGTTCAACTGACTTGACCATGCAAGAAGCTCCTCTGATAAATCAATCGGCATTGCATCCATTAAGTGAGTTCTGCCTGTTTTTATAGTACCTTTAACTGATGAAGCTTTTTTTTCAATTGCTTCAATTAATTCATCAAGCGCAGGTAACATTTTTTTTGTTAGATCCATATGGGCGCTAATTTTTATAGCAGTTGGAATTACATCATTGCTGCTTTGACTCATATTTACATCATCATTTGGTTTTATCTGAGTTTTTGCAAATTTTGTTGCGAGAGATGCTATTACTTCATTTGCATTCATATTTGAGCTTGTTCCAGATCCGGTTTGAAAAACATCTATAGGAAATTGATGATGATGTTTTTCTTTCCATACTTCTTTCGCTGCCCTTGAAATAGCTTTTGATTTTTTTGAGGATATTAATTTAAGTTTTAAATTTGCTTTTGCTGCAGCATCTTTTATTAGTCCTAAAGATGAAACGAATGATTTTGTGAAAGGAAAATCCATTTTTATGCCGCTTATTGGAAAGTTATTAACTGCGCGCTGAGTTTGTGCTCCCCAAAGTGCTTTTGAAGGAACTTTAACTTCTCCAAGACTATCTTTTTCTATTCTAAATTTCATATTTTTCCTTTTTCTTGATAAGCTATTTTAACATTAATGAGCAAAGGAGAATAAAAACTATGTCAAATGTTGCACCCATTAAAATAGACACAACAGATGGTAGACTTCCCATAAAGGATAAGGGATTAGTATTTCAAGAGTTTGCCTCGCCAGCAGAAGAAAGAAGAAATCAGCTTGAAAAACTTGCTGCTGGCTTTAGACTTTTTGATTATTTTGGTTTTAATGAGGGCGTAGCTGGCCATATTACATATAGGGATCCTGAATTTAGTGACCACTTTTGGGTAAATCCGTTAGGAGTTCATTTTTCACAAATATCTGTATCTGACCTCTTACTTGTAAATCATGATGGTAAAGTGGTTCAAGGTGACAGAGATGTAAACGTTGCTGCATTTGCAATACATTCAAGACTTCATAAAGCAAGGCCTGATGTCAATGCTGCAGCTCATTCACATTCAATTTATGGAAGAACATTCTCAACACTTGGAAAACTTTTAGATCCAATCGCTCAAGACTCATGTGCATTTTATGAAAACCAAGCTATCTATAAAGACTTTTCAGGAGTAGTTGAGGAAGTTAACGAAGGTGATGAAATAGCAAAAGCTCTTGGTGAAAAAAAAGTCATCATTCTCCAAAATCACGGCATATTAACTACAGGGCCCTCAGTTGACATTGCTTTATGGTTTTATATGTCAATGGAAAGATGTTGCCAAGCCCAGCTGATGGCTGAGGCAGCTGGAAAACCGGTTGTAATTCCTCACGAAACTGCAATTAAAACAAGGGAATTTATTGCAAATGATATTGCAGCTTGGGCAAGTTATCAGCCTGCTTTCGATAAAATTATCAAGATGCAGCCGGATCTTTTAGACTAGCTTGCAGGTACAATAACAGCCTTAGTTTCAAGACACTCTTCTATTCCGTGTCTTCCATGTTCTCTTCCATTTCCTGAAGCTTTATAGCCTCCAAATGGTGCTGCATTGCCTCTGGCACCCCCGTTAATAGTTATCTGTCCTGCTCTGATTTGATTACCAACTTCTATGGCATGCGACAACTCTCCTTGCACATAGCCAGCTAGACCATACTCAGTATCATTGGCTATCTGAATTGCTTCTTCTTCAGTTTCATATTTCATAACGCATAACACTGGTCCAAATATTTCTTCTTTTGCAATGGTCATATCATTAGTAACATCTGCAAAAACTGTTGGCTTAACATAATAGCCCTTCTCATAACCTTCAGGTTTTTCAACGCCTCCTGCAACTAACCTAGCACCCTCCTCAATACCAATCTCAATCATTTTTATCACTTTTTCATACTGAGTTTTGTTTGATATTGGTCCTAGCCTAAATTCTCCATTAGGATCACCAACAGTTGTTGATTCTGCTGTAGCAGCAGCAACCTCAACGGCCTTTTCATAATTATTTGTTGATACCAACATTCTTGTCGGTGCATTGCATGATTGGCCAGAATTTAGGAAACAATGTCCGGCACCACCTTTAACTGATTTTTCAAGATCAGCAACATCATCTAAGATAATATTTGCTGATTTACCGCCTAATTCTTGCTGAACTCTCTTTACAGTGACTGCAGATGCTTGTGCAACAGCTATTCCAGCCCTTGTTGATCCGGTAAATGACATCATATCAATTTTTTCATGTTCTGATAGGGCTGCGCCAACTATTGGCCCATAACCATTTACTAAATTAAAAACCCCTTTGGGCACACCTGCATCATGCATAACCTCTGCAAGTAACATGGAGCAGTATGGAGATATTTCGCTCGGTTTCAAGATCATGGTACAGCCTGTAGCAATTGCTGCAGAAACTTTTGTGGTAATCTGATTCATTGGCCAATTCCATGGAGTAATCATTCCAATAACTCCGATTGGTTCCTTTCGAAGAGTATATCCACCCTCTTCCTTTTCAAACTCATAAGCCTGAAGAGCTTCTAATGTTTCTTTAAAATTTATTAATCCAGTATTAGCCTGGGCTCTTTCAGACAACCATACTGGAGCACCCATTTCTTTAGTAATAACTTCTACAAAATCTTTATATCTATTTTCATATTCTTTGATAATGTTTTGTAATAGTTCAACTCTTTCTTGCTGAGTTGTTTTTGAAAATGTCTTAAATGCTTCACTTGCAGCATTTGCTGCCATATCAATATCTTCTTTTGTTCCTGCTGTTATCTGTCCAATAACTTCTTCATTTGCAGGATTTATTACATCGATAAGTTCATTAGAATTTGGTTGAACCCATTCACCATCAATATAAAAATTTAAATCATTGCTCATACTTTACTCCATCAATTAAGATATAAAAATTATAACTAAATACTTATAAATGAACTAGAAAGTTTTAATCAGAAAAGACCCTTTATTTCTTTATTCTCATCTAATCCGATTGCTTCAGCTGCAGGTATCCTAGGAAGTCCAGGCATTGTCATTATCTCACCACAGACAACAACGATAAATTCTGCACCTGCTGCAAGTCTTACTTCTCTAATTGGCACTTCATGACCCTTTGGAGCTCCCATTAGTAAAGGATCTGTAGAGAAACTATACTGTGTTTTAGCAATACAGATCGGATATTCACCAAAGCCGTCTTTTTCTAATTTTGCAAATTGATTTCTAACTTTTTTATCTGCAATTATTCCAGATGCACCATATATACTCTTTGCAATTTGTTCAGTTTTGTCCCATAGAGACATTTCATTAGAATATAAAGTTTTAAACTCTGATATATTTGAATCAGCAATCTTTGCAACCTCTTCAGCCAATTCTTTTGCGCCTTCTCCACCATGTTCCCAGTGTGAGGAAATTTTGCATTGAACACCAATATTTCTGCAAAATCCAATGATTTGCTTATGTTCCTCCTTGGTATCAGTTACATAATCATTAATTGCCACAATGACCGGTACTCCAAATTTTGATATGTTTTCAACATGCTTACCAAGATTTTCACATCCTTTTATTAATGCCTGAATATTTTCTGTATCTAGTTCATTTTTCTGCATCCCTCCATGCATCTTAAGTGCTTTTGTTGTTGCAACTAAAACGACAACATCTGGTTTTAGCCCAGATTTTCTGCATTTAATATCAAAGAATTTCTCAGCGCCAAGGTCTGCACCAAAACCTGCCTCAGTTACTACATAGTCAGATAATTTTAATGCGGTTTTTGTTGAAATTACTGAGTTACACCCATGAGCAATATTAGCAAATGGACCCCCATGCATAAATGCAGGATTATTTTCTAGCGTTTGAACTAAATTCGGTTTAAATGCATCTTTTAATAGAGCTGTAATTGCGCCGTCAGCTTGAAGTTCTTTTGCTCTGACAGGTTCATTATTTCTTGTATAACCAATAACTATATTTCCGATTCTTTTTTGAAGATCGTCAATATCTGATGCCAAACAAAATACAGCCATAATTTCAGAGGCTACTGTTATATCAAATCCACTTTGTCTTGGAATACCATTTCCAGTCCCACCGAGACCACATGTTATATCTCTTAAAGACCTATCGTTCATATCGACAACTCGTTTCCAAGTTATTCGCCTTGGATCTATATTCAATTCATTTTCCCAATGGATATGGTTATCTATAAGTGCAGATAATAAATTATGTGCTGCTCCTATAGCATGAAAATCTCCCGTAAAATGGAGGTTGATATCAGTCATTGGAATTACTTGCGCATAGCCACCGCCAGCTGCACCGCCCTTCATTCCAAAACATGGACCAAGACTGGGCTCCCTTAGACATATCATTGCTTTCTTACCATTATGACATAGGCCATCAACCAACCCCACACTTGTTGTTGTTTTGCCTTCACCAGCAGGCGTTGGAGAAATTGCAGTCACCAATATCAGCTTTCCATCTTCTTTATTTGATACTCTGTTAATTAAGTCTGATGAAAGCTTTGCCTTATCATCACCATATTTAATCAAATCTCCTTTATCAATTTCTAATAATTTCGCTATATCACCTATTGATTTTTTGGTGGCAGAATTTGCAATCTCTAAGTCACTCGGATACTTACTCATGTCAAAAATTATTCCCCTAAAATTGAAACTTTAGTATACATAAGTGGAATATTCTTAACTAGAAAAATTTAATTATTTTTAGCTTGATTAAATGCCTCTATTGCTCTCAGTCTTGATTGCTTGAGATCTAAAATCTGTGAGGGATAATTACAAATTTTTCTTGTGTTTTCACTTGGATCATGAATTTCACTTTTATCGACATCAGATAATTCTATTATGTGTTTTTTTATGAATAAGCCATTTGAATCAAAATTTTTAGATTGTGTAAGGGGATTAAAGATCCTAAAGTACGGAGCAGCATCTGTTCCAGTAGAGCTACTCCACTGCCACCCACCATTATTTGAAGAAAAATCCCCATCGATTAAGTTTTCCATAAAGAAAGCTTCACCTAGCCTCCAATCATGAAGCATGTTTTTTGTGAAGAACATTGCTACAACCATTCTTAATCTATTGTGCATCCAACCCTCAGTTTGCAATTGTTTCATTGCTGAATCAATAATAGGGAATCCAGTTTTGCCATCCTTCCAGGCTTGAAATTCTTTATCTTCATAACGCCATCTAATATTGTTTGTATATTCTTGAAAAGGTTTGTTTTTGCCAACTCTTGGGAAGGAAAACATGATATTTTTATAAAATTCACGCCAGATTATCTCATCAATCCATTTTACGACTCCTTTTTCTCCTGAATCTAATTGAAAATTATTAATTTTTAAAGCCTCCAGAATGCACCTTTTTGGAGAAATAATTCCTGAAGCTAAATATGCTGAGAGTCTGCTAGTTCCATCAATAATAGGATCATTCCTATCTTGAGCATATCTAAAAATTTCTTTACCCAAATATGTATTTAATCTTAAAAGTGCTTCCTTCTCACCAGCTGGCCAATGACTCATATCTACATTATGTGATTTTTTGAAATTAAAATTAAACTCAGAGATATTAGAGTTTAAGTTGGATGATTTCTTTTTAGTGTAAGAAAACTCTATATCAAGCAGATCTAAATTAAAGTTTTCAATCCATCTTCTTTTAAAAGGTGTAAATACAGAATAAGGCCTTCCATCACCAGTAAGAATGCTTCCAGGTGCAAATACTACTTTTTCATCAAATGTATGTACATTAATTCTATTAGCTTTTAAGCGTTCTCCAACTCTTTTATCTCTTTGCTCCTCATCTGCTCCAAACTGATTATTAAGGTAAACATTATTTATAGAATGATTTTCAACATATTCGAGCAAAATTTTTGGATTGTCATGAAATCCCTCTGAATCAAATATAGTGAGTGGAATATTGAGTTCATCTAAGGATTTTTGTAAAAGCTTAAGGTTATTAATAATAAATTCTATTTTGCAATTCGCTTCACTATGCTCTTTATTTTGCTTCTCTGAATAAATATAAACAGCATGAACTTCGTCTGATAATTTACATGCTTCTCGAAGAGCAGGATTGTCATCAATACGCAGATCGGTTCTAAACCAAACTAAGCTTTTCATTTTTTAGTCCCTTATTTTTTTATTAGAAAAAATTACGTCAACTTGGAAATTATCTCTCATATTAATTATTTCTGCTGATCCTCCTGCTGCCTCCACAATTGCAGCCCCAGCAACTATATCCCATAAAAATATTCCATTTTCTTTGTACATTTCTGCTTTTCCAGAAGCAATATAACAGGATGCCATTGCTGCAGAGCCGATCATACGAGTTTTTTTCCATGTTTGCATATCGGATATAAGCTTATTCATTGCGACATCAGAGTAGTCGGTTTTAAATGGTAACCCTGTAACTATGATTCCTTTATTCTTTTGGTCTACATTAGAAACGCTTATTGGAAAATCGTTTAATGTTGCACTGCTATTTGAGTTATCACCAACATAGATTTCATTATTATTAAAGTCATATATAACACCAAAGACAGGCTTGAGCGCCTCAACCATACCAATGGATATACAACATATTGGAATATTTCTATTGTAATTTGCAGTCCCATCAAGAGGATCTATAACCCAGAATGTATCCCCCAAATTATTTGACGATTTCCCACTTTCCTCGGCAAGGATCTCATAAGTTGAATCTTGTTTAATAATTTTTTTGATTAAATTCTCTGAAGATACGTCTGCTTTAAGTTTAGTATCTCTGGGATCACTTGATGAGGTTGTATTTAGTTCAGCTTTATTTTCACTTAAAAGCTTCCCAGCAGCAAATGCAGCCTTTTTGGCTAAAGCAATTTCTCTTGAAAAGTTTTTATCCAAACTTTAACCTTCGTATTTAATTCTGTAGATTACATCATATTTGTCATCAGAAACTAACATAGAGCCATCACTCATAACAAATGGCGAAACAGGTCTTCCCCAAGCATTTTCATCAGACAGCCAACCAGTAATAAAATCTTCTTGATATAAATAGTCTCCGTTATCATCTAGTTTGACAAACACCACTTTGTATCCAGACTTACCATTATATTTATTCCATGATCCATGAAGTGCAACAAAAATACTATTTCTATATTTACTTGGGAATTTGTTACTATCGTAAAAAGTAACGCCAAGAGGAGCAACATGAGGACCCAATTCTGCAATAGGATCAATAAATTCTTTGTCGACTTTTGGAATGAGATGTCCAAATTCTGGATCAATAACGTTCATTGCGTGCTTGTATGGATAACCATAAAAACTTCCCTCTTCGTTGATAACATTCAATTCGCACGATGGAGTATCATCCCCTAGCCAATCTCTTCCATTATCAGAAAAATACATTTTTTTTGTTATAGGATGCCAATCAAAACCTACACTATTTCTAACGCCATCGGCAACTGTAATTAATTCTCCATCAGCAAATTTATGAATGGCTGCAAATCTAGGATCTTCTGTCTGAGGTTCAATACAAATATTGCAAGGGACTCCAACAGGTATATATAAATTTCCATCAGGACCAAAATCTATATATTTGAATCCATGCCAGGTATTTGAAGGAAGATTATTCATGTATATCGATTTAGTTGGTTTAGATTTTTTATCTGATCCTAGCCACTTATCAATATCTTTGATAATCCAAATCGTATCAATTTCAGCAAAATATAAATCTCCATTGAAAAAAGATACTCCGGTAGGATTTTGAAGCCCTTCTGCTAAAATAATTTTTTCATCAAATTTACCATCTTCATTGCTATTAATAAGCGCAATAATTTTGTCTCCTTTTTTTGATCCAACAACAATATGACCGTCCATAGTTTCAGTAATTTGTCTTGGTGTATTTAGGCCATCTGCAAATATGTCTATCTTAAAACCAGGTGGCAAATTAAGATCCTGAATGCCGGGTTCATAAACTGAATCATTATTATTCTCATTTGATTCTATTGGATTTGGTAAAAAACTTAATATAAGAGTCCAAAGTAGTAATGTATTTATTTTAATCATAATAACTAAGTATGTTTTAATGTTTTATAATTTGAATACATTAATTATAAATTAATTTATGACAAATGATTTAGTTTTATCAATACTGCTTCTTTCTGTTCTCGTATCAGTTGCTATAAATGGCCTACTAAGAAATATAGCAAAAAAAAATAACATACTAATTGATCTACCAGATAAAAGCAGAAAGTTTCATAAAAGACCTACTCCATTATCAGGTGGTTTAGGAATTTTTATATCAATAATGATTTCTGCGAAAATTTATATTGATCTTAATGATCTCAATGGTTACATACCTTTGTTTTCCGAAACTATTATGTTTGCATCTCTTGGCTTATTAATATTTTTTTTGTTAGATGATCTCATTGGAGTGAGATATTTATATAGGCTGCTATTTCAAATATTAGCAACTCTAATAATAATTTATGTAACTGGAGTTCAAATAAATAACTTTGGAAATCTATTAGGATTTGGAGGAATGGAGCTAGGTTCGCTTTCTATACCTGTAACAGTATTTTGTGTTGTAGGTGTAATGAATGCCTTTAATATGATCGATGGTATTAATGGTTTATGTGCTGGATCGGCATTATCTATGTTGCTGTTCTCTGGATTTCACTCTGGATTTATCTATGACTCAATGCTGATACTAGTTATTGGCTCAATCTTAGGTTTTCTTGTCTATAATTTAAGGATATTTGGTAAAAAAAGAGCTGTTTTCTTAGGTGACAGTGGAGCAAATATTTTAGGTTTTATTGTAGCATGGGTCGCTATTTATACTTCTCAAAATGTTTCTTACAATGTAAGTCCAATGTCAATGGTATGGTTTATTGCAGTTCCTCTGCTTGATTGTATTGGACTTATAATTTCAAGAACTTTAAGAGGAATCAGCTGGGCAGCACCTGGCAGAGATCATATTCATCATAAATTAATGATTAGATTCTCTCCTGAGTCTTCATTATTAATAATAATAATATTTACATCCTTTTTAAGCATGTTTGCTATCTATCTAGATACAAACTTTAAAGAATATATTTCTTTTTACTTATTTATATTGTTTTCGATATCATATTATTTAATTTTTCACTTTTACGTAAAACCCTCAACTATCGATGAAAATATTTAATTTTTTTAAAAAAAAGAGTTCTGAAAATATAAAAAAAGAGCCTGTGTCCTATGATTTTGAGCTCACTGCAGCGGTATTAGCCTATGAAATTGCAAGGATTGATGGCGAAATAAATAAAGAGGAATTAGAAATTTTAATGCAAGAGTTAGTGTCTATCGCAGAGCAAACAAATAAAGATAAGTCAGATATTCTCAATATTATTGAGAGTTATAGTAAAAATAGTGTTTCTTTTCATGATTTTATAGAAGACATTAATAAAGAATACACAAAGGAAAGAAAAATTGAATTGTTGAGATTTATGTGGGATGTTGCTTACGCTGACAGCAAATTGGACATTGAAGAAGAGAGGCTTATCAGAAGAGTAGCTGATCTTATTAAAATTAAGGATGTCGAGGTTTTAAAACTTAAAGATAAAGCAAAAAATATTTAATCTCAGTACTCAATAAAACTTGCGTTATCAATTAAAAACTTTTCAGAGGCTTTTCTGTCACATTGCCCTTTGTATTCCTGTGATTTTTCATCGTATAAATCGTTTCCAACGAATGTAAGCATTTGAAGTAAAACAACACACTTTTCAAGTTCATCAAGTCTTATATCTAAATATAAATCATCGATAAGACTTTCAAATGTATTGGTATCATATGACATTTTTAAATCTTTCTTTTTATCGATAACTAAAAATTTTCCATTTCTAATTTTGTTTATATCGTAAGGCTCCCATTTAATAGAGTTTGTTGATTCTCCTGGCACACCATTTTTAGCAAAATTTGTCCAAAATTTCATTAGATTTTTAGAAGTATATCTTTTAGATACAGAAGGTGGATATATAAGATCTGAAAGTGGATAACCTCCAACAAGTTTATAATCCCCTGCCAAAAGAGGAATTTCAGTTGCATGAGCTGCACCTATTAGTTTTTTAAAGTCTGCAATTAAGAACTTTCTGTGGTCGTCCCAATCATATCTATATGCATAGAGGTTATTATTGCCAGTTTTAGCAATTGATTGAAGGGGATAGTCTACTCCTCTGATTTTCCATGCAGAGCTTCTATAATAGTTGAAAGCGCTAAATGCATCTTCATCTTTGAGAATTACTTTTGGTATTCGAAAGACAGTCCCTAATATTGAGTAATCAAGATCAACAAAATATCTTGCAGATGCAAGCCATAGCTTTACTTCATCTTTTGTTGAGCCAGCAATAATCGGTATATCTTTGACGTATTTCGGATTGGAGAGTGCTTTTCTGAGACCCTGTCTAGGAACCACAATTCCATCTGATTGCAATAGCGGTAATTCCTGATAAGGCTCTCTATCAGAGTAATGTTTAAAGAAATCCTTGGTTGAAAGAGTTAGTAAAATATCTCTTAGCTCGTTTTCAGAAAAACTTTCTTGAATCTTAGGTTGATTAATATCATCTAAAATCTTATTAACAACATTCCAGCTGGAGTAATCTGAAGTAGAAGACCTTTGCTCTTGCTTATATGATTTTTCTTGATTTATTGTTGTGGTGTAACCCGACATAGATATAGCCTTATGAAAAAGCCCATTTGCTTTTTCAGATACTATCAAAGATAAAACATTGTGCCCTCCTGCGGACTCACCAAATATAGTTATATTCTCTGGATCACCTCCAAAAAGTTCAATATTTTTGTTTACCCATTTTAGTGCGCTTATTATGTCAAGTGTTCCAAAATTAGAAGTTTTATCGATCCCATCTTGAAGACCTTGTATAGCAGGATGATAAAACCAGCCAAAAGGCCCAAGTCTATAGTTAATCCTGACTACAATAACATCATGTTTTTTCACCATTTTTGAAAAATCATAAATATCTTTATAACCTGAGGTATTGCCCCCTCCATGAATCCAAAACATTACAGGTAACTTGCCTTCATGTTTTTTTGGTTTATGAATATCTAAATAAAGACAGTCCTCTGTACCAACAAAATATCCATCGCTATCAATACCGCCTAGGTTTGACGGCCTTTGAACACAATAATTATCTTTTTTAGGTTTTATGTATGTTTCGTTTGGTTTGATTTCCCTTGGAGCTTTCCATCTTAAATACCCAACTGGTGGTTCTGCATAAGGTATGTCTTCAAAAAATAAAACTCCTTTTTTATTCTGTGCAGATACTTTTCCTGAAGATGTAGTTATAGTGTTTTCAGATGCATACAAAGAAAATGCAAAACAGAATAATAGAAAATTTAAAAAGTATTTCATTTTACAAAAATTTATATTTTTTTTAGTAGTTGTGGACGATAATTATATATTATTTCGGGATGTAGCGCAGTCTGGTAGCGCACTACACTGGGGGTGTAGTGGTCGTCGGTTCAAATCCGGCCATCCCGACCAACTAATTTAAAAAATCTTTAATGTTTTTTGAAGCATTTAGTGTAATTCTATTTCTTGCTGAAATCATATGCTCTTCTTTGGTTTTAGGATTTCTGCCTATCCTTGAAGGAGTTTTTTTTACTTCAAATGTTCCAAAATTAGAAATCTTAACTGAAATCTTATTT
Organism: uncultured SAR86 cluster bacterium; assembly: GCA_902632555.1. Lineage (GTDB taxonomy): Bacteria > Pseudomonadota > Gammaproteobacteria > Magnimaribacterales > D2472 > SAR86A. The sequence continues at coordinate 6,059 of CACPCZ010000005.1, read as the reverse complement.
TTTAGATTAAATTTTATTTGTTCTATGAAATTCTCTAATAACAACTTTGAATCTTGTTTAGAAATATCAGTACTTTTAGCAATATTCTGAGCAATATCGCTCTTAGTTAATGCCATTAAATTTATGTGCCGGTGCCAGTGCCAGTGCCAGTGCCTGTGCCTGTGCCGGTGCCAGTGCCTGTGCCGGTGCCAGTGCCGGTGCCAGTGCCGTCATCTTCATCAACATCATTTACAGTTACAGTAATATCTTGAGTTGAAGCATTATCACTTGCATCAGTTGCTGTTACTGTAGCTGTGTATGAGGACTTAACTTCATAATCTGGAGCAGTTACAAATGTAAGAACACCACCTGAAGTAATAGATAGTTCATTACCAGAAATACTGAACGAAACTGTCTGTAAATCAGTTGCGGTCACTGTTCCAATAGTTGTTTGATTTTCATCAGCGCTGAAACTTGCTGATGAAGTAAATACTGGAGCGGTTGTATCAACCACATTTACTGTTCTAGTTGCAGTAGCTGTATTGCCTGAAGCATCTTCTGCTGTATATACAACTGAATATGTTCCAACAGTATCTGTATCTACATCGGAAGTAGAAGTTACAGTTACCGTATCTAAATCATCTGCAGTAGCTCCGGCATCAGAGTATGTTGAACCAAGCTCAACTGTGACAGGATTATCTCCAGTTATAGTTAGCACTGGATCTGTCGTATCTACCACATTTACTGTTCTTGTTGCAGTGGTTGAATTACCGGAAGCATCTGTTGCGGTATATGTAATCGTGTATGAACCAACTGTATCTGTATCAACTGTACCAGATGTTGTAGTTGAAACTTGTCCTGAATCGTCAGAAGCTGTTATACCAGGATCTGTATATGAGCCACCAAGTTCAACTGTTGCAGGATTGTCACCAATAATATTAATTGTTGGTGGTGTTCTATCTGGATATGAAATATCTCCATCAGAGCCAATTTCATTGATAACAGCAGCTCCACCAAGAGCAAGAATAAATCTTTGTAAAATTTGAAGCGTATTTACATTAGCTGCAATTTGAGTAGTAGCTTCTTTAATTTTTTCAGGGTTTTGAGTATTTTCTATTTCTTCACTTAGAGTTTCATTTTCATTAATCAACATATCAGCTTCAGCATATAGCTCACTAAGCGACATCTGACTATATGAAGATTCTAAAGCGGAAATTTCAGAATCAGTTAGACCGTCCTCTGAATTAATATGACCAACAAAAAAAACTGCAGTTAAAGCAAAAATTGATATAAATGAATCTTTAATAAAGTTTTTTTTCATTGGTTACCTCTAATACCCCAATACCTAATATACGCCAGTATTTAACGTTGTTTTCATAATTATATATATTTTTTTATATATGTGTACATACAAACGGTAATAATTGATAAAAATATGTTTCTTTTAAAAACATAAAATCAATAATTATATGGCTTGAATTTAACCAACAAATCATAGAGAGTATGTTTTCTATTTAATTTTGCACCTGGATCTTTAGTTAAAGGTCTCCATGTATAGTTAATAAGATTGCCCGCCAAAGGAATATTAAAAAATATACCTTTGTCAAAAGTACCCTCACCGAATTGCTCTGAAGATACATCAGTAAACGAAGCAAAAACACCAAATTTTACTCCATTCAAATAAGATCTTGATATTTCAAATGTAGCTCCCTCGTCTCCAGCTAAATATTCACCATATGAAATCTTCATATCAAAAGGTATTAATTCATATTGTCTATAGTAAAAATTTATAGAATGAGTGATATTTTTATAATCTAGTAATCCAAATTTGAATTCATAATCTCTTTTTTGCACATCAAATATTTCAAGACCAATTGCATAGTTCGAATTATTTTTAAAATACAAATACTCAAACCCTACGCCTGTGAACATCTCCTCCAATATGCCTGCTGTGAACATGAGATGATGATTTTTTCTTGGTGTAATATGGTAATCAAATTGCGCTCTACCAATAATGATTCCTTCATCAATATTTAATAAATAATCCTTAACGTCAGATCTAACTTGTGATGGATATGTATTGACTGGAGGAATTGTTAAATCATCAAAATTATCTGCTAATGAGTACTTAATATTCGAAGAAAAAAAGAAGTTGTCATAAATTATGTATTCGCTGTTGTTCTCTAAAAGCAAAGCTCCTTTAAAAAACTCCTCTCTCGAAGCTAGATAAGGTCTTAAAACGAATTTATTAGACGTTGAAAATCTTCTTGATTCATTTCTTTGATAAATTAATTCAGATCTTTTGACAAAGTCTTTGTCAAAATTAGATTTCGCTTGCAAATCTGCAATTCTAAGGTCTGTTTTGATATTTTTTTCAATGCCAGAATCAATTGATGCAGATTTAATAATCTGTTCGATAATATCTAGATTAGAGTGTGTAAATTGAGTCAACTCCAAACCTATAGATTCAGATGATTCAATTATCTTATTAACGCCAATACCATTAGTTTCAATATTCTTTACAAGCTTTTTATATTTGTCATCTTCAGGCTTTATCATTTCAGATTTTTTGTATTGATATTTTTTGATGGATTGATTGGGATTATTTTTGTATACGAACCTGAGAGATAGGTAACTATTACGTTCGTTTGCTATACCGATTGAAAGGTTATTATTTACTGCATAGTCAATACCCATAGAATAATCACTTTTTGAGATTTCATATCCTACTTCTCCTGGAGTGACAGTATTGTCAGTTTCCAGTTTAATTAAAACTTTATCATTAAGAGCATATGAAATACCCAAGAATGGCGATGCTGTTTCTCCAGAAAAATATCTTGATGGCTGAAATTGACCACCATTTTCTTCAAGTCCAGTTGGTCTATCGTAAAAATTATTACTAACTGTGCCTAAGGGATTTTTTATATTTTTTTTTGATCCATTTAACGTCCCCCAACTTAGACCAAAATGAAAATCAATATTATTGATGCCATAACTTCCAACAATATATTCAGAGCTGTAAAATCCAGTCCCTGCTACATCATTTATCCCAATTGCGATTGCAGGCAGAATTCCTTCTTCCTTAAGTCTAAATTTAAAATTAAATCCTTTATCCTTATAGTCCTGTCCTGGGAAGCCTGGATACGGCTTATTTTGAATATTTGTGTAAAAAAATGATGCTTCCATCCAGTCATATGGTGACGAAGTCATGGTAATTTTTTGATCAGGATCTCCATTATAGAGAGTAAATCCATAAGAAGATTCGTTATAAAATCTCGCAGTTGGCATATTAATTAAGCCGATAACTCCGTGATTATTAAATGAATTGTAAGTAAAGCTATCTGATAATGTAGTTTGACTGATAGACATGAAAAGCAAACATAAAGAAATATTTTTCTTCATCTAATTTTTGAGTTAATTACTAGACAAGTTATCCAGAGCAGCTGCAGAAAATGCAAGATCAGACAAAATATTAGTAAAAGGAACTATTGCTTCTATAGCAGGATTCTTTGTAACAATCTTTCTAGGAACAACTACTGTATCTCCAGCTTGTAAATTAATATTTTTAACAAAAATATTCTTATTTGCTTTTTTAATCATGCCATTTGCTTTAATTACATATACTCTTCTTTTATCTGCATATTCTTGAAGCCCGCCTGCATTATTGATCGCAGATTGCAATGTCATTTTTTCTGTATATTCAATTGCTACAGGATTAAGGACTTCTCCAAGAATATTAATCGAATTTGGTTTTTTAGGTACAAAGATTCTATCTCCATCAAATAAAATTGTATTTATTGAAGATTCTGATTTTGGAGAAAAGTCTCCTGCCAATCTACCCAGATTCTCTGGTTCAATTGTTTTACTGAGCTCTTTAATGACATTTATGTCACCTACGCTTTCTGAGTTTTGTGCACTAGTTAATATTACTTTATTTAAATTTTCTTTTGAAATTTGAATTGATTTAAGCTGTCTTTGTCTTATAACATCTCTTGTTAAGATTACGCCATCAGCAAAGGCTTGTGATTTGAATTCACCAACTAGTTGATATAAATCTTCAATAGTAGAATTATCATTTAATAAATATGTTCCTGGGTATTCTACTGCTCCAGCAACATTTACTGTAATAAGACTATTTGCAGGCGACCTAAATGAAACAGTATTATATTTTTTTGCAGTAAATTGCATATTTTTATAATTTTTAGATACTACAACATTTTCTATTGGGCTAACATATGTGGCTATGTTGTCAACATCACTCATATCCAAACCCAATAAATCCACAAATGATGCAACAGAGAATTGACCAGAGACAGGCATTCTAAAAGTCCCTTGTTTATGATTAAGTATCAATTCATATTCTTCAATCATACTTTTTGTCATTTGACTAACATCAAATAATCTGTCGTTAATGTTTGTAAAATAAACTTTGGAATTAGGCAATAGTTCTATAGATTTATAAGTACTTGGATCTTTTAAACTAAATAAAACAGTGGATTTTAGTGCCTTACTTTCATCAAACTGCTCTAAAACTCCCAACCATGGATAAACGTCCACAAATTTTAAATTAGCAATTAAAGTCTCTAAACTATTATATTTTTTAATACTATAAAAACCTGGCTGTTCTACCGCACCAAGCACTTGAATATCAGAGGTACCGTCATTAACATAATTAAATACATTAATAGATAATGCATTTTCAAGACTTTGATCTAGACTGCTTATATTTTTTTTAACAATCTCTGCCTGGCTTAAATCTAAAAATGTTACAGAAATATTTGATTTGTTTGCTGTTTGATTAAAACCAAGAGCAAAGTCTACTATATCCTCTAGAGTTTCTCCCTCTAAAATTTCGTATATTGCTGGTCTTTTTACAGCACCTGTTATTTCAACAAATTGAGAGGCCGAATTAATTAGCAACGTGTCACCTGCTTCAATAGTCAAGTCATTTGATCTATCACCTCTGATAAGTAGGTCATATAGGTCAAATGAAACAATTTCTTGATTATCTCTTATTAATGTGATGTCTCTTAATGAGCCTATTTCAGAAATTCCTCCAGTGTATGCCAGCGCACCTGTAATAGTGCTAAAAGGATTAACAAGGTAGGTTCCTGGTGTTTTGACTGCTCCAACTATAGTGATTTTTTTAGCGCTTAAATTTTGTAATGAGATGTCGATATTCACCCCGATATATGATTGCTCTATTAATAACGATAATTTGTCCTTAACTTCTTGCAAGCTAAGTCCTACCACAGAAATGGCGCCAAGCTCAGGAAATAAAATTGTGCCATCAAGCTTTACATTTAAGTTAAATATGGCATCTTTTGAACCCGATAAAATGACCGTAAATTGGTCTCTCAAAGAAATTCTATAATCATTAGGCAAAGGAAGATCTCCAACTGCTGTCAAAGAAGTAGGTGTTGATGAGAGGAAATCATATCCATACTTTTTACCAGAGATCTTATTTGCATCCTCAGTAGATCTATCTATTACCAACGACTCGTCTATAACTGGCAAATCTTCAACTGATTTATCTGAGGAGTTCCTCCCAGCATATGCATCTTTTGCTATCTTAATTTGCTCGGGAGTAAGTTGAGATATTATTGATGGGTCAATAGCTTGACTATTAATATTAAATGAATAAAAAAAGAAAGGTAAAAATAGGTATTTTTTATAATTTTTCATAAAAGTAATACATGTATTAATGTGTATTTTACATTTATTTAAAATATATAGTAGCTATCATGTATTTTTTTTAATTGAGCCCTGGGACAGAAATTCCATCTAAGTCAATAATAGGCTTTAATAGCCTATTTACACTATTTTGAATATCGTCATCAGACAAGGTGTGAAAATTTGATTGAAAAATCAATCTTATGCCAACTTTTATTTCATTAAGTTTTTTATTTACATAAAAATCAAAAATAAAAGCATCCTTAAGATTTTCATCACTTAAATTTGACAAGTATTTAATTACATCACCATATTTTTTGAAATCTTTTATTGAAAAAGAGAAATCTCTAGTGCTAGATGGAAATTCAGAAAACGGTTGATATTTAATAAAATTTATTTGGCCAAGG
>CACPCZ010000004.1 GCA_902632555.1 uncultured SAR86 cluster bacterium | reverse complement strand
CGTCTTGGTACAGGGTGAATCTGGCACGGGCAAAGAGCTCATAGCAAAATCACTTCATAAAAATAGTCCTAGAAATGATATGCCTTTTATAGCATTAAATATGGCCGATATACCTAAAGAGCTTGTTGAGTCAGAGCTATTTGGTCATGAAAAGGGAGCTTTTACAGGAGCAGTTGAAAAGAGGATTGGAAGATTTGAACAAGCAAATGGAGGAACCCTTTTTCTTGACGAAATAGGAGATATGCCACTTGAATCTCAGACAAGACTTTTGAGGGTTTTATCTAACAAAGAGTTTTATAGAGTTGGAGGTGACAAGCCTATAAAAGTAGATGTAAGAATAATTGCAGCAACTCATCAAAATCTTAATAATCTTGTTTCTCAGAAAAAATTTAGAGAAGATCTCTTTTATAGATTAAATGTTATAAAAATAGAAGTTCCTGCTTTAAGAGAAAGAAAAGATGATATTGAAGAGCTCAGCAAATTCTTTCTTAAAAATTATTCTGCATCTTTGGACGAAGAAATAAGAGTTCTTTCAGAAGATGCAAAAAAATTATTAGAAAAATATGATTGGCCAGGAAATGTAAGACAACTTGAAAATATATGTTACTGGTTGACTTTGATGTCACCAACGCAAAATGTAAAAGCACAAGATCTTCCTTCTGAAGTAAAGGAATTTGAGATGACAGATATTCCAGCATCATCCTGGGAAGATGGTCTGCAGAACTGGTTAAACAATGTTTCTATGAATATAGAATCAGGATTATCTGAAATAGCAATTACAAAAGTTGAAAAAATGTTAATTAAAACTGCGCTTGAAAGATCAAGAGGCAAAAAAAATGATGCTGCACAAATTCTTGGCTGGGGCAGAAACACACTTTCAAAGAAAATGAAAGAGCATGGTATTTAAACTAACGGTAAATTCTGAATTCTCCATTCATTTATACCTCCTTTAAGGATTAAAAGTTCCTCGAAGCCCTCTTTTTTTAAAAGCTCTCCTGCATTCGGTGAAACATTACCCATTTCACATACAAGAATTACTGACTTATCTTGTGGTATTTCATTTGTTCTTTTACTCAAGTTTATAAAAGGGATGTTTATTGAACCGGTAATGTGACCATTTTGAAACTCTTCTGAATCTCTAAGATCAACAATAAATCCGTTTTCATTATTTGAAAGTGCTACTAAATTTTGAGGAGAGATTTTTGTGCCTCCTTTTTTAGATGTAGCATAAATTAATAAGATAATTGTCACTATTAGAGGTAAAGAAAGATAATAGTGGTCAATTAAAAAAATTATTAGTTCCATAAGTATATTATCTATTAAAATAAGGGATATTTACTAAAAATATGAAACAAAGAAATCTTATACTAGTTAGACATGGTCAAAGTGAATGGAATGAAAAAAATCTTTTCACTGGTTGGGAAAATCCAGGACTTACAAATAAAGGAAAGCTTGAAGCTGAAAATGCTGGAAGACTAATTAAGAATCTTGGTATTAATTTTGATTTTTTATATACATCAGCCCTAACAAGAGCCCAATTAACCGGCTCTATTATTCTCTCAGAGTTAGAACAAGAAAGCATACCTGTTTTTAAAGACAAAGCTCTAAATGAGAGATTTTATGGAGATCTTCAAGGACTCAATAAAGATGAATGCAGGCAAAAATGGGGTGAAGAAAAAGTTCAGATTTGGAGAAGATCTTATGATAAGGGTCCGCCTGGTGGAGAAACTCTTAAAGAAACTGGAGAAAGGGTCATTCCGTATTTCTTGGAAAAAATAGAACCAAATCTTTCAAATGGTGCAAATATAATTATTGCTGCTCATGGAAATTCACTTCGCTCACTTATTAAGCATTTAGATAATGTTTCTGATGAAGATATTGTAAAACTTGAAATACCAACTGGGGCTCCAATTCATTATGTTTTTTCTGAAGATGGAACAATCTTTTTTCGCAATAATATGATCAAGTAAAATGGAGACAGCTACTAACATATTTTCTTCATCTATCTACAGTTGGTATGAAAAACATGGTCGTAAAGATCTTCCTTGGCGAAAAAATATTTCACCATATAGTGTTTGGATATCAGAAATAATGCTTCAACAAACTCAAGTAAAAACTGTAATACCTTTCTTTGACAGATTTATGAAAAAATTCCCAGATCTTAATGCCCTTTCGCAAGCATCAGAGGAAGAAATTCTTGCACTTTGGACAGGATTGGGTTTTTACAGGAGAGCAAAAAATATTTTTGCAGCAAAAGAAATTATTAAAATAAACTTTGACAATAAATTTCCATCGACATTTGATGAACTTGTTAGTCTTCCAGGAATAGGAAAATCAACAGCAGGAGCTATCTTATCAATCGCATATAAAAAATCTTTTCCAATATTGGATGCAAATGTCAAAAGAGTTATATCAAGACATGACAGAGTAGATCTATCAGAAAAAAAATCTGTTAACAAACTATGGCAGTTATCAGATCTTTACACTCCAAACAAAAAAATATTTGAATACACCCAAGGAATTATGGATGTAGGAGCTACAGTTTGTAGCATAAAGAAGCCCACATGTATTGAATGTCCTGTCAGCAAAACATGCAAAACAGCTTTCGAAGAAATTAAAGTAATAAAAAAATCTAAAAAAGAAAAACCTCAAAGAGAGATATTTTTTAAATTAGCTTATTCAGATAATAAATTTCTGTTGTTTAAGAAAAATACAAAAAGTTTTTGGGAGAGCTTATGGGTTCCATATGAAGATGAGGGAATTGATCATAAGAAAATTTTTAAAAAACCATTCAAAAGAAACCTTCAAAAATTTAATCATGCGCTTTCTCATCTGGACCTAATCATAACAATTGAAATTATTGAATATAAAAAACCTTTTAAAGTATGCACGAATCAGGAACATCAATGGATATGTCGTGGAGAGATTAAAAATTATGGTCTACCAAAACCAATAAAGCATATAATAGATAATCATGTCTAAAACTATTTTCTGTAAAAAATTAAAAAAAGAATTGCCAGCTCTGACAGTTCCACCTATGCCAGGCCCTAAAGGAATTGAGATAATGAATTCTGTTTCAGAGGAAGCTTGGGAAATGTGGAAATCGCATCAAACTACTCTAATAAACGAGAAGCATTTAGATATGTCTGATGCAGAAAATAGAATATGGCTTTTAGAACAAATGGACAAATTTTTTGATAACGAGGACTATGAAAAAGCTGCTGGATTCAAGGCTCTGGACTAAAATGAAACTTAATTTTTAGTTTTTTTAGAAAATAAAATTATCAAAATTTAAACAAATTTTCCATAAAAAATCCTCTCAAAAATAGAAAATTAATATCAGATTTTACCTATCAAAAACTATAAATATTTTGATTTACAAAGTAAAAAAAATAGAGTTTAATTTCGATACTATGTCAGATAAATCCAACTCAAAATTTCCAGAAGAAGCAGATGTTGTAATTGTAGGTGTGGGTGGAATTGTAGGTTCAATGCTGGCATATTGGTTGGCTGAACTTGGTCAAAAAAATATTGTAGGGCTAGAAAAGTCTACAATAATCCCCTCAGATATTGCTTCAACTGCTCATGCATCCGATTTTGTTTACAACACTACACATGACAAATTAGGTTGTTGGACAACTTCGTTCAGTAGAAAATTTTACGAAGATAATGGCTTTTTTTTAAAAAAAGGTGGCTTAGAAATTTGCCGCAAGGGTGACGATGAGCGTTGGGAAGAATTAAAACGAAAAGTTGCATCAGGCAAAGCATTTGGCACTAATGTAAGATTAATATCTGCAGCTGAAGCAGTTGAAAAATTCCCCTTACTTGAAGAGGATTCTATGATTGGTGCTATGTGGGATCCAGATGCAGGTCTTGTGGTTCCGCGATCACAAGAAGTTGTTAATTTCGCTGTTGAAACTGCTAAAGAGAAAGGTGCTTTAAAAACATTTACAAATACTCCAGCTACGGGATTTGAAACAAAAAATGGAAAAATTGTTGCAGTTAAAACTGATAGGGGAATCATTAAAACAAATAAAGTTGTAATTGCCTCAGGAATTTGGGGGCCTTTAATGGGCGACATGGCAGGTGTCGGGGTTCCATTAATGCCTGTTGAACATCCATTGTTATTTTTTGGGCCATACGAAGAAATACAAGATACTGAAGAAATGCTTGTTTATCCGCTTCTAAGAGATCAAGGCAACTCTGCTTACGTTAGAGATACAGGAAAGTTTCATGGAGGTATGCTCGAATGGGGTTTTTATGAAGACAAAAATCCTAGACTTGTCGATCCTGAAGATATAGGTAATCCAGATAAAACTATGTTATCTGATTCGATGAGATATTTAGAACTAGAGGAAATAGCCGAACCCCTAGAGAAAGCTTTTGAAACTACGCCAATTCTTAGTGAATTAGGATGGGACGAAAAAAGTTCATTCAATGGGCTACTTTCTGTGACAGCCGATGCAGGATCTTTGATTGGTGAAAGTCCTGAAGTAAGAGGTTTTTGGCTATGTGAGGCTGTTTGGGTAAAAGACGGACCTGGTTGTGCCAGACTATGTGCTGAAGCAATGGTCCATGGTAAAACTCAAGTTGATATGCATTCTTTTGACATCTCGAGGTTCTATCCACATCAAAAAGAAAAAGATTTTGTAAAGACAAGAGCATTTGAAAACTCTCAGACTATTTATACTCCAGCTGTTCATCCTAGAGAGCCATATATTACTCAGAGAGAAATGTTTGTAAGTCCATTTTATGAGAGAGAAAAAGAGCTGGGTGGACACTTTGAAAATGAAGTTGCAGGTTGGGAAAGAGCCCTAGCATACATGAGTAATAGAGAAAAACTAGACAATTACATAAAAGAAGTGCCTTTACGAGAAAACGAGTGGGATACTCGTCATGTTCCTTACGATGTTGCTAATGCTGAACATCTTGCAATGAGCGATTCTGTTGGCATGATTAATTTATCTCACTTTCCTATCATGGATATAAAAGGCCCAGATGCTGAACGCATGCTGGAATACTTATCAGTAGCCAAGGTTGGTGGTAATACGCCTGAAGGTAAAGTTATTTACACAAATTTCTTAGATGAAGATGGTGGAGTTCATGCAGATCTTACTATTTCACGTTTAGGTTCTGATAGCTACAGAGTTGTAACAGGTGGTGCTGACGGAAATCGTGACTGGGTTACATTAAGAAATTACAGAGATGATAAAGGATTGGACGCAGATATAAATATAAGAACTCATGATATTGCAACTATAGGATTATGGGGACCAAAAGCTGTTAATGCTTTGGGTAATTTTATCGATCCTAATGAGATTGATATTAATAATTTTCCATTTGTAACTGCAAAAAATTTAACACTTAATTTGTTAGGTGGAAAGAAAGTGGATGTTTGGGCGGCTAGAATCTCATATGTTGGTGAAAGTGGATGGGAAATTTACTTTGATAATAATAAAGAGGATGGTTTGGCCTTATATGATTCATTGCTTGAGGTTGGTGTAGTACCAGTTGGCATTGAAACATATGCCAATAGTAGAAGGCTCGAAAAAAGTTTTAGACTTCAAGGTGCAGATCTCGAAACAGAATATACTGCCATTGAAGCAGCTATTCAAAGGCCTCTTGTTAAAGAAGCAGATTTCCATGGGAAAGCAGCTCATCTTTCACAAAGAGATGAGGATCCATGTGCAATTCTGTGCACAATGACATTAGATGATCTCAATGTATCAGGAAATACAAGATATCCTGTTGGTATCTCACCGATTATTGATCCTGCAACAGGTAAGGTACCAATAGACACCAAAGGTAGAAGATCATACACAACCGGTATGTCTTATTGTCCGTCTTTAAAGAAATTTGTTGTTATGGGCTATCTTCCAAAAGAAATTGCTGTTCAGGGCAAGTCATTACTAATTGAATACTTTAATGAAGGTGGCGATGGTTTATATCCCATGACAGTTCAAATAGTTGGTAAGGGATCTCTTTATGATCCTACTAACGAAAGAGTTCGTGCTTAACCAATCGCACTTAATGACAACGGTTGTAAACTTGCCTATAATCCAAGGTTCAATTTAAGCCCAGATAGCTCAGTTGGTAGAGCAAAGGACTGAAAATCCTTGTGTCGGTGGTTCGATCCCACCTCTGGGCACCATTATAATTACCAAGATTTATCAATTTTTATTTTTGCATCTTTCATGCCAAACGATTCATAAATTTCCATCAATAGTTTTTTATGATCAATGCATTTACTTTCAGGTGCAATAATTCCTCTTTCTGATATTTCGTTATTAAGAAACATTTTAAGGCCAAGAGACAGAGGATAGCCTGTTGCCTCACCCATTGTTAGTTCTCTTGATGGTTCTCCATCAAGAGATACTCCAACAGACTCTTCATTACCATTTTTAAATCCTATTGCTAAAGCATAAATTTCTGGTAAAGAGTTTGCTTGAACATTTTTTTTTGAAGCTTCTTGTTTTTCCAACCATTCTAAAAATCGTGCAGCTGTTTTTTTTGTAAGTATTTTTAGGTTAATTAATTTCCTCATAATTTTTAAAACAAAAATGGTAGATTTATTTCCGTGAGCAAGATTGACTGAATTTAAAAGATCTTTGTAATGATATGGAAATGTAATTGCTTCAGGATGACCAAAAATAAATGCACTATGAGTTCCAATATTAGGATATGAAACTTTAAGTTCCTTAAGGGGGTTAACCATCTCGAATTTACCATCCTTAAAGATCTTTACTTTTCCGGTAATTTGCTCAATCCCATGGATCATAGCTGCATTAATTTCCTTTTGAGAAGATACGGGCTCGGGTTGTGCCTCCTCTAAATTCCAGCCTGTATAAATTGTATGAGCTATATCTAAATGATCTATTGCAATTTTTCCTAGTAAATTTGTAATACCTGGGCTTGCTCCCAGACCTAGTATTGCTGTCAGGTTTTTTTCTTTAGCAATATTATTTAACTCTAACATTCTCTCTGTTGGTTCCCAATCATCGCAAATGTCCATGTAGTGGCAATTGGCTTCTAAGGAGGTTTTTAGTACTTGATAACCAAATTTAAAAAAAGGTCCAACAGTATTTAAAACAACATCGTAATTTAATAAGACTCTTAATAAGCTTTCAGTGTCATTAATGTCAACTGCGATTCCTTTTGCATGAGGACCTAATTGGGAGGCAAAAAGCTCAGCATCTTTTAAATTTAAATCTGCAACGACTAGATCATCAATTTCTTGAAATAATGAAATGGATTTCGAAACGTATCTTCCCATGCCACCACAAGCACCCAAAACTATTACTTTCATTTTTATGTTTCTTAAAGAAGGTTACAATACATATATGATATCAAAAGAACAAATACCATTAAAATCGGGCTTTCACGCTAAGACAAATGCTGATGAAATTACAAAAGGGCTAGATCTAAAAGAAAAGATAGCTATTGTTACTGGTGGTTACTCAGGCATTGGTCTTGAAACTACAAGGGCCCTGGTTGATGTGGGAGCAAATGTCATCATTCCTGCCAAAAGAGTAGACATTGCTATGCAAAATCTTAAAGACATAGTTTCAAAAGAAAATATTGTTGAAATGGATTTGGGCAATTTAAATTCAGTTAAAAAATTTACAGAGGATTTTAAAGATAACTTTGAGAAACTAGATCTATTAATAAATAATGCTGGAATAATGGCTTGTCCTGAAACTAGATTAGGAAATGATTGGGAGAGTCAATTTGCCATAAATCATATAGGTCATTTTTTACTTACCAGAGAATTAATGGATACAATGGCTGGAAATGAAGGTGCAAGATTTGTAAGCCTTTCATCCTCAGCACATTCACTGACCGGCATACTTTGGGATGATATTCACTTTCAAAATAATCCTTACGATAAATGGATGGCATACGGCCAATCTAAAACAGCATCTTCTTTAATCGCAATTGAATTTCACAGAAGAATGATAGATAAAGGTGTATCTGGTTTTTCCGTTCATCCTGGTGGTATCATCACGCCTCTTCAGCGACATCTTGAAAAAGAAGAAATGATTGCTCTAGGTTGGATGGATGAAGATGGGTCACCATCAGAAATGGCAAAAAATTTCTTTAAGACAACTAGCCAAGGTGCATCAACTAGTCTTTGGTGTGCAACAAGTCCAAAACTAAATGATACAGGTGGAGTATTTTGTGAAGACTGCGATGTTTCCAAAAGAAAACATGAGGTTGATGAATCTCTTCGAAGATATTTTGGTGTAGCCGACTGGGCTGTAGAATCTGATGAAGCATCAAAATTATGGGATATTACTGAAAAGATGCTTCTATCGTGAGTCAAATAAATACTCTTTTTGAGAATATTGAGCCATATTCAACAGGATACCTAGAGGTTGATGACCATAAAATTTACTTTGAAGAATGTGGAAATCCTAATGGCAAACCTGCTATTTTTCTTCATGGTGGTCCAGGTGGTGGGGGGAGTACAAAAGTTCGAGGTTTTTTTAATCCAGAATTATTTAGGATTGTAATATTCGATCAACGCGGCTGCGGAAGGAGCAAGCCTCATGCTTGTCTAGAAAACAATACAACCTGGGATTTAGTTGATGATATTGAGAGACTCAAAGAAAAACTCGGAATTAAAAGATGGCTTGTATTTGGTGGCTCTTGGGGAAGTACCCTTTCATTAGCTTATGCTCAAACATATCCGGATTCAGTTTCAGAATTAGTTCTTAGAGGAATCTTTATGTTGAGAGATAAAGAGCTAAAGTGGTTTTACCAAGATGGAGCTAGCAGAATATTTCCAGAAGCCTGGGAGGGTTTTTTAAAACCTATTCAAGAAGAAGATAGACATGATTTAATGGATGCATACTACAAAATTTTTATAGGAAATGATGAAAAAAAGAAAATGGAGGCCGCAATAGCATGGTCTAAATGGGAGGGTTCTGTAAGTACGCTCGGTCATAAACCTGATATGGTTTCGTCGTATTCAGAATCTAAATTTGCTTTGGCATTTGCACTTATTGAAAATCATTATTTTATAAATAAAGGTTTTCTTGAAAATGAAAATCAACTAATTTCTTCTTCTTCAATTGATAAAATTCGTCACATACCAACTAAGATAATTCAAGGTAGATATGATATTGTTTGTCCGATGGAAACAGCCTGGGAATTATCAAAAAATTGGCCTGAATCTGAATTAATAGTTGCGCCCTACTCTGGTCATAGTGCTTTTGAAAAAGAAATAACTCATGAACTCATAAAGGCTAATGAGGACTTTGCTAAAAATGAATAGACTTAGTGGAAATTGTGAATGTAGAAAAGTTTCATTTGAAATAAATCAAGAAATTAAGTACTTTTCATATTGTCATTGTTCCCAATGTCGAAGATCTCATGGTTCAGCATTTGCTAGTTTTATTGAGGTGGAAAAATCGTTTTTTAGGTACAAATCTGGCATACAAAATACTAAAACATATGCTTCTTCTCAAGATTGTGAACGAGTATTTTGTGAAATTTGTGGATCAAATATAATGTTTTTTAACAAGAATAAATCAGAAAAGTACTATATTTCTGTCGGGGCTATAAATGGAGATATTAGTTTGCCTGAAGCTCATCATGTCTACGTTGGATCAAAAGCCTCATGGTATGAGATTAATGATAACTTAAAACAACATGACACACTCCCAAAGTCATATAAGAATGAATAATATAAGTTTTATAGGTATGGCCGGATGTGGTAAATCTACATTAGGTAAAGCTATCTCAGAAAAATATAGTCTAAGTTTTGTTGATACAGATCATCTTATAGAAAGTGAATACAAAATGAGCTTAGAAAATGTGAAAAAGGAGTTTGGGTATAAGTTTGTAAGATCTGCAGAAGAAAAAGCCATTCTTGGCCTTGATAGAACAACTGAAATTATTTCAACAGGAGGTAGTGCAATATATTCAAGCATATCTATACATCACCTTATGTCTTTTTCAAAAATAATTTATATCGATACGCCTCTCGATGTGATTATTGAAAGAATTGGAGTCGGTCAAGAGCGAGGTCTTGCTGTGCCTGATGGATTATCTATTCCCGAGGTATATATTGAGAGGCAACCAATGTATGAAAAATATGCTGAAGTTGCTTTAGATGGATCTAAATCGATAGATGAACTTACTAAATCTATTGAATTGATAATAAATGAATAAGAAAATTTTAATTGTGGGAGCGTCAGGTCTCCTTGGTAGCAACATCCTTAAATCATTTGATACTAAAGTTTTTGATATCACATTATTGTTAAGAAAAGAACTTAAGATAAATAAAGATATTAAACAGATAGTTACAGAATTTTCTGAGATTGATTCTATTTCTAACGAATATAGGTTCGATGAGGTATACATTGCCATTGGCAAAAGACTATCTATTATGGAGCTTGCTTATCTTCCTAAAAAAAGCAGGAAAAGTTTTGAAAAAGTTGATCATGATTTTATTAAAAATATCGCTTTATTTGGAAGAAAACATGGAGCAACATCAATAGGTCTTATATCTGCAGTGGGAGCCAAATCAGGATCTCTTAACTCATACTTAGATGTAAAAGGCAAAACTGAAGATCAAATTATATCAATGGATTATGAAAAGGTTGTCATTGCAAGGCCAGGACATCTACTAGGGGAAAGATTAAATGAGCCAGTTAACTATGCGGTGATTGTTTTTGAGCTAGTCACAAATATTTTGGGATACTTTTTGATAGGTCCTCTCAAAAAATATAAAAATATAAGTGCCTCTGATGTTGCATTTTCATTAATATCTAAAATGTCTGATCAAAGCAAAGGAATTATTTTTTTAGAATATGATGATTTAACTAGATCTTAATATTTTTATTTTTTGATCTGTTAATTTTTTTTATGCCATTACATGCATTTATAAGCCAGAAAAAATTTGCAAATACGAAATAATACAGCCCAAGATAAAACTGCACGATAATTGCTAAAAAGCTTCCTGCTATTACTGCACACAAACCAACTAATCTTTTTTTTGCTTTTTTTGAAACAACAAGGGGTGCAGCAATCAATGTACCGAATAAAACACTTAAAATTTGGATTATTTCTAAAATATTCATACTAATAAACACTCAGAGCTATGTTCATTAGTATGAATATCGGTGCATTATGGACACTTAAAATTAAATGTAAATATATATTTGAACTTTTTTTTAAAAAATGTAGTCTTTAATATATAGGTATAAAAACGAGGAAAAAATGAACAAATTATTATTATTAGTGGTGCCCTTCTTGTCTGTAATTTTGTTAGCTGACAATCATAAAGGGTCGATCGAAAAAAACAGAAATAGCTTAATGGATCATCCTAATTATCTTATGAATTTCAAAGAGTGCAAGGAAACAAAAGATGGGATCGCTGGTTTACTCTCACTAAGTGAGACAGTATGGGAAGAAATTGAGATGAATCCGGAAAATGAAGAAAAATGGCTTGAAGTTGTTCTGCTTTCAGATTTAATTGGAAATTACTCTACTGTTTATGATGTATGGTGCAAAGACATGATAAATAAAAGAGTCCAAATGAGAATGATGGCTGCAAAAAAGAAAATGAAGGCTGGCAAAAAAAGATCTGACGAAAAAACAAACAAAGACGACTAAAACTTGCCTCTTTGAAATCTCATTCTAATTACGTAGACCCGCAAGAGAGCTACAATAGTTATTATTATCTGTATAAATATTGATATTTTAAGAGGGTCTGACCATTGCCAATTATCAATTGTCAGCCACAGTAGATAAGTTTGAAGTGGGAAATTAATTGCCGCACCCATAAGAACTACAATAATTGATTCCCTTAAAGCTATTTTTTCAGTTTTATTCATTTTCTTCCTTTTTTATTTTTACAGCTGTGCCATAAGCTAGAATTTCAGCAGCGCCTGAGGCAACTGTTGAGGTTTGAAATCTAAAACCTAGAACAGCATTTGCTCCTTTAGATTTAGCATCATCTATCATTCTTGAATAAGCTTGTTCACGGGAACTAGTTAATAATTTTGAATAACCAACTAATTCGCCTCCCACAACATTTTTAAGCTGCGCTAAAAAATCAGAACCAATATTTCTACCTCTTACAGTGCTTCCTTGAACAAGGCCAATATGTTCAATTATTTCTGTATTTTTTATATCGTAAGTTGTTAATACAATTAAATCATCTGTCATGACATTTTTCCTTTAATAGTTTACTGTATAAATATAATGCAAGATTTAGTGGAAGCAAAGTTTTCAATAGGTGATGTTGTAAAACACAAATTTTTAAACTTCAGGGGAG
Organism: uncultured SAR86 cluster bacterium; assembly: GCA_902632555.1. GTDB lineage: Bacteria > Pseudomonadota > Gammaproteobacteria > Magnimaribacterales > D2472 > SAR86A. Next base: position 60,888 of record CACPCZ010000004.1, on the reverse strand, counting down.
TAATTTTTGACCTTGATCCGACCTTTAATAATACTGAAGAATGGTATAACGCTATTCCAAAAGATTTTAGACCAAAAAAAGATCAGCCCTTCTATCATCTCTTTGCAGAAAATGAGGAGATTTTCTATATTGCTTATGTTTCGGAACAAAACCTTAATATTGATATTTCAGGTATTCCAGCAAACCATCCGGACATTTCAAAAATTTTTTCTCACTTTAATGGAACATCCTACGTTCCACATGAAAAAACTAAAAATTAAACTTTTAAATCATAGTGTGCTATTAGAACAGCTGTGGTAAAAACATTCATAGCATCCGAAAGCTCATTTTGTGAAACATATGTTGGTGCTAGTCTGATAACACTGTCATTTGGATCATGACCTTTTGGATGCGTTGATCCTGCGGGTGTAACAAGCACTCCCATTTCTTTACACAAAGACACAACCTTTGTGGCAATAGGTTTCGCAGTTGAATAAGTTATAAAATATCCTCCGGTCGGTGTTGAAAATTTTCCACATTCTTGCGGTAGTTTTTCAAGAAAAGAATGCGCTATTTTAAATTTTGGTCTGATAAGTTCAGCATGTTTTTTCATATGCTTCTTTACACTTTCAGTAGTTTTAAAAAACTCAACATGTCTTTTCTGGTTTAGCTTATCTGGACAAATTATCATTGTTGTCCTTACCTTTTTAATTAACTTTAAGGGATTACCAGATGCTGCAACGAAAGAAATTCCTCCACCACCAAAGGTAACCTTTGAAAATGAAGTTGTTATAACAGTTTGTTCCTCAACGCCTGCCTCTGAAGCAATTTCCCATAGTGGTTTTTGTTTTTTTGAGGGAAGAAAGTCATGAATTAAATAAGCATGATCAAAAATAAATAGAAATTCTCTTGAAAAATTTTTTCCAATCTTAAATAAATTTAACAAATTATCATCGGAATAAATTTCACCTGAAGGATTTGAATGTCTGGGCACACCAAGCATGCCGACAACACTATCTTCACTTTCTAAAATTTTCTGAAAAGACCCAATATCAACACCATCTTCATTTAAGGGAACTGGTAATGCTTCAATACCAAAGTCATTTAACATCATAAAATGTCTATCAAATCCTGGGACAGGACATATAAATTTCGGATTTTTAATATCTTTCCATGGTATTGGTTCAGCAAAGAGAAAATTAGACAGTATAGTTTGATAGGTAAGCAATAAACTTGATTGTTCACAGGCAAGTATATTCCCAATAGGTGCATCTAATAATTCCGATCCCAATCTTCTAGCTTCTAATATTCCAAAAGGTTCGCCATAATTTCTTAGGTCGGCACCATCTTCAGAAAAGGTTGATATTGAAACACTTAAAAGCTCATTAGATAGATCTAGTTGCTCAACATCTGGTTTGCCTCTTGTTATATCGATCGACAATTGCTTATCTTTAAGGGACTTAAACCTTGTTATAATTTCTTGATGCATAATCTTAATGACATTTTATACTAACATCATGATCAATTACTTAATATTTATATGTTTAATAGCAATTTTAAGCATCTTAATCTTCATTTTATTCAGGATTAAAAGTAAAGATTCAATCGACAAAGGCGGTAATGAAAACATTCAAAATAAACTCAATGAAGTTTCAAAAGACCTAAATAAAATTGAGCTAGATTTAGCATCAGTTACCACACCTCTTAACGAATTAAATAGATTTTTAGGTGGAAATGTCACCACAGGCAGATTAGGTGAGTGGAATTTAGAGTCAATTGTTAGAGACATAATGCCCAGCAATAGTTATGAATTTCAACATCAAATCAATCCTGAGTCTAGGGATCTTGTTGATTGTTCAATTACCTCAGCAGAGGGTGTAATTATTCCCATTGATTCTAAGTTTTATGCTGGGCAATATCAAAAATACCAAGATGCAAATACAGGTACTGAAAGAAAGAAAATTTTGGTCAATCTTAGAAATGAAGTTTTAACTGATGCTAATGATATTTCAGATAAATATCTTATAGGAAATATTACATCTAATTATGTAATTCTATATATACCCTCTGAAAAGATTCTTGATTTAATTAATCAAATTGAAGGCTTGAGAGAGGAAAGTTTTACTGAAAAGAAAACTCTTATTATGGGCCCAAACACATTAGCAGCTTTTTTGGATATGGTAAGAACTGGTCATCATTATCTCAAACTTAACGAGACTGCTACCAAAGTGGCGAGTGTGGTAAGGGGTATTCAAAAAGAATTTTCAAATTTTGATGCTAACACTTCTTCTGTTCTAAAAAGACTAGATGGAGCAACAAAAGATGTACAAAATCTTCAGACTAGAATAAATGTTTTAGGAAGCAAACTCGAAAAAGGTGCTGAAAGTCTGGAAGACGAAAAATAATGCATAATCTTAAAATATGGAAATATGTTGGAATGCCATGGATAGTTGCATCATTAATCTTCTTTGTTTCCTTTTTTTATTTGTCATTTTTTAAGGGAGTAGATATTGAATATATAACTAATGAATACCTATTTGATCTTATTAAAAATACATTTATTCTTTCATTTTTAACAGCGATTATCTCAGCATTTATTGCTGTTCCTTTGGCATTGTTAATTACGTTTTATAACTTTCCAGGGAATAAATTCTTTAGCTGGAGTCTAAGCCTTTCGATTGCTTTTCCTGCGTATGTTTATGCTTTTATTTATGTTGGAATATTTGAATATGCTAGCCCAATTTCAACTTTTCTTAGAGATTTTAATATCTCACTACCTTCAATTAAAAATCTTCTTGGAGCTTCAATTATTATGTCCATGGCATTGTTTCCATACATATATCTGCTTGTTAAAGTGCAGCTATCATCAATGGGTATAAACTTATTTAAAGCATCCAAAACCTTAGGTAAAAATAATATCGAAACTATTTTTAAAGTTATCATTCCCTCACTTTGGCCAGCAATTGTTGGAGGAATGTCTTTAGTTATATTTGAGACTGTTGCAGATTTTGGAGGAGTTTCAACACTTAGAATAGAAACATTCACAGTTGGTATCTATAATGCATGGTTTGGATATCAGAGCTACTATTCAGCAGCAAAGCTTGCAGGCTATCTATTTGTTTTTGTAGTGGCTGTAATACTAATCAGTAAGTATTATGATAATAAACAAATTAACCTAGCCTCAAGGACGTCTGAAATATTTGAAAAAACAAATCTTAATACTGTTAAAGCATACTTAGCTACAACCATTTGTACATTGATATTTTTGGTGGTATTTGTGGCTCCATTAATTCAATTATTTATTTGGAGTCTTTCAAAAAATGGTCTTTTTAGTACTGAGAATATCTATTTATTTTTTAATTCTCTTGTTCTTGGAATTAGTGCATCATTGGTGACGGTTTTCTTTGCTATTAGTCTTGCTTTAACTTATAGAAGTTCCAAAAGTATAAAAAATATAATTTCAGTAATTACCTCTGGTTATGCCATCCCAGGATCTGTAATTTCAGCTGGCTTATTGGTTTCGTTTGGATATTTTTTTAATATTTCAATAACGACTTATGGAATTTTTGGATTAGTTTTTTGCTTATCATTAAGATTTATGACTCCGGCCTATAATTATCTCTCAGCATCTCTTGCCAATATTCAAAACACTTCTGAAAAAGCTTTATCTACAATGCCTGCAAAACCATTAAAAGCTTTCAGCGAATTTTACTTTCCACATATGAAGTCTGCTGCTCTTCTTGGTTTAATGATAGTTTTTATAGAGTCAATTAAAGAACAGCCTGCTACATTATTATTAAGGCCAGTGGGTTTCGATACTTTATCAACCAAGATATACAATTTTACTAGTGAGGGCGAATGGATAATGGCGGCAAGCCCTAGCCTTATCTTAATTTTTTTAAGTTTAATTTTTGTATATATGATTAACCAAAACATAGATAAAAATAAATCTTAGACATATGAAGGAAAAAGGTTACAGATTGAATGTTGGTCTAGTTATTGCAAATTTAAATGGAAAAGTTCTTATTTGTAAGAGAAAAGGTATGAATAGTTGGCAGTTTCCTCAAGGAGGAATTGATTCAAATGAGTCGCCGCTAAAAGCTGCTAAAAGAGAGTTATATGAAGAAGTTGGAGTAAAGTCTGAGGATGTAGTACTAATAGAATCAATTAAAGATTGGCTAAAGTATGATATTCCAAAACAAAGTAGAAGAAAGATAGTCAGTAGAAAATTCAAAGGTCAAAAACAAAAATGGTTCCTGTTCAGACTATTAAAAGACGTAGAGATTTCTTTTGAAAACGATCCTGATAATGAGTTTGAAGATTTTAAGTGGGTATCATATTGGTATCCTCTAAGAGTAATTGTATCTTTCAAAGAAAATGTCTATTTCAATGCTTTAAATGAACTAAAATATTCTTTTTGCAAAGAGTTCGAAAATGTTTGATGAATTATTATTATTTGCCTTACTTGGAGTTGTAGCAGGTTTATTAGCAGGTCTTTTTGGTATTGGTGGTGGGCTAGTTATAGTACCAGTTCTAATTGGAACTTTTATAAATTTAGGTTTTGAAAGCTCTATTGTTGTTCATATGGCAATAGGGTCTGCTATAGCTTGCATAATATTTACAGGTTTATCTTCAGCAAATGCTCATAATAATAAGGGGTCAATAAATTTTGAATATTTTAAACCTGTAGCTTTGGGTATAACTTTTGGGGCTCTCATGGGAGCTTTATTCGCAGTTCAAATAAAAGGGCTAATTTTAAAACTTACAATTGCATTATTTATCTTTCTTATGGGTATAAAAATTTTATTTAATATAAACCTGAGCTCAAAAGAGTTTGAGTTTAATAATAAAAAATCTGTTTTTGCAGGTTCAATGATAGGATTTTTCTCTTCTATACTCGGTATTGGCGGTGGTGTTTTTTCAGTACCATACTTTAAATCGTCGGGACTAAGTCTTACTACAGCTATTGGTACATCTGCAGCATGTGGAGTACCGATAGCAATTTTTGGAACTATAGGCTATATTTTTGCCGGTATTGGATTATCAGAAATGCCAAAGTTTAGTTTTGGCTACGTATATTTTCCAGCTGTTTTAGGTGTCTCTATTACAAGTATTTTTGCTGCTAAGTATGGTGCAGATCTAGCCCACTATCTTTCACAAGAAACCCTTAATAAACTATTAGCTTCATGGTTTTTTATAGTTTCTATATATATGTTTTTAGTATGATTATAGAATTGTCAGATTTTTTTAATAATCCTTCCATAATAGAGATTGGCTCGCTAAAAATTCAATACTACGCGGTAACTTGGTTGATGTCAGCAATATTAATTTATTTATTCTTATCTAAAAATAAAATCATCACAGATACGGGATTAACTAAAGACGAAGTAAACGATATGGTATTCCTATATGGATTATTTTTTGGTGCAATGTGTGGTGGAAGAATCGGATATATGCTTTTTTATGGAACTGACCAATTAATTAGCAATCCCCTATCGTTATTCTATATTTGGCAAGGTGGGTTAAGTTTTCATGGGGGCTTGATCGGTGTGATTACAAGCCTAATAATATTTTGTAAAAGAAAAAATATTGAATTTTTTGAACTAATGGACGGAGTTGCTCTATCTATGCCAATTGGATTGGGTTTAGTTAGAGTAGGAAACTTTTTAAATGGTGAGCTTTATGGCAAAGCTACAAACGGCGACTGGGGCTTTATTTTCCCAACAGATCCATTTGGTTTAACAAGGCATCCTTCCCAACTTTACGAGAGCTTTGGTGAAGGTATTTTGCTATTTATTATTTTGTTTAGCATAAGTAAAATGACTAAAATAAAAGGGATTATTTCTTCTTCTTTTTTAATTTTTTACGGCCTAATTAGATTTATAATTGAATTTTATAGACAACCAGATTCTCATATTGGATATGTATTACTTGATTCATTAAGCATGGGACAAGTTTTATGTTTGCCAATGATAATTGCTGGTATATTAATTTTTATTTATTCTAGGAAAAATGCATGAAAGCATATTTAGATCTTCTTGAATACATTCTTGATAATGGTGACAAAAAAGAGGACAGAACAAATACAGGAACTATTTCTTCATTCGGACATCAGATTGAATTTAATCTAGAGGATGGCTTTCCTGCGGTAACAACTAAAGCTTTAGCATGGAAAGGTGTTGTATCTGAATTATTATGGTTTTTAGAAGGTTCAGATGACGAAAGAAGGTTGGCTGAAATTAGATTTAACAAAGATAGAACTGAATTAACAGATCTTAATAAGTTTTCTACTATTTGGACTGATAATGCAGATACCCAAGGCAAAAATTTAGGATACATAAATACAGATAGTGAAAAAAAACTTGGTCCCGTATATGGAGTTCAATGGAGAAATTGGGCAGGCATCGATCAAATTAAAGAGCTTCTTTATAATCTTAAAAACAATCCTGATGGAAGAAGACATATACTTTCTGCATGGAATGTGAATGAGCTTGATAAAATGGCCCTGCCTCCTTGTCATGTAATGTCACAGTTCTATGTTTCGCATGGAACTATAAGCTGTCATATGTACCAAAGAAGTGCCGACATGTTTCTTGGAGTACCCTTTAATATTGCAAGTTACGCGCTTTTGTTATCAATTTTTGCAGAAATTTTAAATTTAAAACCGAAGAGATTTGTGCATTCATTTGGAGACGCGCATATATATATGAACGCTATTGATCAAGCAAAAGAGCAAATATCTAGAGAACCTAGGCCACTCCCGAAACTTAAAATGCCAAAATTAAATTGTATTGAAGATCTTAATAACTGCAAAGTTGATGATTTTGTTCTTGAAAATTACAACCCTCATCCTCCAATTAAAGCAAGGATGGCTGTCTAATGATAATCATCTCACATGTAGTAGCTTTATCTAATAATGACGTAATTGGAAAAGATAATGATCTTCCGTGGAATTTAAAAACAGATTTAAAACATTTCAAAGAATATACAACAAATAAATTATTAATAATGGGGAGAAAGACCTATGAATCGATTGGACGGCCGCTTCCAAACAGAATAAATTATGTTGTATCAAATACATTGAATAACGTAGATGGAGTGACGGTATTCGGCAGTACTGAAGAAGCTATAAAAGATGCTAAAGAAATATGTTTTCAGAAAGGAAAAGATGAAATTGTAATTATTGGTGGTGGTTATCTTTTTAGAGATACGCTTGAAATAGCAAATAAACTTGTACTTACCAAGGTTGATTGTGATATTGAAGGTGATGTTTTTTATCCAAAAATTGATTACTCAGATTGGAAGAATACAAGCAGTAATTTCTTCTTCAAAGATAAAGAAAACGATTATGACTTTACAGTTGAGGAATATATTAGAATCTAGGTCGAGCTTGAGTTCTGAATAAAGTCTCTTCTTAGAGCTAAATTTTTAACACGAATTTCTTCGTTCTCAGTATATCTAATCCAATTATTTGCCTGTTTTTTAATGTTCTTCTTTTCATCTCTTGCAGCAATTCTAAAGTTCTTTTTAGCTTCATCAAACTGTTGTAGTTCAAAATAAGCCTGTCCAAGTGTCAAATAGACTTGTGAGAGATTCTTGATCTTGCCTTTTGCAAGACCTTTTTTGATTGAGCTTACTGCTTGCTCTAATTTGTCTTCTGATAAATATAAATTACCTAGCAAAACAAATGATTCACCATCTTTTGATAATTTAGCAGATTCTTCCAAGACAGGAATTGCCTTATCAATTTCTTGAGCCATCCTCCAAGAGTCTGCTAGAAGCTTGAGATTTTTTTCAGTCTTTTTAACAACGGGAACTATTTTTTCTTTGTCAGTGTCTTCATCAATGATCGTAATCATCTTATTTTGACCTGCAATTAAAACCTCTGCAGCCCAATATGGATTCTTATTAAGTAAGAGCAATTGAGCTAATGCTAAATATTCTGATTCTTTATCCAAAAAATCCTTAGCATATGCTGCTTTTAAAGTGATCATATAGTCTCTTTCCCTACCCAGTTGTCCGTAAGACCCACCGAGCTGAATAAAATATGTTTTTTTAGGGTAAAGATTAACCAAAATTTCATATATATCTATTTGTCTTAAAAGTGACTCTTTTTCGCCAATTTCATTTTTAAGCTCGCCGATATTTGCCGCCATTATTACGTACCAGTTTTCTCTCGGTTTGTATCCTTCTTCCTCTGCGAGTGTTATAGCTTTTTCAATCGAAGAAAGTGATTTCCTATACTCTCCTGTCTGAAAATATGCTTGGCCAAGCAAAGACCAAGATTGTGCTGTAACAGTTTCGACTTCTCTCATCCATTGGAGGATATAATCAATGCCACTCTTATAATCCTCTTGGACTAGGTATAGCTGCCCCAAAGAAAGTAGAGCGCTTACACGCAAACCTATTGTTACTTCTGGCTCATTAATTAAATTTTTATATGCTGTCATTGCTCTAACGTAATCACCGTCACTAAAATAAACATATGCCCAAGCATTCCACATTACGGATCTGTCATAGCTTTTTAAGTCATCTTTATTATTTCTTAATTCATTAAGGATTGAATACACAACATCCATATCAGGAGCTGGCTCGCCTTTTTCATCAACATTTTCTAGTGCTTCATAAACCTTTGCCATTTTCTTTGCGGTACTTGATTGTAAGGCTCTAGCCTTTTTATATTTTCTTGTAGGGGCTAGATTGTTGTTTTCTGAGCTTGAAGAAGCATTTGAAGATTGCTGAGCATTTATATCAAATGAATGAAGACCCAGGATAATTGCTAAGGCAAAAAATAAATATGTCGAAAAATTCTTATTTATCATTCTTAAGTATCATCTAATATGTATGTAAATCTATGCAGTACACCTTCAACAGCTACTGCCTTTCCATCAACAATTTTAGGCTTATATTTTAACTTCAACGCTGCCCTTGATGAAGCACTGTTGAACATGGAACATGATCTAAATTCTACTTCAGGATCATCAGGTCTTTTGCTACTGCAATAACCTTCAATAGTTGTTGCATTTTCCACACTGCCAGAATCTGTAATTGTAAATTCGACAAGGGCATAACCCATGGTACCTCTTTCTTGTGCTCTTCTAGGATATATTGGAATCACTTTAAATAGAGGAATATATTCACCATCTCTAAAAAATGATCCACCTGCACTAAAATTTGGTTTTGGTTTTGCAACTGATACATCTATGCCTGTAAGAGGAGCCAAATCAAGTTCAGGCTGAGCAATATCCTCAGGCTGCTCTTCTGGTTTATCTGGCTTATCTACTTCTGTCATAAAAGTATCGATTTGTCTTTCTGGCATAACAATATCTGCAAGCTTCACTGATGTATCCTCTTTAATACCACTATCTCCAAGTGAGATAAGAATAACCATTATAAAAAACAATGAAGCAGTTATAACTGTTGAAAATCCTATTCCTGCAGCATACTTATTGGCATCAAATGCCTTGACATAAACATAGTGTATTGGTTTTGTAAGCGCAGCTATTGAAGATAGAACTTGATTCATAAACTATTTTGGTTCTGATGCAAGGGAGATGGCACTCACACCTGCTTCTCTAGCACCATCCATTACCTTAATAATTGTATCAGCTACAGCTTTTTCATCAGCTTGAATAACTACTGAGCCTTTTGGATTATCTGCGAGCATTTTTACGACATTTGCCTTTACTTGCCTTACATCAATTCTTCTACCATCCATCCAAACTTCATCATTAGCTCCAACTGCGATTAAAATTGCAGCATTTTCTTGAGTCTCAGCTGTGTCTGAATCAGGTCTATTAATTTCTAATCCTGGTTCTTTAATAAAATTGGCCGTTACTATAAAAAAGATTAGCATGATGAAAACCACATCAAGCATAGGAGTTAAATTTATTTCACTTTCTTCGTCTTTTACAGCAGTGCTAATCGCATTCCTTCTCATAAATTCTCTCCTTAAAGTTCTCTTTTTATTAATTCACGTAAGTCGTTGGTGTGTCTTTCAGATGCACTGTTGAGATATATGCTTGCAAAAACACCTGATAAAGCTACTACCATACCAGCCATAGTTGGTAGTGTTGCTTTTGAAACACCTCCCGCCATTGCTCTTGCGTCACCTCCGCCATTAAAGGCCATTACCTGAAAAACCTCAATCATTCCAGTAACCGTTCCCAATAAACCAAATAAAGGTGCCAAAACGACACATGTTTGAATAATTGATAAGTTTTTATTAATTTCAACTTTTGCTTGAGAAAGCATTTTTTCTCTTATTTGTAATGCATGCCATGAGGTTTTATCTGATCTTTTGTTCCAATCACTTGCGAGATCCTTTACATAAAAATCATGTCCATGGGAGAAGTACCAGATTCTCTCAAATATCATAGCCCACATAAAAAATACTAAAATTGCTATCAACCACAAAACACTTCCCCCTGCTTCCATAAAATCTCTTATGGATGAGAAGGCTTCAGTGACGGCAAACAACATAATTAGCTACTAATTAGTTTCGGCACGTTCTGCTAAAATACCTGTGCTTTGTTCTTCTAGAACACTAATGATTCCCTTTGCAGATGAAGCTGTAAATGAATGAAGTAGTGTTGTTGGAATTGCAACTAATAGGCCTAATACAGTTGTCACAAGTGCCTGAGATATACCTCCAGCCATTAACTTAGGATCTCCTGTACCATATAAAGTAATCATTTGGAAAGTTACGATCATTCCTGTCACAGTACCAAGTAGTCCTGCTAGAGGAGCAACAACAGAAATGATTCTTACTGCGCTAATGCCTCTTTCTATGGATGGTCTTTCTGCCATAATTGCCTCTGCAAGTTTCAACTCTAGAGTATCAATATCCTTCTTAAAGTTATCTTCACCAATCTTAAGAACTCTTCCTAAAGGATTCCTTACATCAAGAACTTTTGATGCAGCTTGAGCCCTTACAGCCTTTCCTAAAATAAACAGACTCCAAAGTTTCCAAAATGCAATACCAATACCTATCAAACCAACGGTTATAATCGCATATCCAACTTCTCTACCTTGTTGAGCTCTTTCAGCAAGAGAAGGAGTTTGGATAAGATTTGCTAACAAACTTCCACCAGTAGGACCAGTAGGATCAACACCAAATTTTACTTGGTCTCCTACTTGAGCATTACCAATATTTTTTGCAGTCTTTGTATACCTACCTGCTGGTTGTCTGGGTAAAAATGCATATTCTCCCGAAGAAACATATTCTAAATATTTTCCATCACAAACTGCATTAAATAATCCGACCCTAGTAACTGTACATGAAGATGACTCGCCATCAAGATCAATAACTGTTGTATCAAAAGATACCACTTGCCCACTTGCAGCCATTTCACGTTTCAGTTCATACCAAAGACCTTCAATTTCTTCTATTGTTGGAAGCTCTGTTGTTTCAGACATTTTTGCTGTTAAGTCATTTAGAAAGGCGACTCTTTCAAGACCGTATTCGGCACTTGTTAGTGAGCCAGAAAACTGAACAGCTGCTTCACCTGCAGAACTTTGAAGATGACCGAATAGTTCAACTAAGGAGCCGAGCTCTTTCTGATAAGCCTCTTCCTTTACCCGAAGAATTTCTTCGTTCTTTTTGTACTCTGCCTCAAGTTGGTCGGCAATTTTTTCTTGTCTAGCAAGTTCTCTTTTTTCAGCAGCCAAAATATTTGCTTGATTATTTTTTTCTGCCATAAATTTAGCTTCTCTCTTCGTATTTTCTGATTGCTCTTTAGTTTTGCCTTCTTTAACAAGCATTAGTAGAGCCTCGACAGTAGATACTTCTGGTGCCTCATCTTCTGTTTCTTGGGCCACTAATGGCAAGTTAACAACAATTATGAGAGCTAAAAGAGACTTTAATATATGATTATTCATTATGCCTCTCCTTTAACTATTGGCATAAGAAGCATGTCTGTTGGAGCTAATTTTTTTGCCATTCTTATTCCATCTCTTATTGGCTTTCTATAGGTACTAGATAGTTCCTCCCAGCTACCTGTTTCATTGTTCCATCTCCCACTAGATCTTTCATCTTTTGTTTGATAAAACATTCCTATTCTTCCGATGACTAAAATATTTACAACAGTCCCATCGGCTAATTTATCTTCATAGGTATCGATCTTTCTTCCATATTCAGCTTCAATATTGTATGCCTCTAAGACCTGCCTTACTTGCTCTGAAGCAGTTACTTTAGGTTTTGCTAAAGATGATCTTACGAGATCAACGCGGCCTCTTCTTTCGTCAATTCTAAAAGGAGTATCTAATTTAATAAAAGTTTCGAGAGTATCTAGCATTTTTTCAGCTAATGGTGGTATTTGTCTTTGCATAACAACTACTTGAACAAGCTGCTTGTCCAACTTATCCATTAGATCAAGCTGTGCTTGAATTTGAATTCGTTTTTGGGCGTTATATAGCTTTAAGCCCTCAACCTGTTTTGCAACTACCTTGTATTCGTTAACAATTTTGTCTGTTTGTCTTTCGGTAAGATCAATTTTATCCTGTGAAGTTGCAGACAATTGTTGATTTTCTCTCCCTACTTCCAGCACACTTTCCATATTTACTTCAACTAATTCATTAGCTGATATAAAAAAGCTGAGGCCAAAAAGTACGGTTAAAGATATTTTCTTTAATAATATAAGCATTATGTACTCCCTAAAGTCTAATAATGTTAACAGTCTAAGCTAAATAAATAAAATTTTTTTCAAAATTTTAAACTATTTTGCGTACACCAAAAGGTTTAATTTTTCAATTTATTTTTAATCATTTTAATATGAGGAACAAATTAATATCAATTGATTAACTGTTATAGTTTTGGAAATAAAACAGGCGTACTCTCCTTGTACTTCTTATATTCTTCCAAATGACCCCATTTTTTATTACCCATGTCGTCAAGCATTCTTACACCACTAATGTACACAAGTAGAACGTATGTAAAAATTGGTGATATTAAAGTTAAATATTGTGTTCCGCTCAAAGATGAAAATGACATTAATGCAACAGCTGACCATAACAAAATCTCACCAAAGTAATTAGGGTGTTGAGATTTTGACCATAATCCAGTCGAAATAAAATTGTCTCTATTTCCATCAACAGATCTGAATACAGTTTTCTGATAATCAGCAATAACTTCAATTGAGAAGCCAACTAAAAACAAAAATAAACTGATATAAAATAAAGGATTTAAAATTAATCCAGTATCGCTAGATATTGCAGTGATTGCACACATTGAACATATTGAAACCCACATGCCTTGAAAGGTCCACGTCATAAAAAATTGTGATGCAGAAGTTTTAATGGTTCTAAATCTCTTATCTTCTCCATCTTTATGAACCCTTCTGAAAAGGAATGTTCCAAGCCTAATAGCCCAAATAGTTATTAGCATAACTATTATTAAGTTTGCAATATTAAAACCACCTATGTGATTTGATGTAGTATAAACGAACCAAATAATTGTTAGATATGTTAAGGAGCCAGTTAAATCATAAAATTTTTCAGTTTGAAAAAGATAGGCTGGCACGAATGCTACCCACTGGATAAAAAAAGCTAGCAAAACAGCATTTAGAACAATTGAACTATTTGTGTAAATAGCTATAAGTAAACAAAGTAAAAAGGCTACGCCCGCAAATATGATGTTTAAAATTGATTTCATGATTCCTCCCACCCACAAGTTCTGTTAATGTTTTGTTTATCTAGCCAATCTTTTAAAGGGGCATAATAATTTAGTATTGACTTTCCACTTAATTCTCTAGTCCCAGTAATTTTCTCAAATGCATCTTGCCATGGCAAACTCTCTCCTAAAGCCATTGTAGAAATTATCTTATCGCCAGCCCTTTTATCGCCATAGATTGAACATTCGTGAAGATAGCCATCAAATTCAATGTGATTACATAAGGCCTCATGAAATTGGTATTGCATAATCCTGGCTAGATAGTATCTGGTGTAAGGTGTGTTTCCTGGAATATGATACTTAGCACCAGGGTCAAAAAAATCCTCTGTCCTATCATTTGGTGGAGCAATTCCTTGATATTCTTCTCTCATTCTCCACCATGTTTTGTTTAGATCGGTCTCTTCAATTTCTCCATTAAATACACCTGCTCTCCATTTATCTAACATTAAAGTCCATGGGATTGCTACCACACCCTCAAGAGCCTGTTTCATAAGCAATCCAATAGGATCTTGCTCTGCAATTTCGGCCTCTTCTTCGGTAATAAAATCAATTTTTTTAAGATATTCGGGTGTTATTGACAAAGAAAGCAAATCGCCAAATGCTTCATGAAAACCATCATTTGCACCTCCCTGAAACAAAGTTGGTAAATGATTGTATGCTTGATAATAAAATATATGTCCTAGTTCATGATGAATCGTGACAAAGTCTTCTTCATTTTTTTCTATACACATTTTGATTCTTAAATCATTATTTGCTGGATCAAGATTCCAAGCTGAAGCATGACAAACTACTGATCTATCCACTGGTTTTACAAACAAAGATCTTTCCCAAAAGGTTTCTGGCAAAGGTTTAAATCCTATCGAAATAAAAAAATCTTCCGCATACTCAACCATTTCTACTTCAGATAAATTAAGATCCTCTATAACTTTTGTTATATCAACCGTTTTAGTCTCTTTGGGTTGAGCATAAACTAAATCATATATATTTGACCATGATTGGCCCCACATGTTACCTAAAAGATGTACAGGAAGTGCTCCACTACTAGGGACAACATCATCTCCATAATATTCATTAAGCTCGGCTCTAACATGGCAATGGAGAGCATCATATAAAGGTCTTACTTCGTCCCATACTTTGTCTGTTTCAGAAAGAAATTCTTCTGCCGGCATATCATATTTACTAAACCATAAGTCGCTTAAATCGTCGAATCCTAAATCCTTTGAACCCTGATTGCCTATCTCAACCATTCGCATATACATTGATCTCATTGGCTTTCCTACTTCATGCCATCCACTCCATGCTTTTAGTAGTTCGTCGGGATCTCTTGATTTATCAATTATGGATTCGAATGCTTCTAGGTCGTAACAATCATTATCTTCAAAACAATGTTCGCCACTTCCATACATAGCTTCAAGAGACGTAGTTATTTCTGAGAGTTCTGAAGCTAAGACATCATCAAGTGGAGGAGGCATAACAAAAGAAGTCTTAAGTATATTTAGCATTCTTTTTTTCTCTTGAGATACATCTAAACTGTCAAAAGTTGATGCTTTTCTTGCTTTATCCAATGCATCAAGAGTATATCTTGTCCCATAGTCAGCAATAACCTTCTGCGAGTCATATGTAATAAAATTAGAACTTATCCATGATGCTGATGAAATTACAGGTCCATTTTGAAGGTTTTCTTTTTCAACCTTCTCTAAAAAAATATCTAATTCATTATATTTATCTGATTGTTCGCTACCAGGAACACAAGAAGTTACAATTATAGATATGCATAAAATACTTAAAAATTTTTTCATTTGGGATACCTCGCTATTAAAATAACATATAAAAATTGAATTTATTATGAAAATTTCTACTAATCAGTTTAAAAATGGAACTAAGCTTATTATCGATAATGCGCCTTGTTCAATTGTTGAGCACGAATTCCATAAGCCTGGTAAAGGTCAAGCTGTAATGAGAGTTAAGTATAAAAATCTTTTGACTGGTAATACTAACGATAAGACTTTCAAGTCTGGTGAGAGTGTTGAGGCCGCAGATGTAAATCATAAAGAAATGGAATTTTTATATCACGATAATGAATCATGGCACTTCATGGATACAAATACTTACGAACAAATTGAGGTAAATCAATCTCAAATTGGTGAGGCCAAAAAGTGGCTTGTTGGTCAAGAAGTTTGTGAAATCGTTTTGTGGAATAATCAACCAATTCTTGTAACTCCTCCGGTAATAGTTGAGCTTCAGATTATTAGTGCCGAGCCTGGAGTTAAAGGTGATACAGTTTCAGGTGCTACTAAGATTGCAAAACTTCAAACAGGAGAAGAGATACAGGTTCCTTTATTTGTTAATGAAAAAGAAATTATTAAGGTTGACACCAGAGATAAATCTTATGTGGGGAGATCAAAAAGTTGATTGAAATTTTAAATGCTGAAATTTTAGGTTTTCTAAGTAATCTTGAAGATGTTGATGAAGAATACTTGAAAATAATTGATAAGAAGAGCACAACTTCAATAACTGATGATCTTAAGAATGGCCATTTAACATCAAACATATGTATGATTGTCGCAAGCCAACTTAAACTCAACCCAAAAAAGCTTTCATCAGATCTTGCTAATAAGCTTGACTCACTTGGAATTTTCAAAAAGGTTGAATCCGCTGGACCTGGTTTTATAAATGTAACTCTTAAACGAGAAGACTTCCTATCAACTCTGAGAATAATTAATCAACAGAAAGAAAAATTTGGAGAGTCTATTCTCAATAGTAATCAAAAAGTACAAATAGAGTTTGTGTCGGCGAATCCAACGGGTCCATTGCATGTGGGACATGGACGAGGTGCAGCTTATGGTGATGCGCTTGCAAGAATATTGTCTGCAACTGGCTCAAATGTAGAAAAAGAATATTACGTAAATGACGCAGGCAGGCAAATAGATATTCTTACAGCTAGCGTAATTATGAAAATGCATGAGTCTGACAATAGCTTTTTCCCACAAAATGCATACAAAGGTAAATACATTGAAGATTTAGGTAAAAAAATCGAGGAAAAAGATAATTTTAATCTGATAATAGATAAATCAATTTTAGATAACTTACCCAAAGATCCAGAAAAAGAGATCGATGAAATAATTTCTTATTTGAAGAATCATTACCAAGCTAATTGGAAAACTGTCAAAGACTTCTCTCTCAAAAGCATCATCAAAGATATTAAAAATGACCTTAGAAATTTTAATGTAGAGTTCAATAATTGGTTTTATGAGTCATCTTTGGGTTCACTAGATGATAGTAAATCGGAAATATCAGTTTCAATTAATAGATTAGAAGAAAATAAACAAGCATATAAAAAAGATGGAGCAATTTGGCTAAATACTGAAGACAGTGGAGATGATAAGCATCGAGTGCTTGTTAGGGATGATGGAAGAGCAACATATTTTGCATCAGATGTCGCTTACCACAAGAACAAAATAGATAGAGGTTTCGATGAAATAATTAATATTTGGGGAGCGGATCATCACGGATATATTAAAAGAATAGAATCCTCAATAGAGGGACTTGGTTCAAAAAAAGAAAAGTTGATTGTAAAGCTGGTGCAATTTGCAAATCTTTATAAAGATGGTTCAAAGGTGAAGATGTCAACAAGGTCAGGTGAATTTTATTCACTGAACGATTTAATTGAAGATATTGGGTCTGATGCTGCAAGATTTTATTATTTATCAAAGCAAGCCGATCAACATCTAGACTTTGATATTGACTTGGCTAAATCAGATAGTAAAGAAAATATTTTTTACTATATTCAATATGCTCACGCGAGAATTTTTTCATTAGAAGAGAAATATAAAGGGCTTAAAAGCTCGAAAAACATTAAAAAATTTAATCTCTCAAATATTGACTATATAAAATGTGACAAATTGATACATGAAATATCAAAGTATCCAGGTATTGTTATTAAATCAGCCTTAACATATCAGCCGCATCTGATTATCTTTTACCTGAGAGATTTATCCCAAATATTTCATAGTTATTACAATGACAATCATATTTTGTCTGAAGAAAAAGATAATCAAGAATTTATAATTAATTGTATGTCGTCCGTAAGGCAAATTATTTCCAACGGGCTGAATTTACTTGGCATTACACCAATGCAAAAAATGTAATAAATAACATGAAAGACTTTGCTCGAAAGACCTCAAAAAAAAGAAGTTACAAAAAAAACAAATCTGTTTTTAGATCGAAAAGGCAGGCGTCTGAGCTAATATCAAAACAAGTTTTTTATTTTATTGTTTTTATTTCACTAGGCTTAATTTCGATATCAATTTTTTACTTTAAAACTGATGTTACCTCAATTCAATTTGAAGATTCTGTTAATAATGTAGAATTTGATTTTCCATCTTCATTGATGGAGAACTCAGTTTTAATTGAATCAACCCAAGAAAATAAAGTTAATTGTGAATTCTATGTTCAGATTGGGGCATATGGAAACAGAAAATATGCTGAGGAAGCAGAAAAAATGCTTAAAAATGAAATAGAGAATATAACAATCAATATTGTTTATAGCACTCTTCAACCAGGCAAACCTCTTAACAGCGTTATCACAGGTCCCTATCAAAATAGGTCTGGAGCAAATAATGCTAAAGAAAGAATAACCAAAAGGGGATTTGATCCTAGATTAAGAACTTTATGCAAACAGATATAAAAAAAAATATTGATGAAATCCTAGAAAAAATAAATACTAGCGTTTCTAATTCTGAACAAAAAGGAAAAGAGGTTTTACTTGTTGCTGTTTCTAAAAGAAAAAGTTTAGAACATATTCAAGCCGCTATTCAGTCAGGAATATTTCATTTTGGGGAAAACTATGCTCAAGAACTCAAAGAAAAAAATATTCAAATATCCTCAAGTAATATTAACTGGCATTTCATAGGGCCGCTTCAATCTAATAAAGTAAGATTAATTGCAAATTATGCATCTTGGATTCATACGCTTGATAGAGAAAAGATTATTTATAAGCTAAATGACGCTTGTAAGGAATCCAATAATGTAATCAACGGTTTGATTCAAGTAAATGTTTCTGAAGAGCCCACTAAAAATGGTTGTTCTCCTGATGAACTTTTAAATCTTGCAGCCATTGTTAATGCCTCAAGTCATATTAACCTAAAAGGAATAATGGCACTTCCCAATATTCATGCAGATTCTCACAATCAAATACAAGAAATGAAACAAATGTATGAACACAGTCTAAAAGTTCAAGCTAAGTATCCTGAAGCAAAAGAGATATCTTTGGGCACAACTAGCGATTTTCAGAATGCAATTGAGCATGGATCATCTATAGTAAGAATAGGCGAATCAATTTTTGGTAAGAGACTATGAAGAATATATTATTTTTTGGGGGTGGAAATATTGCACAGTCTGTAATAGAGGGATTAATAAAGTCAGGTTATAAAAGAAACAACATTTTTTTTATTGATAGGAATGCTAAAAATAAAAAAAAGTTAGAAAAGTTAAAGATAAAAAAATTTAGCAGAGACAAATCAGATCAAATTTCATTCTGTTTTTTGTGCGTTAAGCCAAAAGATGCTTTAAGTAGTTTTAAAGAAATAAAACAGCTTAAGAAAAATGCAAAGATCATTAGCTTTGTCGCTGGTATTAAATCAAATAAGTATTTAAAAATTGATAAAACCTCTAAATTTATGAGAGCTATGCCTAATACTTCCTCTAGGTATGGCCTTGGCATTACAGCTTTATTTAATTCAACATTTAGTAAGGAAGATAAAAAATTAATCAATAAATTATTTAATAAAGTTGGTATGGTTATTGAATTGAATAAAGAAATTGAAATGGATCAATTTACTGGATTAGTAGGTAGCGGTCCTGCTTACTTTTTCTATATTCTAAAAGCATATGAAAAAGAACTTCTTAAAATGTGTGGCAATGATAATAAAAAAGTAAATGAGATAATGGTTAATCTTTTAAAAGGCGTAAGTATGTCAATTAAAAATAATAATGATCTGGACGAGCTAGTTACCATGGTTGCCTCTAAAAAAGGAACAACAGAGGCAGGCTTAGATTCATTTAAAAAAAATAAACTAAACAAATATTTTAAAGACGGACTTCAGTCGGCAGTAAAAAGATCAAAAGAGATATCTAATGAATTCTAGTGATTATCAAGCTCTAAGTCTGCTGTTGAGTATTATTAATTATGCTTTTATCTTTTTATTTATTTTTAGCGCATTAAAAATAAATTACTACAATAAAATCGTTAGTATTTTTATAAAAGCATATAAGCCTTTTTCAAAATTAAGCTTACTTCCAAACCAACAATTAAATATCATTTTTTTAGCAATACTTATTAAATTTTTATCTTTATTTCTTATTTACTCAAGCAGTTATGATGCGATTGTTCTTTTTGGTGTTGCAATAATCCAGACTCTTCAAATAATTATAAGAGTAATATTATTTGCAATTATAGGTGGAGTTATCCTAAGTTGGGTACAGCCAAAAAATTCAAATCCATTCATTGAAATAGTTGAAGAAATATCATTAAAGATATTATCGCCTTTGAGAAAATATATCCCTGCTGCAGGTGGTTTAGATTTTTCGCCCCTATTTATTTTTATCTTAATACAATTTGTAAGTAGTTTTTTAGATGATATTCTCAGATATATCGTATGAAAATAGAAACAAATATATTTGATTTTGATGAGGGCATACATTTAGAAAACGGTACAAAACTGATCTCTTTTAAACTAATGGTTGAAACTTATGGCGAGTTAAATCAATCAAAATCTAATGGAATACTTTTATGTCATGCTTTTTCAGGCAATCATCATGCTGCTGGAAAAAATGCAGATGGTATTGTTGGATGGTGGGATCAATTGGTTGGACCAGACAAAGCTATTGATACAAATAAATTTTTTGTTGTTTGTTGTAATAATTTAGGTGGCTGTTCTGGATCCTCGGGGCCTACTGAGATAAATCCATTGACAGATGAAATATATGGTAAAAATTTTCCACAAGTAAGTGTTAAAGATTGGGTTAACTCTCAAAAGATGTTGTCTGATAGGCTTGGAATATCAAAGTGGCATCTTATTGTTGGTGGCAGTTTAGGAGGTATGCAAGCTTTACAATGGGCGATTTCATATCCTGACTCAGTTAATAAAGCAGGCATATTAGCTGCTGCAGCTAAATCAAGTACTCAAAATATTGCAATGAATGAAGTTGCAAGAGAGTCCATTAGAAAAGATCCAAATTTTTGTAATGGCGAATACATCAAAAATAATAAAAAACCCAAAGATGGCATTAAGGCTGCAAGAATGCTTGGACATATAACTTATCTCTCAGAGCAGCATATGGATTTAAGATTTGGAAGAAAATATCAAGACGAAAGTTCGAAAATAAGTGGTGATGTAGATTTCGAAGTAGAAAATTATTTACAGTATAAAGGTGAAAAATTTTCAGAGTCCTTTGATGCAAATAGTTACATAATAATGACAAAAGCCATGGATGGATACGATATTGCCTCCGATAATAAAATGCTTGAAGAAAATATGAAAAATATTAAAGCTTCTCTTTTAATTGTCGGATTTAATTCAGATTGGCTATATCCACCTGCACGAGGAAAAGAAATTCAAATTGCAGCAATAAATCAAAATATTAAATCATCTTACATAGTGTTAGATGGAGAGCAAGGACACGATAGTTTTTTATTTCATAGCAAAAAATATTCAAAGGCAATAAAAAATTTTATAGAATCGTAATGGCAGTAGAAATATCAAAAGTTATTCAAGATTGGGTGCCAAATGGAAGCAAGATCATAGACTTTGGTTGTGGCGATGGAACTCTTCTTGAAAAACTTATGAAGGAAAAAAATGTCCAGGGTTATGGAGTTGAAATTAATGACGAAAAAATTCTAAGTTGTATAGAAAAAAATGTTCCTGTAATAAAATTAGATATCGACTTCGGTTTAAATGATTTCGAGCTTTCGAACTTCGATATGTCTATTATGGCAAGATCTATTCAATGCTTAAAAAATCCAAATATTGCACTTGAGAAAATGTTAAGCTTTTCAAAAACATGTGTTGTAACCTTGCCAAATCTTGGATATTGGAGATGTAGGATTAATCTTGGTATTGGCAAAATGCCTGTAACACCTGACTTACCTTCAAGTTGGTATGAAACTGAAAATATACATTTGTGCACGATTCGTGACTTTGAAAATCTCTGCGAAAAACAATCAATAACTATAAAAGAAAAATTTTTTATAAGTCCAAAAAACAAAAAAGGAATAATGTCTTCACTCAATCCAAATTTTTTTGCTACAGAAGGAGTTTATCTGCTTGAAAAAGAATAAAGATATTCTGATTGCTTCATCAAATATTGGAAAAATTAGAGAATTTAAAAATCTTCTGAAGGATTATAATGTTGTTTCCCTTCATGACTTTGATATTGAGGATGCAATAGAGGATGGAACTTCTTTTTTAGAAAATGCTTTAATAAAAGCCAAACATGGCTCGCTTCATTCTGGTAAATATACTATCGCTGACGATTCTGGCTTAGTTGTTCCAGAATTAAACTTTGAACCAGGAATATATTCTGCAAGATATGCTGGTTCAAATGCATCTGATAAAGAAAATAGAGACAAATTAATTCAAAAATTAAACGATCTTTCAGTGAGCAGTCTTGATGCGTATTATGTTTGTTGCTTAGTTGGAGTAAAACATCATAATGATCCTATGCCTCTGATATCTTTTGGGACCATACACGGCAAAGTCTCAACTACTAGTTTAGGATCGGGTGGATTTGGATATGATAAGATTTTTTATCTTGATGAATATAAATGCTCAATGGCTGAGATTGATCCCAAGTTAAAAAATACCATAAGTCATAGAGCTATAGCCGTAAAAAAATTCATAAGAAAATTTAAGTATTAGTTTTTTAGATACCTAAACTCAAAAATAGTTCTACCATCTCTTTTACCTCTTCTTTCAAATTTTGAAAATGTTTTTTTATTCTTTAACTTTGCTTGAATAAAAAAGTTAGTCCTTAAAAACAAATCCCTAATATCATTTGCATAATCCTCCCAATCAGTGGATATATATATTTCGGAACCCTCTTTCATAGTTTTTGAAATCATTGAAAGAAAATCATGATTTATAAGCCTTCTCTTGTGATGTTTGTCTTTTGGCCACGGATCAGGACAAATTATAATTACTCTATCAAATACTTTATCGTCTTTTTCATCAATTAATAACCTAATATCATTGTCAAATATTCGTATATTTTTAATTTTATCTTCTTTAATAGAGGCTAATAATGAGCCTATGCCGGACTGATAAACTTCACAGCCTACATACAAGATGTCAGGATTTGATTTTGCCTGCGAGCAAAGATTTTCAGCATTTCCAAAACCAATTTCTAAATGGCAAGATGAGTATTTTTTATTTAATAATTTAATATCATCGATATTTAAAATAAGAAAATTATCTTTGTTTTTTAAGCCTTGGGATTGTCGGTTGGTGATTCTACCTTTTCTTTTTACAAAAGATGGTAAAAATTTCAGGCGCATCTAGAGGATGATTTAGGCAAAATCAACCATTAAAGATTTAAGTTTTTTAAGTGCGCTATTTTCGATTTGTCTAATTCTCTCTGCAGAAACTTCATATTCGTCTGCCAA
Organism: uncultured SAR86 cluster bacterium; assembly: GCA_902632555.1. GTDB lineage: Bacteria > Pseudomonadota > Gammaproteobacteria > Magnimaribacterales > D2472 > SAR86A. Next base: position 37,579 of record CACPCZ010000004.1, on the reverse strand, counting down.
ATCGTGAAGTGTTGCTTTTTGGTCAGATAAATATCTTCTTTGTAGGATATCTTTGCTTCTGTCATCCAGCATTTTTAGTGCTTCAACTAATTCACTTCTATTAACTTGTTCTGCTTGCTCATTTGCTACTATGACTTCAGGATCATATCTTTTGTCCTCTAAGTATTGAGAGGGAGACATTATCTCTTCATCGTCTCCCATCGGAACTGGGGCATCAAACGAAGAATCATTCGAAGAAAGCCTATTTTCCATATGTAAAACATCTTTCACGTCAACATTCAGGTCGGAGGCAATACTTTCAGCTTCCTCTTTTGTAAGCCAATCTAAACTTTTTTTCTTACCTCTAAGATTAAAAAATAACTTTCTTTGAGCTTTAGTTGTTGCAATCTTAACGAGCCTCCAATTTTTAAGGATATATTCATGAATTTCAGCTTTAATCCAATGGACTGCAAAAGAAACAAGCTTTACTCCTCTATGAGGATCATATTTATCAACAGCTTTCATTAAACCAACATTTCCTTCTTGAATAATATCCCCCAGGGGCAAGCCGTAACCTTGGTAAGATCTCGCAATATGAACTACAAATCTCAGGTGATGAATCACAAGCTGTCTTGCAGCATCTAAGTCATCTTCTTCATATAACTTGAGTGCAAGTTCTTGTTCCTGCTCTTTTGTAAGAATGGGTATAGCATGAACAGAAGAAAGATAAGACTCTATATCTTTTCCTGGACTATTAAGCTGTGAAGGTTGTAACTGTGTGCCCATATTATAAATTTAGTTTATAATCAATTATATCAATTAATTATGTTTATATGAAAATTATACCAATTTTTTTAAAAAATCTCCTAACATTGGCATAAAAGTGTCTTTTATTGCATCATTTCTAGTGCAAATAAAGTAAGGATTTAAGATCGAATTAGTTTTTGAATACGAAAGTTCTAATGAATTCTCAATATTTATAACACTACCCCCACGAGAATTTAAAACAGCATGAGCTGCAGCGATATCCCATTCAGATGTTGGACCAAATCTTGGATAAATATCTGCTTCATTATCTGATAAGGTGCATAGCTTTAAAGAGCTGCCCTTTTCTACGATTTCATATTTAACATTACTTTTCTCTAGAAATTCCAAAAATAATTCATCGTTACTGCTTTTGTGACTCTTGCTCATAACTATTCTGACAACATCTGGAGTATTATTATCTTGCATTTCCTTATGAAATATTGATCCGAGCCAAGTCTTATTTTGAATTGGGGCTCCTACAATCCCATAAACAACTCTCCCATTCTCAATCAATGCTATATTTACAGTGAATTCATCCGTTTGATTGATAAATTCTCTTGTTCCATCAAGAGGATCAACTAACCAATATATCTCAGGTAGTTCTTTGAGAAGAGATGTTTCAAACGTTTCTTCAGAAATAATTTTAATTGATGGAGTTATTTTCTTTAATCGATCTAGGATAATTTCATTTGAAGCTTTATCAGCTGATGTGAGTGGCGATCCATCTTTTTTGTTAGTTTTTTCAAAATTGTCACTTCTATATATTTTAATAATTTCTTCTGAGGCTGAATCCACGCATTCAATTAAAGAATCTCTTGTTGATTGAACAAATTCTTCAGAAAATTTCATTGATATAGCTCGCAAATTGATTCATTTAAATTATCGTAACCGATCAAATCTAAAATCTTGTAGTAAATGTCAGTATTATCCATTAAATCTGAAAATTTGTGTGCCCCCGGTCCGTAGGCATAAACGCCAACAGGAGTGCCGGTATGACTTCCAGTACCCCACTTAATAAGAACATTCTTATTTTTTTGCTTCATTATTTGAAGTCCTCCAGTCTCATGATCAGCGGTAATAATAAGCAAGGTATTTTTATCTTTTGTTACGAAATTAATTAAGTCTTTAACGGTATTATCAAAGTCATCAAATTCAATTAGCATTTTTTTTGCATTATTGTCATGAGCGGCCCAATCAATCTGACTTCCTTCGGTCATTAAGAAGAAGCCGGTGCAAACATCTATGTCTTTACTCAGATGCTTCAGAGCAAAAGCTGTCATTTGTCTTTGTGTTGGCTTTTCTTCTGACCTTACAATACCATCTTCATCAAATAGTCCTAAGATTTTCTTATCACTTCTAAAATCTAAATCTAATAACTCTTTTCTATCCAAAAGCACATGTGATTTAGAAGCTTTTTCTATATCAAAAAACTCTACACCGCCACCTAAGCCGATATTAATAGGTGAATTTAAAAATTGATTAGCTATCTCTTTTTCTTTGTATCTGGAGTCAATATGTGCAAAAAATGCTGCTGGAGTTGCGTGTGTAATTGATGAAGTTGCAACTATTCCAGAAATGTATCCTTTCTCATAAAGCATTTCGGGCAGGGTTTTTAAAATATTTTTTTCCTGGTCAATAGATAGGTACTTATTTTTTGTTTTTTTGCCTGTTGCCCAAGCTGTTGCTGCAGCAGCAGAATCAGTAATTAAATTTCCATATGGATGGGTTAATGAAATTCCATTAATAGGTAACTGATCAATAGCTAATTTATGGTCTGGCCCTCCTTTCACAATTCTTGATAAGGCAATCTGATTAATGCCAGTTCCGTCTCCAACTACAAAGACTATATTTTTAGGTTTTTGATTATTAGGAAAATCTATTATGTTTAGATATTCAGTCTCTGAAGAGCCAATAGGCAATGATTCAAATTCGGAGTTTGAGCAACCAAATAAAAATATAAAAATTAAAAGATAGGTATTTTTCATTAAATACTATTGGATAAGTGTGTTTTTTCTTGTTTCGATAGCTTCTTCTTCTGAGCTTGGATAATTCTCATATATCGATAGTTCCCATCTGCCATATGTCGGGTTTGTGATTAAAAACCATTTTGTGCCCCATAAATCAGAATATTTTTTAGCAAGTTTTTTTCGCTTAGTATGAAAAACATATGCTTCTTTGGTCGATATGAAATCAGTTAACTGATCTCCAATAATTAAAACAATTCTGTTTTCATTGGCTATTTTTTTTCTTCTATCTGTTTTATCTCTTAAATTTTCTTCGCTTCTCATTAGTAAGACCTCATCATCTTCAAATGGAAGGCCTAACTTAAGAATATTTTTTTTTGTTGCCTCTCTGAAGGATTCCAGCCTGTTCGTTAAATAATATATTTTGACTCCTTTTTTATCTGCGAAATGAAGAAAATCATATACTCCCTCCACTGCACCAGCGTTTGATTCATTTACCCATTCAGACCATCCATTTGGATAAGACAAGCCGCTCAAGATTGTTCTAGCTTGAAAATTAGAGTTATCTAAAACTGTTTCATCAACATCGAGAATTATCGCAGGAGATTTATTTTCAAAATTATCCACTTGTTCAAGTGCAGCTGTCCATGAACTATCTTCAAGCCCTTTCAGTAGTGCGTCTTTTGCATTTGTATATGTCTGAATATTATTTGCAGCAAACTCAGTAGCTGTCTGAACATACAAAACAGATAACATTGACTGTTCTTGAAATGCTTTATCATCTTTGGAAGCAAAGGAGTCTCCGGTAAATGCGATAAATAATAATAAAAATATATGTCTTAGTGATTTCATATTCCAAGAGCATTATAATGCTTTATCAATACAATTAAATTAATTATTAAACTTATGGATAATAGAGTTTTAGAAAACTTAGAACGATTAAAAAAAATGCTTATTCTTCTGAGCGAGGAAAGAAAAGTAGTGCTATCTCATCATAAAACATTTGAACATGTTGAAAAAATGAGAACAATTGTAAATGAGTCTATAGATATGGTGAACAAATCATGAGTAATAAAGAATATAAATGCTTCGAATTGAAAGTAGCAGATCACGTTGCAAATCTTGTTTTAACAAGACCAAATGAACTCAATACAATGTCCAGAGATTTCTGGGTTGAATTAGGAGGAATTTTAGAAGACATAAATAGGGACTCAGATGTAAGAGTCGTTGTAATGTCATCAACAGGTAAACATTTTTGTGCAGGCATGGATTTAAATGCTTTTTCAAATGGTGTTGAAAACATACCTGATGATAAAAAACCTGATCACGCACGAGTTGGTGAAGCTTTATACAGAGTTGCTAAGGAACTTCAAGAATATATCACTACCTTGGAAAAAATTAGAGTTCCGGTCATAGCTGCAATTCAAGGAGGCTGCATCGGAGGCGCAGTAGACATGGTGACTGCTTGCGATATAAGACTTGCTTCTGATGATGCATTTTTTTGTATTCAAGAAATAAACATTGGTATGGCAGCAGATGTAGGAACACTTCAAAGACTTCCTAAAATCATCCCAGATTCTAAAATGCGGGAAATGGCTTATACAGGCAGAAGGATGTATGCCGATGAAGCAAAAGAAGCTGGATTGATTAGCGATAAGTTCGAATCTCATGAAGAATTGCTCAATGCAGCAAATAAGCTTGCAAAAGAGATTGCTTCAAAATCTCCAGTCGCAATATATGGCCTTAAGGCAGTAATGAATTATTCTAGAGATCATAACGTACAAGATAGTCTTGAATATAATGCCTTATGGAGCGGCGCTATGTTAAGTCAAAAAGATATGGCCGAGCAGATGACAGCTAATATGGAAAAAAGAGAGGCATCTTTCAACGAGTTAGTAAAAGTAAGAAAGTTTAACGAATCAGACTCTTAGGGTTTTCTTAAGAAAACTGGCGATGTAGTTGTTGACTCAGATTTAGAGTATTTATAACCATCTACATTAAAACTAGATAGGTTTTCAAAATCTTTAATCTTGTTTTCGATTATCCATCTGGCCATAACGCCTCTGGCTTTTTTAGCATAAAAACTAATTATCTTGTATTTGCCATTTTTATAATCTTTGAAAGTTGGTGTGACAACATTCACATCTTCTGGCATTTTTCCTAGAACTGAGAAATACTCTTTTGATGCAAGGTTGATAAGTAAGTCAGATTTTTGGTCTTTCAACTCATTTAATACATTTTTCTGAATTTTATCTCCCCAGAATTCGTAGAGATTTTTACCGCTTGTGGTTTGAAGTTTTGTTCCCATTTCAAGCCTATATGGCTTCATGACATCAAGGGGTCTCAAAATACCATAGAGACCAGAAAGAATTCTGATGTGTTTCTGTGCAAAATTCATTTGAGATTTGGTAAGGTTTTCGGCTTGAAGGCCTTGATAAACATCACCTTTAAACACTAGCATAGATGGTTTTGAGTCATAAGATAATTTCTTTGACGGAGACCAAGACTGATACCTATCATAATTAAGAGTTGCTAATTTATCACTCAGCCCCATTAACGATGCAATATCTTTAGGTTCTTTTTTCTTAAGTTCAGAAATTAATTTAGAAGATTGCCCAAGAAAAGCTGGAACAGAGTGCTCAGAATTAACATCAAATTCGTAATCAAGTGTTTTTGCTGGAGAAAGTACTATAATCATGGCTGTATTTTACGAATACATGGAGGCTTATTCAAGAATGTATTTTGAAAAAACTATAATTTTTATAGGTAAGTTAATATCGCTAATGATTCCTGTCATGACTTTGTTAATGATAGCTGTAATTGTTGCAAGATATTTCTTTGGGATAGGCCTGACTGGTATACAAGAACTTGTAATGTATATTCATGCGCTAATATTTCTTGGTTGTGCTGGCTATGTGCACCTCAAAGACGAACATGTAAGGGTAGATATTTTTTATAGAGAGTCTAGGAGCGCTTATAAACAGAATACAAACTTTATCTTAAGTTTTTTATTTTTAATCCCGGTTTGTTTTGTAATTGGCTTTTACTCTTTAGAGTTAATAGAAATGTCTTGGAAAATTAAAGAAGCTTCTACAGAAGCTGGAGGTTTAAAGTTTGTTTATGTTCAAAAAAGTTTAATTATTTTATTCCCTATAACGCTAATGATGACTTTCGTTTATCAACTTTTGAATAAAAAATGGAAATAATTCCACTTTTACTTCTTTTATTAATTTGTGTTGCTTTATTGATTGGTTATCCGGTTGCATTGACTTTGGCCGGTATATCAATTTTGTTTGCTCTTATATGTATTCCTTTCGGGGTCTTTGATCCAACAATATTTAAAAGCATTCCTATAAGAATATTTGGAATTATGAATAATGTTACTCTTCTTGCAGTACCACTATTCATTTTTATGGGAACAATACTTGAAAAATCAGGTATAGCAGCAAAAATGCTTGAGAATATGGCTCAAGCTTTTAAAGGTACTAAAGGTGGTTTATCTATATCTATAATAATTGTTGGTGCTTTGCTTGCTGCAAGTACTGGGATTGTTGGAGCAACAGTTGTAACAATGGGATTAATGTCATTACCCATTCTCATTAACCAAGGTTATGAAAAAGACTTTTCATCTGGATTGGTAGCTTCAACGGGTACACTTGGACAAATTATTCCACCTTCTATAGCGTTAGTCTTACTTGGCGATGTTATGTCAAATGCCTACCAAAGAGCTCAAAATGACATGGGCATATTTTCTCAGCAAACCGTAACTGTTGGAGATTTGTTTATAGGTGCTATTGTTCCTGGAATTCTAATTTGTTTTGGTTATCTTATTTATACACTTTATAAGAATAGAAATAATTCAAATATAAAAGATACTTCAACAGAATTAGCTATAGATAAAGTTGAATTATTTAAAACGCTAGCGCTTCCGATAGTCTTGATTTTTTTAGTTCTAGGCTCGATATTTGCAGGTATAGCCACGCCAACAGAAGCGGCTGCAATTGGAGCATTTGGCGCTTTATTGATTGCATTAATTAACAGAGAAGTTAATTTAAATTTCATAAAAGAAACTTCCGAGAAGACTGCTGTTGTTTCAACAATGATTTTCACAATTCTTATTGGTGCTTCAATTTTTTCATTGATATTTAGAGGAGTTGGTGGTGATGAGTTAATTGATCTAATTTTTAACTCTCTCCCTGGAGGATCATTTACTGCTCTAATATTTGTTTTGGTCATTATTTTTTTACTTGGTTTTATTTTAGATTTTATTGAGATTTGTTATGTAATAGTGCCACTCGTTGCTCCACCTCTTTTGATGATGGGCTTTGATCCTGTATGGCTCGCTATTTTATTTGCAATAAACTTACAAACATCATTTTTAACTCCGCCATTTGGATTTTCGCTTTTTTACTTGAGAGGGGTTGCAGATGAGAGCATACAGACTAGAGAAATTTATAGAGGTGTTGTTCCTTTTATATTAATTCAAATTATTATTCTTTTTGCAGTTATGCTATTTCCAATTCTAATAATATAAGAGTTTATGTATAAACAATTCTTAATCATATCTACTTTTTTCATTTTAATAAGCTGCTCAGATGGTCTTACAGAATTAGAGGACAGAGTCAAAATCCAAGCAAATAAGAGTGGAGTCGAGATGTCTTCTTTTCAAGTTAAAAAAGAGGCTTTATATATTCAGCAGTGGAGTAAAGACAACGCATTCATTGATGAAATAAATGAATTTAAGAAACTTGATAAAGAAAATTTCCCTGGAAAAGGCAGAATTCTATTTATAGGGAGCTCAAGTATTAGATTTTGGAATTCTTTAAATGAAGATATGAAACCGCTTGAGGTTTTAAATCGTGGTTTTGGAGGAGCACAAATTTCTCATGTAATTCACCATTTTGAAGATATTGTTAAGCCATATAATCCAAAGGCTATTGTCTTTTTCTGTGGAACAAATGATCTAACTGCATTAAAGACTCCAGAAGAAACTATAAACGATTTCAAAAAATTCTTAGGTCTTGTTAGGAATGAATTTGAAAACATCAAAGTTTATATAATTGGCATAAAACCAACTGTTGATAGAATTTATCTTGATGAAGAAGAGAGAATTTTTAATAGTTCAATAAAATTGCTCGCAAGTGATGACGCTTACTTAGAATATATTAATATTTGGGATCCTATGCTGAATCAGGATGGGACAAGAATGCCAGAGTTATTCATTGAGGATGGATTGCACATGAATAGAAAAGGATATGAAGTCTGGACAAAGAAAGTAAGAGAAAGTCTGGGTAAAGACTTTGATTTATAAACCAGCGTTATTTTTTTCAAGAGCTCTCTCAGCCCTGTAACTGGATCGAACCATTGGGCCTGAAACAACTTCAAGAAAGCCTTTATTAAGGCCTATTTGTCTATATCTCTCAAATTCCTCTGGCGTAACCCATCTTTCAATAGGATGGTGATTCCTTGTTGGTCTTAAATACTGTCCAATAGTAACAATATCGACATTGTTTTTTGCTAGATCATTCAATGTTTGTTCTATTTCTGAGTCTGTCTCTCCTAATCCTAAAATAATGCTCGTTTTAGTGAGAACCTTTGGATTAATTCGTTTTGATTCAGCGAGGACGTCTAATGTTTGTTGATAGCCTGCTCTTATATCTCTTACTTGATGAGTAAGTCTTTCTACAGTTTCTATATTTTGAGCAAAAACTTCTAATCCACAATTAACTAAGGTCTCAATAGATGATGAAAGCCCCTTAAAATCAGGGGTAAGCGCTTCAACAGCGGTATTAGGATTAAATTCTTTAATAAGCTTTACAGTATTTGCAAAATGCTGAGCGCCACCATCTGGAAGATCATCTCTATTTACAGAGGTCAAAACAACATATTTTAACTTCATGATTTCTACTGCCTTTGCAGTATTCATTGGCTCGTCTTTATCAAGCCACCCATTTGGATTACCTGTGTCAACAGAGCAAAACTTACATGCTCTTGTGCAAACGGATCCCATCAACATGAAAGTTGCAGTGCCAGCTGACCAACATTCATTAATGTTTGGGCAATGAGCTTCTTCGCAAACTGTATAAAGTTGTTTGCTTTTTACTTGTTCTTTTACTTTGTGAAAATTTGGATTAAATTCAGCCTTTACTTTTAACCAGCTTGGTTTTTTAGGTGTTGGTATTTCAGCGTATTTATTTAGTTTTTGACCATTTTTTATAGCCTTTATACCATCTCTGTTGGTAATTTTTGTTGTAGCTATAATTTCCATTTCTAAAATATATTTTTAAGTAAATCAATCGAAGATTTCTCTAATTGTAGTTGAGAAATATGTCTATTTAAATCTTTAATTTGTGTAACTTCTAAGTCTTTGTAACCACATGGATTTATCTGCCGAAATGGCTTTAGATCCATATCAAAATTAATACTAATACCGTGATACGATTTACCTTTAGAGATTCTTAATCCAATTGATGCAATCTTCTTATTATCAACATAGACTCCGGGTGCGCCTTCTACAAAATTACATTCTATTGAAAACCCATGAAGCAAGTCTTTAACAAATCCTTGAATTGTGGAAACTAATTTTTTAGGGCCAAAATTTAGTTTTTTTATATCAAGCATAAAATATATTATTAACTGTCCTGGTCCGTGATAAGTAACCTCTCCTCCTCTATCTGACTGAACAACAGGAATGTCTTTCGGATTTAATAAATGCTTTTTGTCTGCTGCTGTTCCAAGTGTGAAAACTGGTGGATGCTCAAGAAGCCATATTTCGTTACTAAACTTTTCTTGTTCAAGATGAGACTTCATCAAAGCATATGCTTCATGATAGTTTACATTTCCAAGAGATTTAAAGGTTAAGTCTTCAAGCACTATTTATTTCTAGCTTCTATAAACGCATCTTCAGAAATTTTATGATATGCGGATACATCTTTTTTAAACTTTAAATAAGAACTATAAACTTTTGCAATTGTTTCATCTTCCTCAGATAGATCATTTAAAATTTTATTTGAGATTTTCCTAAACTCTTCAATTACATCATCTGGTAGCTTTCTTAATTCAACACCATGAACATTAACCAACTCTGTTAGTGCCTGATTATTTTTTGCTAAGTATTCGTCAAGCATATCCTGATTCACGGCTTTTGATGCAGTTTCAATAATAACTTGGAGATGTTTTGGTAGTGATTCCCATGCATCTTTATTAATTAGTAATTCAAGCATAGGTCCAGGCTCATGCCAGCCTGGATAATAGTAATATTTTGCAGCCTGATGGAAACCAAAAGTAAGGTCATTGTATGGACCAACCCACTCTGTTGCATCTATTACTCCTGTCTGAAGAGCAGTGAATAGTTCTCCACCGGGAAGTGTAACCGGAATTCCACCAGCTTCTTTTAATACTTCTCCGCCGATACCAGGAATTCTCATTTTAAGACCTTTAATATCTTCCAATGAATTAATTTCTTTATTAAACCAGCCAAACATTTGTGTTCCAGTATTTCCAGCTGGAATAGGATAGATATTAAATGGAGCATATATTTCTCTCCAAAGTTCTAACCCTCCACCTCTATTAACCCATGCATTTATTTCATCAGCAGTAAGTCCAAAAGGCACACTTGTAAAAAACTGTGCTGCTGGGACTTTACCTTTCCAAAAATAACCACCGCTATGTCCCATTTGATGTGAGCCGTTTGATACGGCATCAAAAACTCCAAATGCAGGAACTTGTTCTTCAGCACCGAAAACTGTTATTTTCATCTGGCCGTTGCTCATTTCTTCAACAAGATCAGCTATTCTTTCAGGAGCCATCCCTAGGCCGGGATAATTTTTTGGCCAAGATGTAACCAGTCTCCAATTGTATTCTTTATATACTTTTTCATCATCATTAGAGGATATATCTTGTGCATTTGAACAACTTACTAAAATTAAAGTTAAAAATGTATAAGTAAAAATTTTCATCATATTTTTTCTAAATTTGCATAAGCCATTACCAACCATTTTGTACCTGAATCACTAAAATTTACTTGAACTCTAGCTGATTCTCCTGATCCCTCGTAATTTAATACAATCCCCTCGCCAAATTTTTTATGAATTACTTTTTGACCGAGTGCAATACCTATTTCCTCCTCAAACTCTATCTTTGTTTCATTAAAGTCTTTTCTATTATAAGGAATATTGGTTTGTGCTCTAGGTCTTATTTCATCAATAAGATCTTTAGGAATCTCTCTTAAAAATCTTGAAGGTGGATTAAAAGTATCTGTTCCGTGAAGTCTTCTTGATTCGGCATGAGTTATGTATAACTTTTCCATAGCTCTGGTGATCGCAACGTAACAAAGCCTTCTTTCTTCTTCCAATTGAGAGGCACTCTCCATAGATCTTCCATGAGGAAAAAGACTTTCTTCCAAACCAGTTAACAGAACCAGTTTAAACTCTAGGCCTTTGGCTGAATGCATAGTCATAAGCTGAGCTGCATCGTCATGCTCATCAGCTTGTCTATCTCCTGAGTCCAAAGAAATTATATCGAGATAACTTTCAGCAATTTCAATATTTGTTTTATCCTCTCTTATGCTTTGTTCAAAATTCTTCGTTGCTGAAATAAGTTCTTCTAAATTTTCAGTTCGAGTTTTACCTTTCTCCCCAGCTTCTTTTGCATGATAAGCATATAGACCGGTTTCTTTGATGATAAGCTCCATTAAATCAGACAAGGTATTTTCTTCAATAAAGCTTTTACAACCCGCAACAAATTCAAGATAATCTCTTAATCCAGAACCACCCCTCCCAGAAATTGAACCTTCATCAATTAATTTTGCAGAGGCTTTTATATAAGATATGTTAAATCTTTTAGCAGCTTGTCTAATTTTTGCTAAAGTTTTTTCTCCAACACCTCTTGTTGGATTTGATATTGATCTCTCAAAAGAAGGGTTATCATTATTATTAAAGATTATTCTTAAGTACGCTATAGCGTTTTTGATTTCCAACCTCTCATAAAAACGAAGTCCGCCATAGATTCTATATGGAATGCTTACTCTTAAGAGCGCTTCTTCAATTGCTCTTGATTGGGCATTTGATCTGTAAAGTACTGCTGTCTCAGCATAGGCACCCCCTTTATTCATCCAATCTTTTAAAATATCTGCTACAAAACGAGCTTCATCTTGTTCATTAAATGCTTGATACAAGATTATTTGTTCACCTTCACTTTTATCAGTCCAAAGATTTTTTCCAAGCCTGTCTTTATTATTATCTATAAGAGCATTTGCAGCATTCAAGATAATATTTGTAGATCTGTAATTTTGCTCTAGTCTTATTATTTCTGTCCCCTTAAAGTCATCTGAAAAAGAGTTAACATGCTCAACTTTAGCTCCTCTCCATCCATAAATAGATTGGTCATCATCACCTACAGCAGTAACATTTGTATTTTTTGAGGAAGTAATTTCTTGTAACCATTTATATTGAATCGTATTAGTATCTTGAAACTCGTCAATTAAAACTGATTGAAACCTTGTTTGGAAAAAAGTTTTTACAGATTTTGAGTTAGCTAATACTTCGTATGATCTTAAAAGCAGTTCACCAAAATCAACAAGATCATCTCTCTTGCAAACATCCTCATATTCTTTATAAATTTTATTTATTGTTTCAGTATAAAAATCTCCTTTTTCATCTACATCTTTATTTCTTATTCCATCATCTTTCCAAGCATTTATCTGCCACTGGCTTTGTCTGGCAGGCCATGTTGCTTCATCGAGACTAAGCTCTTTAGAAATTCTTTTGATGATTCTTAATTGGTCATCTGAATCAAGGATTGTAAAGTTACTTGATAGCTCTGCTTCTTTATGGAACCTTTTAAGAAGCTTGTGCGATAAACCATGGAATGTTCCAACCCATGAATCAAAAATTGGAGCCTGAAGCAACGATTCAATTCTAGATCGCATTTCATTTGCTGCTTTGTTTGTAAAGGTTACAGCCATAATTGATGATGAGTTTCTTCCAAGAGCCTCAACCTCCCAAGCAATCTTGTGGACTAAAACTCTAGTTTTACCTGAACCTGCTCCAGCTAAAACCAATAAATGTTGTTTTTCAGAAGTAACTGCCTTTCTTTGTTCATCATTAAGATTGTCTAAAATATGCGATACGTCCATTTAGGGATTCATTTTTTTGTTTAAGTTAGATATTCTAACCTTATGTCGACAAAATTATTGAGACAAATTAAGAATTCCTTGCCTGATTTAAGAAAATCAGAAAGAACAGTAGGAGAATTCATTTTAGAAGATCCAAAATCAATAATTACTATGAAAACTGCTGAAGCATCCTCTGCAATGGGCATCAGTGAACCAACTTTAATTAGGTTTTGCAAAGCTATTGGTTTTTCAGGATTCCAAGATTTAAAAATTAATTTGTCACAGCAATTAGCTGCTGATGATTATTTTGTTATGTATGAGATTGATGAAGATGATTCCATTCATGAGCTTTGTGAAAAGGTTTTTGATACAAGTATTAGTGAGATCTTAAATGTAAGGTCGCAGATTGATCAGGATATACTTGAAAGCGCAATAGAAGCCTTGGTTAATGCTAAAAGAGTAGAGTTTTATGCGTTTGGTGGCTCAGCCCCAGTTGCTATGGATGGACAACACAAATTCTTCAGATTAAAAATTCCTTCTTCTAATATCTCTGATCCTCATCTTCAATTTATGTCTGCGAACTCTTTAGGTAAAGATGATGTGGTTGTCGCTATATCACAATCTGGTACAACTACTGCCCTCATTGAGAGTGTAAAGATTGTAAGAAAAAATGGAGTCAAGGTTATCGGAATAATGCCTGGAGATACACCATTAGCAAATATTTGTGATCTACCTTTAGCAATTAATGTTGGGATTAATAATAGACTGTCAAAACCTGTTACATCTAGAATTGCCTATACAGCTGTGATTGATGTTTTGACGATGGGTGTTGCGCAACTAAAGCCAGAAGCACAAGACCATCTTTATAATATTGCTGACAGCCAAAGATCTTTAAAAAGCGATCATTAGACTTCCTTAAAATCTGCTTTGCAGAAAAGATATTTCATTTTTTAAGTTCTATTATGAGGTGTTAGAATTAATAATTATTTTTGGGAGAGGAAATGAGTAAAGAAATAAAAGAATTCTTTTCAACGTATACAGATTTTGTAACAAAGGTAACGAGTGATCCGAGCATTGACTTAGATGCACTGAAGAACAGTTTTGATGATATTGAAAGAAGCTCATCGATTAAAACGCCCCGTTTACTTACTGCAGCCCTTGGCTTGGGAAGTGAAACTGGGGAATTTGTTGAAATTGTCAAAAAAATGTTTTTACAGGGCAAGCCGCCTAATGAAGATAACATCTTTCATATGAAAAGAGAGCTTGGAGATATTATTTGGTATTGGGTAACTGCCTGTGCTGCTCTGAATTTGGATCCCTATGAAGTTATAAGTGAAAATCAAGAAAAGCTTGCTGCCCGTTATGGTGAAAAGTTTGAAATTGAAAGAAGTGAAGTTCGAAAGGAAGGTGATCTTTAATATGATAATTTTTCTATCTTCGCTTTATATGATGTATGGTTTTCTTTTTATATATTCTTATGTTAACGACATAGGTTTTCTAAGATATCTCTATCAAAAAAAGAATATCAACAAAGTTCTAGCCATTGAGCTTGTTTTTATTGTGATTGCTTCCTTTATTGTTTTTACAAGTCAGCCTCTAAACTGGATGGTAGGCTTAATAATGATATTCCATATTTTCGGTGTAGTTTGGTTGGTTGCTTCTCCAGATAGCTTTTATGAAATATATGATCAATCAATGAATGTTGATCCTGGTTCAACAGAATCAATGACAGGTTGGATTTTGATTGCTTTTGGAGTCTTTGTGTATTTTTCTAGACTGATTTTTTAGTCAATTTTTGAATTCTTCTTAATAGGCTTGATGTATCCCATCTACCGCCATTAGCATCTTGTATTTCAGTGTAAAAGCCGTCGATAATTTTTGTAATATCTATATTAATTCCAGATTTTTCAGCCCTTTTGATGACTATTGCTAAATCTTTTTTCATAAGATCTACTGCAAAGCCATGGTCATATTCATCTCGTAACATTGACTCCCATCTATTTTCCATTTGCCATGACTGAGCTGCTCCCTTTGAAATAACTTCAAGAACATCTCTGCTATTCAATCCAACATTTTCTGAAAAATTGATTCCTTCAGACAAAGCTTGAATAAGGCCAGCTATGCAAATCTGATTGACCATTTTTGTCAATTGTCCGCTACCGCTTTTACCCATATATTTTGTAAATTTTGAGTAAACATTAATTATTTCTTTTACCTTATCGAAAGACTGCTTATCGCCTCCTGCCATAACTGATAGTTGTCCTGATTCAGCTCCGGCCTGGCCACCAGATATTGGTGCATCTATAAATTTAATATTTAAAGGATTTAAAAGCTTATTCATTTTAATTGGTAGCTCTGAGGAAGTAGTACTGTGATCAATGATAATTGTTCCTTCTTTAAGATTTTTAAGCATGCCATCATTTCCATTTATTACTTCTTCAACATCCTCATCCTTGCTAATACAAAGTATTATTACATCGGAAAATTCTGCTATTTCTTGTAAAGAGCTTGATACCCTTCCTTTGAATTTATTTTTCCAGTTAGTTCTATTTTTCTCAGATCTATTGAAGACAGTTAGTTCATATCTACTCGCTTGAAGATGTCCTGCCATCTCAAAACCCATTACACCTAAACCAATAAATCCTACTTTCACATTACTCATTTTTTTCAGATTTCTTATATTTGTCGTAGTCTTCCCAGTCATGAGGAGTACCAACATTCATTATGCCTTTTTTTGCTCTATAGAAGCTTTGGGTTCTTAATTTATTAATGTCTTCTTCTTTGCCAAATAGCCTATTCCAGCCTGAAAGAAAAAGCTTTCTAAAATTTTTTTTGGGCATAAATTAGACTAAATAATCTGTACGATCTTTTCTTGCTGTCTTCTTTAAACCACTCTCTGTTATGTATTCGTCTGTTATGCCTTTCGTTCCTTCCAAACCCTTGCCAGAAGCAAACAACAGGAAAGTAACTGAGCAAACAGATGTAACAACTACTGATAATAAAATTAAACTATTCATCCCCACAATAAAAATAGTTAACAATGTGAGAATAATATAGTTAAGTAGTAAAAAAATCTATAGATTTGCTTTATTTTGCAGTTCTTTTATTGACTCTAGATATTCTTCTTTTAGCCTACCTACTAATTCCGATACGTTTGGAGAATCAACTATTCTGCCTATTCCTTGACCTGAACCCCATATATCCTTCCAAGCTTTTGAATCTGTGTTTCCGCCTGAACCAAAATTCATAGCGGACTTATCAGCATCAGGAAGATTGTCAGGATCTAATCCAGCATTTGATATTGATGGTTTTAGATAGTTACCCAGAACACCTGTAAATAAAGAGGAATAAACTATATCAGAAGCTGCGCTCTCTTCTAACATCTTTTTATATTCTTGATCAGCATTAGCCTCCTCAGTAGCAATAAATCTGGTTCCCATATATGCAAAATCAGCCCCCAGCGCCAAGGATGATGCCACAGAATAACCATCTCCGATCGAGCCTGATAATATTACTGTTCCATTAAACCATTCTTTTACTTCTCTAAGCAGAGCAAATGGTGATAATGCTCCTGCATGGCCACCAGCGCCAGCACATACCAATATTAATCCGTCAACGCCCTGCTCAGCAGCTTTTTTTGCGTGTCTTACGCTTATAACATCATGAAAAACTAACCCACCATAGCTATGCGCAGCTTCAACGACCTCTGCTGGCGGTCTTAAAGATGTAATGATAATTGGTACTTCATGCTTTACACATGTTTCCATATCATCCATTAATCTATCGTTTGATCCATGACAAATTTGATTTACAGCGAAAGGTGCTACCTTGGCATCTGGATTTTTTTCTTGATATTCTGCCAGCTCCGTCTTAATTCTTATTATCCATTCCTCCAGCACGTGTTGAGGCCTTGCGTTTAATGCAGGAAAAGAACCAATAATGCCTGCTTTGCATTGTGCTATTACTAAATCTGGACCAGAGATAAGAAACAAAGGTGCTCCTATTACTGGCATAGAGATATTTTCTTTTATGTGTTGCGGTATTGCCACTTTATTCTCCTTATATTAATTAATTCTTAAAATTTATTTGGGTAATCATCAACCAAATGCACAAAAGCTCTGACACCTTTATCTAATGCTGAATCGTCAACAACAAAGTATGGTGAATGATTTCCAGGAACTCCAGAAGCGCTATCTCCAAAGGTTTTTGCATTTAATCCCTCACCAGGCTTATTCACACCAAGAAAAAAATACATTCCTGGAATTTCCTCTTGAAAATAAGAAAAGTCTTCTGCTCCAGTAATAGGAATATCAGATTGAATAAACCTCCCTGGTGATGCTGACTCCAAGGAACCCTTCATTGCTTCTACAAGCTCAGGCTCATTATATGTAACTGGAAAAAATCCACCTACATCAAACTCAACTTGAATGTCAGTTCCTGTTCCTAATGCGACACCAGCAGCTATTTGTTCAATTTCATCATAAATCTCTTTTCTAAGTTTAGGATCAAAAGTTCTAATAGTTCCCATTAACATTGAATCCTCCGGAATAATATTTGCCCTTGTTCCAGATTCAACCATTCCGACAGATACTACAGCTGGATTGTTAATTATGTTTATTCTTCTACTAACAATTGTATTAAGAGATTCTATCAACTGGGATGTTGCCATTATTGGATCGATGCTTGACCATGGTGTAGATCCATGAGCTTGCACTCCCTTGATTTTAATTCTATAAGATGAAGCTGCTGCCATTGCTGGACCAGACTTAACAAGCAGAACACCATTCGGAATATTTGTGACATGAAGACCAAAAATTACTTCAGGTTTGTACTTATCAAATATGCCTTCTTCTAACATCATTTTTGCGCCGCCACCCTCATCCTCAGGAGGACCTTCTTCAGCGGGTTGAAAAATAAGCATTACATTTCCTTTTAAATGTGCCTTATTCTTTGCTAAAAATTCAGCAACACCCATTAATATTGCGACATGAGCATCATGACCGCATGCATGCATAACACCAACATCATTACCAAGATATGTTGTTCTAACTTTTGATGCAAAAGGCAATCCTGTCTTTTCTTCAACAGGTAAAGCATCCATATCAGCTCTAAGTGCAATTGTTGGCCCTGACTTTTCTCCTTTAATAAGTCCTACTAGACCTGTGTAAGCAATCTTAGTTTCTACTTCTATTCCGAGACTGACTAAATGGTCTTCGATTTTTTTTGCTGTCCTAAATTCTCTGTTTCCAAGCTCGGGGTACTGGTGGATATCATGCCTCCATTCAATAACTTTAGGCATGAGGTCATCTATTTCTTGATCTAAGCTGTTTTTGAGATCAGCTTTTACATTAAAAGAAAACAGAAAAACCAAAAAAAATAATTTGAATTTCATACCAAGATTATAAGTAATTAAAGTTTTAATTAACATCAATTTGATTTAGTATTTGATTTATATTTAAAGGGAGATTTTTATGAGAAAAATACAAGCAACTTTTGTATTATCAATGATGCTTATAGTTTCAGCTTGTTCTATGGATACAAGTAACAAACATCAAGATGCAATGGACCTAGCCACAGCTTGGGTTACTGCATATCTTACGAGCAAAGATAGTGCGCTATCAATGATTGATAATAATATGGCTTCAGATGGTGTATCTGTTGGTGAAAGGTATGTTGGTTTTGGGTTTGTTTGGAATCCAGACGGTGATGGTATGGTCGTTGATTACGTTGTTCCAGAAAGCCCGGCAGATGGAGTTCTTCAAGAGGGAGATTCTTTTGTTGAGGTTAATGGCGTTAGGTTAACAAACGAAAATAGAAACCAGCTAGGTTTTCGAGGAATGCCTGGCGAGAGCGTTGGAGCGGTTGTGCTAAGAGATGGTATTGAAAAACCTGTATCTTTTGCTAGAGGTCCTGTTCAAATTAGATATTCCAAAGAACAGGTTATGAATAACATAAGTAGTGTAGATGCAGATGCTTGGGGTCCAGAAGAATTTAATATTATTGAGACTGCCTCAACCAATGATGGCGTTGTTCATGTTCTTCATTGGGCAGAGTTTGTCGAGGATGCAACAGGTTATAAAGCAAATGCATATACAGTTACAAGATTTATGTTTGATGATATGGGCAAAGTGGTTTGGGTTGGCAATTTAACAGAAGATAGATTTGTGCTTGAACAACAAGGTTGGAATATTTCAAGATAAATACATAGGGGGAGTTTAACTCCCTTTTATCAGAACATTTTGATAACATAATCTGATGATGAGGCTTTTAGCTGTAATAATTTTTATATTCTCTTTTAAAGTCGCAGCAGAAGAGAATGAAAAACCGTCATTTGATTATTCAACTTTAGAGATAAATATTGTTCAAACTGATTCTACCGGTATAGGTTTAAAAGTTGCTTTGCCACTTCCGGGCGGTCTGTACCTTGTGGCAGAGAGGAAGGCTGAAGAAATTGATTTTGATAACGATACTTACGAAAGAATAATTAACTCTGCAAGATTTGGAATACATGCAGGCATCGGAGATATATTTAGCTCAGTTTCAGCGAAGGATTTAAAAATAAAAATTGAAAATATATTTGATGTTTATGCTGAACTTGGAGTAAAAAGCACAGCTTATGACACCGATCTAGTTTCCTTTTCAGAAGATGACGCTCAAGCAAATGTGATTGCTGGAATTAGGTTTGGTGATCCAAGAGGCTGGGAAGGAAAATTTTTTGTAGATTTTTCCAAAGATGCTGAGGTAGCAATTAAACAATGTCCCGATGGACAGGTTTGCATTGAGGCAATTGAATATGAGCTTGATGAAGATACTGATAGAAAATTTGGTGCTGGAGCACTTTATAACATCAACAAGAGAAGCGCGGTAAGTATTGAAATGTTATCAAGTAAACTATTTGATACTTCAGTAAAGATTGGTTATCAACTAAATTTTTAGATTGAGCAACTCATGTCTAAGCCACAGCAAAGTGGAGATTTAATTTTTCCACATCCTGCAGGACATTCTGATATCTGGACTTCATTGCCATCATCAGTTGTGAGAGTTCCATCAACTAGCGGTTCGTCACATTTTCCACAACTTGTTTTAACTGACATGCCACAAGAATTACATTTATATATGGCCATATAACCTCCTTTTATTGAGCATTACCCATAGCTTCTAGTATGTCTAATAGTAAGTTAATAATATCTAAATACAAAATAAATGCCATCTCTAGCGCTGTTTCCCAATTGTTGAGCACATATATTTCCTCTTGCTTTTTTATGTAATTAAAATCGTACACTAGAAATAATGAAAAGAGGAAAGCTCCAAATATAGCAGCAGCTCTAGTTGTGCCTCTACTAATATCCATAAAAAAACGTGCTAAATTAAAAAGAAGGAGACAAAATAACGAAAGCATTAAAATAACGCCAAAAACGGCATTTTCTGAGAATGAATAAAAATCACTATACCCTATGTAGCCGGTCAAAAGAGTTACAACAAGAACGATCTTCAGTGCAGTAAGTCCATCATTTTCATCCATTTCAAGCATGATAAATCCTATCAAGGGGCCCAAACTCAGGCTTGTTAAGGTAAAAGCAATGAATCCTAAAGCTGGAGGTAAATCAAACTCCGATACGAGAAATAGCGTCCCAAACATTGCTATCGCAT
This sequence comes from uncultured SAR86 cluster bacterium, assembly GCA_902632555.1. Taxonomy (GTDB): domain Bacteria; phylum Pseudomonadota; class Gammaproteobacteria; order Magnimaribacterales; family D2472; genus SAR86A. The sequence continues at coordinate 17,065 of CACPCZ010000004.1, read as the reverse complement.
TTAACAGAACTAAATATCCTAACCAGTTAGAACCTTCGATGCTTGTATGACGATAACCTTGTTTTAATAGCTCATAAACCTCATCCTGGTTGTTGACAATTTTAGTTCTGAAATCCTTACCCTGTTCATCTTGACTCGTCATTTCCTTTGGAAATTCTTCTTTAACCTTCAAATAAGGAATTAGGTCGAGCTGTCCTTTCATGTTTACCGAGCCTCTGAAGAACATCCCAAGAAAAGATGTATTTTTTTCGTATGCTTTTCTCGCTCCATTTAGGCAATAGAAGCATGTAAGAAGTACAATGGCTAATTGAGCTGAAAGAATAACTAATGTTTTAAATAAAAGGGTTGTTTCCATTTCTCTTTTAAAGATAACACAACTGAAGAGGCATCTAATTAAAATTATGTATTTTATTTACATATGTTTTCTTGAAATATACTACAGAGTTTTTTGTAAAGTCTTTTTTGCCTACCTCCAAAAAGCCAAGTTTCTTATGGAAATTTATTGATGGTTTATTCATAGGAATTGTATTTACTTCACAGCAAAGCGGAAGCTTGTTTTTTATACACATTTTTTCAATGTTCTTGTAGAGCTCTTGTGCAAGTTTATTCCTTCTGAACGCTTCGTGAATGGCAACTCTATCTATGTAGATGAAATTCTTTTCTGATTTAGAAAAATATTTGTAGTTTTCGGATTCATAATTACTTCTTTCCCTGAAGCAAACTATGAAACCTACTAATCTGTTTTGATTTAGGATATAAAGATTTTTAAGACTTTTGCTTAGTAGATTTTTTAAATGATTTACAGAATCTAAACTCCCTACTTCTGGAATATTGTCTTGATTTAACTTAAAGATTTTGTTCAGTAGTGCTAGATCTGATTTATCGGAAAAATCTTTTATAAGATAGTCGGGCTCAAGGGCCACTAAAGAATTACCTTATACATTTTTATCAAGCTCATTCATTGCTTCAATTATTTTGCTGTAAGGTTCAGCAATAAACAGTTCTTTTGTCATTGAGTAACTTGGGTGTCCCATTGTTGACAAATCCTTTGCCTTTTCTTCAACAACACTCATTAATGAATTTTGATCAACAACCTCATCTATTAGGCCTGCAGATATTGAATCTTCTAATGTATACATTTCAGCACCCAAGACGGACCTGTATTTATGAGCATTAGAAACTCTGAATTTAATTAGCTCAAGAATCGGAGTTGGAATAACCATATTTGTTCTCATTTCATTTGCACCAAGCATAAATTCACCTTTTACGCCTATTCTGTAATCACAGCAGCATAGTAAAAAAGTTCCAAGGGCTACCGCATGACCAGAACATGCTGCTATCACTGGTCTTGGAAAAGAGAATATTCTTGCCAACAACTTAAATGCACTAAAAGACATTTCTTGGATGAGGTCGACATCACCACTCTGTATAATTTTGAGATCTAAGCCTCCAGAAAACATGCCCTCTCTGCCAGTAATTATCAAGCATCCTTCATCAGTTGCTACTTGATCTAAACATTCATTTATCTGCTTTGACATTTCAGGTGAAAAAACATTCGCCTTTCCATCATCTAAACTGATAATTGATACATTTCCTTCTTTCTTAAGTGTTGCTATTTTTTCTGTCATAATAAATAAATTAATTTCTAGAGATTTTATCATGACTACAAGAACATCTGGCTCAATACTGATTGAGAATCTTAAAATTTACATAAGAACAATTTTAAAGATTTTTTCTTACCTCTTCTTAGTAATATTTGTTCCAACATCAATCTACTTGGCAAATCTTTTCTTAATGAAGCCATATTCTATTGATCACTATCTTGGCAAGGAGCTTGTTTTGGGTCTTATAGATTCCCCAGAAGCCCTAACGTATGTAGGAATATTTGATGATTATAATTGGGTTACAAAACATAATTCGAAGCTTTCTGTTCCTAAAAAAGATGACATTGAAAATGGAATTAAAGATACGGAGAAAATAATTAAAACTCTATATAGATACATAGATTCATCTTTATCAGAAAGTCAACTTAACACAAAAAGAATTGCAATTTTTGATTGGGAAAATACTTTAAAACAACTAAGGGAGTTTCCTTATTTAGACTATTCGTTAAATCAGATAGGCGGTATTCATTTAAACACAATTCAATTTATGAATGATATGCATCCTATAAGAAAAAAATCAGAGGCAGAAGATTTTATCGATAGAGCAAATCAAATTAAAGAGGTATACAAAGGGCACTTAATAAATCTTGAAAAACAAGCAGAACTTGGTATTTATCCTCCTGAATTTGTTTATGAGCATGTCATTAAACAGTTAAATGACTTTATTGAATATTCATACTCGGAACATCCCTTGTACAGTCAGTTTATTTCAAAAATAAATAAGCTAAAGCTTAGCGATGTAGAGATTAAAGACTTAGATGAAGGAATTAAATTAGCTATTGATAATAGTGTGACTCCAGGATTTGAATTATTACTAAAATATATGAAGGACACACAAAAATTTGCAAATCAAAATCATGGGATTTGGTCTCAGCCAGATGGAGATAACTATTACAAGCTAAGGATAAGATCATATACCACTACTGATTATTCTGCCGAAGAAATTCATCAGATGGGGCTCAGTGAGGTTGAAAGAATAACCAATAGGATGAGAGAAATTTTGACAGACCTTGGATACGATACCTCAAAGAGTGTGGGTGAATTGATGAATAGTCTAAACGAAGATCCTAAATTCTTATATGATGACACACCTGATAGAAAAGAAATCGTAGTAAACGATTACACTGAAATGATGAATGAGGCGATCGAAGTTATGAAAGACTACTTTCATACAATGCCAAAATCTAAAGTAATTGTAAAAGCAGTTCCAGAATATTCAGAGCAAACTGCAGCTGGAGGCTATTATCAAGCACCGGCATTAGATGGAAGCAGGCCGGGCGTTTTTTATGCAAACTTATACGATATCAAACAGACACCAAAATACAGTATGAGAACACTTACATATCACGAGGCAACTCCTGGACATCATCATCAAATAGCACACTCATTAGAGAATGAAAATCTAACTTTATACAGAAGATTTGGTTACAGAACCTCTGCCTTCTCAGAAGGATGGGCTTTATATGCTGAAAGATTAGCTCTTGAAGCTGGCCTAGCCGCAAATCCATATGATGAGCTTGGTATATTACAAAGTGAAATATTTAGAGCGGTCAGATTAGTGGTTGACACTGGAATTCACTTCAAAAGATGGACACGTGAAGAAGCAATGAAATATATGAAATCATATACAGGAATGTCAGATACTGAAGTAAGAGTTGAAATTGAAAGATATATTGTTTGGCCTGGACAAGCATTGAGCTATAAAGTGGGAATGATAAAGATATTAGAGCTTAGAGAAAAAGCAATGAATGAGCTTGGAGATAAATTTGATATTAAAGATTTTCATTCAGCGGTTCTTGACCATGGGAATCCTCCATTATTTATAGTTGAAGAAATGGTAAATAAAATGATTATTGATGCTAAAGGCTAATATTTTTCTGGATGCTTTGCTGTAAAGCCTTTGTAATAATCTTGCAAACTTAAAATATCTTTTTTGTTATCGCCAGTTGGAGTAAAGGTTTTACCCAATAAGACTTCTTTTTTTGCAAAATCCAATGAGGCGGGGATTATATTTGCGTCAATTCCTTTGGCAATTCTTAAAAATCCTGTTTTCCATGCATCAACTTTTGATCTAGTTCCCTCTGGCGACATTCCCAAAAGAGTGCCATTAATTCTTCGAATTTTTTCAATAGCATCATTGATTACTCCGCTGGGATTACTTCTATCAATAGGAATTCCTCCCATGTATTTTAAGAAAGCTCCAAGTCCATATTTGAAAGCTGTATCTTTTCCTAGAAAAGATATTCTGGCATCAAGCCCAGCAATTGCAGCAACTCCCAGAATACCATCCCAATTAGAAGTATGTGGCGCAACTATTACCACTAAATTTTTTTCGGCATGCTCTTCTCCAATGCTGCCTAGAACTTTCCATCCTAAAACATACAATAAAGATCTTCCAAGCCATCGAATAAACTTAGGTCTATATGCCCTAAAACTTTGCGGAATTTGATCAGTTGAAACGCTAGGCATTTTTATTTTTGAATTTGTCCCTTAAAAAATAAGGCATGTACATTAAATAACAAACTATAACGGCTAAAATATAAATATCTATTATATGGAAAGGTTCTGCTCTCATGAAATTAGTTACATTGTCTCCGATTGGTTTTTCAACCAAAAACCAATAATTAGCTGGTGGGCCGAGTAAATAGTTTATAGGGTACATAATCAACAGTAAAAGTGTTGTGAAAAACAGTACTTTATGAACATCTCCAAGATATGGTCTTTTATTATCGATAATCATTGCATAACTAACGCCTAATAAAATCATAGAATGACCAATCTGATTTTGAATATATCCAACATAAGGAAATGCGTAGAGTATATCTGGAGTCAAAAGTGACATTCCTCCTCCAGCAATGCCAAAAAAAAATGCAAAAAGAAAAAACTCTTTTCTTTTTGTAAGAAAATATAAAATTACAGAAAATGATGAAAAATCGCATAAATGAAGGGGTAATCCCAGTTTCCACTCTTGCATATAGCCCTCTCTATACAAATCCATTCCTTGATTAACCATTATCAAAACGATAATAGCCGTAACTAGAAGATTTTTTGAACTATCTGAAGAATTTACAAATAATCTAGGTAAAAAAATAATTACTAGAAAACAAACTGTTGTAAAGACTATATGAGAAAAACTTAATAAACTTAGCGGAGTCATTTTATTTGTAAACTTGACCAAATTTATTATCTAAAAAGTCATTCCAAGATAGTGATTCTTGTTTTGTAAAACCTTTTGACGAAATCTTTCCATCAAGGAACATTTTTAGAACACTGCATACTCCCGAGGCTGTTGTGAGTTGAATTGCGCTATATTTTTCATCGCCATAAATCTTTCTTAAATAAGTTTTTTCTTGTAAAACACCATCTATTATGCCGATAACTTTTACAAAAAATATAATAACGTCATTTTTGGTCCTAGGCACTTCCTTATCAAAAAGCTTTTCCAAGATTTCTTTATTCTTTTTAAGATGTAAATCATTAAATAAGAATTTCATATGATTTAAATGTCCTGGATATCTTATAGTTTTGTAAGTTAAATTCTCAACCTTATCTGCATATGTTTCACACATAGTTGCACAGCCACCACTTGTATTAAAAGCCTCAAAACTTTCGCCCTCTATTACAAGTTTCTCAGATCCTTCTAATGGCATAACTTTTATTGGCTTTCCTTCGTATATGGCGTCGGCTTCATTGCAATATTCATTTATTAAGCCATTAGTAGACCAGCTTAGGTAGTAGCTCATTTCATTAGTTGTAAATCTTGGTAATGCGCCAACCCTCATAAGCACTTCTTTTACATCATCAAACTCTTCCATCATATTAGCGGCACATATATTAATGGCACCTGGTGCAAGACCACATTGTGGCATAAGAACGCTTTCAGATTTAAGTTCTTTAATAAATTCTGTGGTATCAACATCTTCTGTTAGGTCAAAGTATCCAATATTTTTTTCTGCTGCAACTTTTGCTATATTTTTATTAACCGCATATGGGCCTGCTGAAATTACTGCTTGATGTCCAATTAAAAATTTCTCTACTTGACTGGAATCAGCTGCGTCTAATCCATCTAAGATGTCACCTTGAGAAATATCATAATCATCTTGAAGAAGCTTTCTCAAAGCCCAACCAATGTTCCCACTCCCAACAATTGCAACCTTATTTTTCATCAAATTCAACCCCTTGAGCAAGTGGCAAGTCTTCACCATAATTAACAGTTGCTGTTACTCTTCTCATGTAATTTTTCCAAGAATCTGATCCTGACTCTCTGCCACCACCGGTGTCCTTTTCACCACCAAAAGCACCGCCTATTTCTGCACCACTTGTTCCAATATTAACATTTGCAATACCACAATCACTTCCAGACTCACTCAAAAATAATTCTGATTCTCTAATATCGTTTGTAAAAATTGAACTGCTTAGACCTTGACTTACATTGTTTTGCATTTCTATGGCATTTTTAACATCTAAAAAGCTCTTTATATATAATATTGGCGCAAATGTTTCTTCTAGCATCTCATCTGGAATTTCATCCACTAAAACTAAAGCTGGTTTAACATAATATTCATCTGGATCTTCAATATTCAATCTTTCGCCGCCAATAACTTCTATTTTCTTTGCGCGTAAAGAATTTAAAGTTTCCTGCATTTCGTTGAAGCTATCTTCAGAAATCAAAGGCCCAATTTGAGAATCATCTTTTGATGGACAGCCAATAATTAGTTCATCAAAACATTCTCTCAATCTTGAGACGCAATCATCATATATGTCTTGATGAACAAACAACCTTCTCAATGAAGTACATCTTTGACCTGTGGTGCCGCAAGCTGAAAAAGCTATACCCTTTATGGTTAAATCTAGATTTGCTGAGGAACAGACTATTGCAGCATTATTACCACCTAATTCTAATAAAAGTTTACCTAAACGAGCAGATACAATTGGTGCTAATTCTTTTCCCATTTTTGTACTTCCAGTAGCTGAAATTAAGGAAATCCTTTTATCTTCGCACAAAGAAACCGCTTCTTGATTGCCCCCTTCTAATATCAAAATAAGTTCTGAATATTCGCCGCTAACCTTATCCCATGCCTCTTTTATTCCCTTTGCGCATTGATTAGATTGGGGACTTGGCTTCCATATCACACTATTACCACATACTGCGGCTAGACAGAAGTTCCAAGCAAAAACCGCCATTGGAAAGTTGAAGGCTGTTATACAGCCAACGACACCTAAAGGATGCCATAATTCTTGAAGTCTATGATTTGGTCTTTCGCTGGGCATTGTTAGACCATATAACTGTCTACTCAAGCCAACAGCAAAATCGCACATATCAATTGCTTCTTGAACCTCTCCAAGTGATTCAGTTTTTATTTTTCTAGCTTCTTTAGTGATAGTTTTAGCAAGATCATCTTTGTTATTTCTTAATTCCTCTCCAAATTTCCTAATATACTCGCCTCTTTGCGGCGCAGGCAAAGATCTCCACTTCAATGAAATTTTTTCAGCCTTATCTACAATTTCTTCGTAAACTTTATCGCCCATAAAAACTCTCCCAAGCTAAACTTGGGTTATTTTACTATAGATACTATATATAAATTTAGAAAATTTTATGTTTGCCTTGGAGAATCTCAATATACATTTTGTGATCTCCAATGAAGCTATAAAAAGGATACTTAAATGTTGCTGGCTTATTTTTCTCAATAAAGAAATGTCCTACCCATGCAAATGCATAGCCTGAAAGCAAAGCGAACAACAAATATAAGAAATTGAATGTTAAAAAAAACCTAATTATAAAAAATAGCCCAATGCTGGTTCCAATAAAATGCATTAACTTGGTTCTTTTGTTGTCATGTTCAGATAGATAATAAGGATAAAATTCTTTAAATGTCTTATATCTTTCCATAATATTATTTCCTTGGTGGCAATCCGTTTATTCTTGTTAAGGTTGTTGTAACGCTTACCCTTCTGTGTTCTGAGAGCTCTTGATATTCAGGATCTGAATACCAGTCAATAGCATGTTTCTCAGACGGAAAGCTGAATAAAATAACTCTTCCTTTCATTGGTGTATCACCTTCAACGTGAGTAATATTGTCGTCATAGGTTATAAATTCACCATTATATTTTTTTAATAATGGAAAGAAGCCTTTTTCATACTCTCTATATCTTTCTGCATCATGAATCTGCAAATTAGCGATCATATAAACTTTGACTTCTTCCATTTCTTAAACAAATTTATTTTGGTGCAGACTCAGGTTGATAATCATAATAACCCTCAAGAGGAATCATTAAGTGCACAAAAGGAGTTCCTTTCATCATTACATAAGGAGCGCCGGTAGTGAAATCTGTAGATATACCATCCATAGAAGAAGGGTCTTTCGGCATCAGCATCAAATGCGAACCTGAATAAATCCAATCTTCTGGATCGGTGTTTTCCTTATCTCCTTCTGAATAAGGCCTAAAATTATCCACACCTGTATCTCCATGAATCATCCAAATCCATCCATCATTTTCAATTTTTGGTGTTGTCTGATTAATATACGCATCTGCCCAAGCAACAGCATTTGCATCAGCGCATGCTGGAGCTGCTTCATTCGCAGATTTAAATCCCATTTTTGGCATTGGAATAAAAGGTAGGCATGTCCATCCATTTGTGCCCTCTCTTAAGACCTTTCCGCTTGCACTGATTACAGTTGCAAAATCTCCAATAAAGTCTGGTGCTGAAGATGTATAAGTCTCAATTTCCCATTCTTCTGAATTACCATGCATGTGACCACCTTCATGATGACCTGCATAAATATTCACTACAAAAATTAGTGCAAATAAGCTGTAAATTTTTTTATTCATTTTTTTCTCCCCAAATATGAATATATTTCAAATTTAATTCTATGAAAGAATCATAAGTAATACAAATCCATTAATTTTTAGTTTTTTGAATATGTGAGGTGATTGATCTAAACATAGCCACATGAGCTGCTTTTGAATACTCTCTCTCAGATCTAAATCGATGATTTGATGAAGTTTTTGCAATAACTACATTTGTTTCAGGGTCGACATATATAAATTGATTAAAAATACCGTGAGCAGTGTAGTCTGTAAGTGGGTTTCCTGGAACCCACCATTGATAACCATAACCCCACTCGTTAGAAGATAGTTCATTATCTCCAGCATCTGGCATTAAATGAGGAGCATCTGGTGTATGTGAATCGATAACCCATTGTCTCGGAACTATTTGCTCTCCCATCCAGCTTCCATTATTAAGATATAGATATCCAAACTTAGCATAATCTCTCAATGTAGCATTCAAACCGCCCAATGCCATATCAGCACCGGAATTATCTGTAATATAGTAAGCATCGCTTTCAGTTCCTATCTTGCTCCATATTTTTTTATACAAATAATCTCTAAGCGGCATATTTGTAACTGACTCCACAATGAGTGCAAGAACTTGTGAGTCTAAACTTACATAGTGATTGTATGTTCCTTGTTCTCTTCCATTTTTAAGACCCATAGCAAATTCTTTAAAAGACATTCCTTTTGCTGTTGCTCTACCAAATTTATTTATATCTGAGTTTGGATCAGCATAATCTTCATTAAAGGCAATACCGGATGACATTTGTAATAAATTTTTAATAGTAACGCCTTCATAACCGGTTCCCTTGAATTCTGGTAAATACTTTTCAACTGTATCATCCATACTGTTGATAAGATTTTCATCAAAAGCAATTCCAACAAGGGCAGATAAATATGATTTAGCTACTGAAAAAGAAATATGTTTACTATCTTTAGTATTACCATTCCAGTATTGTTCAAACAAAACTTTGCCATCATGAAGAATCAATAAACCATCTGTATGAAAGTGAGCAATACCCTCTTGGAGGCTCAGTTTCTCTCCCTCAAAGAAATAACTATCTGGTAATTCAAATGGTTCATTTATGAATTTGTACGGCTCATCAGATGATTTAATTGCCGGAGATTCAAGAAAAATTGAACCCATATTTATAAAGTTTTTTGCAATGGTTTTTTCGTTATAAAGATTGGCTAGCTTATATAACCTGATAATGTTTGGACTAAAAACTAAAAGTCCTATAAATAACAAAAGAAGTATAGCTATAAGTATTTTACTCATATTAATAAGTTATCATATCCATTGATTGTTTGGTGCGGTTAGACAATCTTTTTGATCACCAGTATTTACAACACCGATGGGTTCAACAAGCATAATTTTTGCCTCTTCGTTAGCATATGGTCTATGCTTAATTCCTTTTGGTACAACAATCATTTCTCCACTAATTAAATTTATTGTTTCATCTTCAAATTCAATAAAAATTTCTCCTTCGATAACTATAAAAACTTCATCGGTATCGTCATGCATATGCCAGATAAAATCATCTTTTATCTTTACTAATTTAAATTGATAGTTGTTCATTTCGGCAATAACCTTAGGCGACCATTGATCCGTAAATTTGTTGAACTTCTTTTTTAAGTTAATTTTTTTCATATTTTAAAACTGCCGACTTTGAACCATCTTCGTCAAATGTCACTTTTAGAGCTTGCCATTCCTCATCCCCACATAATCTCATTAAGCACCCTTCAACTTTTAAATTATGATTATCTAAAAGGTATAAGTTGGATTTAAATGTTCTACCTCTTCCGGGATCATAAATTTTACCGCCGTTATATTCTTTAAGACCTTTCTTATATTCAAATCCTTCTATCAAATTTATTCCTATTATTGGTCTTTCTCTAAGTGATTTATCTCTATTATTTTCATCTAAGATAGATTTTGGATCAGTTCCTTCATCAACAAAAATATGTTCGATAGTTGCGCATAATTGACTATCGCATTTACTAACAAGAACAATGGATTGTGATGTTAGCCAGTAACCTAAAATTTCATCTTCTTCGTGAGCGATTGAACATTCAACAAAGAATAAAATAAAGAAGATTGCAGCTATATTAAAATTTTTATACATTTTCCATTCTTATCAATTCAATTATTTCTTTTTCTAAAGCATTAACAGACATACAAATTCTGTATGGATTATCATCATATACTGGGTTTCCTACAAGTAGTTCTTTAGGTTTGTTTGTTTTAAATTTCCATCTTGTTCCAGTTTCCTTAGATTGGAATAAATAATTTATTGACATATCCTCAATGTTGAAAAGATTATCATCTTCAACTAAATCTAATCTTACTGTCGCTTTTAAAGAGGAGCCAAAAATTCTCTCAATATAATCTACGTATATCTCTTCATTCATAAATCCACAATCTATGTAGTTACCAATTTCAGATATATCTATAAAAAAACTAAATCCTTTATTCAAATCAATATGTTTTAAATTAAAGTGATTTGTAAGAACATAACGGATCTTATTTAGTCCATCTTGGTTTAAGTTATCCAGCAGATTTTTTGTTTCAATTTTCTCAATAGAAGGTGGTGCTTGATAAGAATTCTTTGATTCTTGAGGCTCGCAAGAAACAATAAAAAATAAAAATAAAAGATATCTCAAATTCATTCTCTAAATCAGATATAAATTAGTTTTCCATTAATAATATCCATTCCCTAACCATTTCGACTGCTTCTTCATGAGTTAGGGCTCTTCCAGATTCTGGCATCATTACACCAGGATCCATTGATATCATTCTATGCAATAAAATAGACTCATCTGGCTTGCCTGGAACTATAGAGTATTTTAATCCACCGCTGCCACGTCCGGTGGCTACTGGCTTTTTATAAACTCCTAAATGGGTTTCTCTTGTTTCATTTAAATGAAGGTAGAGACCTGTGGAGTTTGCATTTCCTGTTGGTGAGTGACAATGTCCACAATTTACATCGAGATAAGATCTTACTCTATCATTCATATTTTGATTTTCGTCTGTCCAATCAACAGGTGATATCAAATCTAATGGATAATTATCGATTATTTGTCTATCCATCCAATACGCTAATTGGTTGAATTCTCCATCTTTATATGAGAGCTCCTTATTAATATTTCTAGCTTTGGGTCCTATCGGAGTTATTTTGTCATTAGCTGCATGACATTCCTTACATTGATTGACATTTGGGACTCTGTAACGAACTTCTTTTTTGTCCCCCATAAAGTCTATCCACGAGACATTTATTGTTTTGCCTGCTACTTTTTTAAATGCTTCCGTTTGTTCATCATTCCAAGCATATGAAACTGCTTCCCATCCAGATTCTTTTCTTAGTAAAAGTCTAGTTTCTAATAAATTTTTGCCTAACTCAGGATTTCTTTCATCAACGGGATAATAAAATGTTTTTATAAGCGCAGATCCAATTGGGAAATCAAAAACCCAGCTCTCTTTATATTGAGCTTTTTTATTATTTGGAACGTAAACCCATCTTTGTTTGTATGAATAGTCTGAAAAAAGTGTAGATATTAATTCATATGGAATTACATCTTCATGAGGCACTTGAGCAGAATTATCATAAAAAAATGCAAAATCAGATAATTTTTTAGGGAATGTTTCTGCCGTTATTAGGCTGTCGTTTACGGCAAAAGATCTCATGCATAGCATAAGAACTATCAAAATCTGAACTGTATTTTTCATTATCCCTATATACCGTCTATAACAATCGGTTCCAGTGGATTAATGACCCCTTTAAATTCTTTTTTATCTGTTCGTATAGGATTTGTGAAGCCCAACATATATTTAATTGGGCTTATCGTAAGAAAACTAACTTTATTTTCTTCTTCCATAATTAACTTTTCATCTTCTGGCTGACCAAAAACCATTTGTGAGATAGGAACTACGCCATCCCAAAATATGTCTGGCATATTCCCATTACTTATTTCATAAAGGGCTTTTGCCAAATCTCCTGTTTCAAGATCTGGATCAAAACCACTCGGTCCATAAGTATTGCTGTGCACTTGAATTCTTTTAGGATGAGGGTAATAGTTTGGATCGTCTGTCTCATCTGAGTATGAAACAATTGACAAATTTACTGTTCCATTTCCACTCATAAGGTTATCGAAAATTTCAACATCTGAATTTGCCATAACTATGATGCCGGTCCCTCTTGGCACCTCTCCAACAATGTTTCCCTCAGGTGCAAAATTATCTGTATCGTTATCAATTGACTCATTATCAAAGACTCTTATATGATGACCTCCTTGTTGAGGAAGGTCTGGCAAATCAAAGACTAATATTCCAGCTGTATTATGAGATGCCAAATTATTATAAACATCGGCATAGTATGAATTTTCAATTTCAATTCCAGCAACGTTGTATTGAGCGATGCTATTTCTAACAATTATATTTTTTGACTGACCAACATATATACCAGCATCGGACGCTCCAATTGCAACACAGCCATCTATAAGAACATCTTCAGATTCAACTGGATAAAAACCATAAGCACCGTTCGTGCTTTTCGGACCACCAGTCCATTCTGTTCTGAGATTAATCATATTAATACCATTAGAACCTATAACTTTAAGAGCATCTCCTTTTGCATCTAATATTGCAAAATCTCTCAGCGTTACCTTGTCTGAAGTGACTAAAAAGCCTTGAGCACCAGATTGTTGATTTTTAAAATCAAGGATAGTTTTTTCCATGCCTTCGCCCTTGATAGTTACATTGCTTACATCAAGGGATAGTCCATCTTCAAATTCATAATATCCAGACTCAATAACTAATGTATCGCCTTCATTCATTAATATCAGAGCTTCTTGTAATCTCTCTTGAGCATCGGGCCCAGGACCAATAAAAATATTCTCAGCTAGAACATTTTTTGAAAAAAATATTAGTGCTATCGCAATGGATAATCTAGAAAAAGATAAAATATTTCTGGTTAATGAAAAGATACGCTTCCCCTTTCGTAATTTTTCGTATATTTATTGTATTAGAAAAGGGGTTTAAATCAAAAATATTTATTCACTTGTTATCTCAATTGTTATTTTTTTTGAGACAAGTGGTTGATAATTACTTCCGGAATTAACTGGCTTAACTGGAACATGTTGATAATCTCCAAGGGCCAGTTGTAGGTCATATTTTCCAGACTTTAGTGATAGAGTTGCTTCGGTTTGACCACCACCAAAATGAAGAATATTTTCACCATATGGTATCGGATCAACTCTATTAGCAGTTACATCGTATGCGTTATTAATAATTAGGTGATGATGTCCACTAACTAAACAAGGATCAGTATTGTCTACCATTACTCCCGCAGGACTAACTTTTACATTTTTAGATCCAAATTCAATCTTAATTTCTCTAGCGTTTGTTATTAGTCCGTCTGGTGGATTTATAAAATACAGTTCGACATCATTACAGTGACTATTTTGATTTGAGAAAATTACGGGAGTAAAAATAATAAATATAAGTAAGTTTTTCATGATTAATTTTTAGTTTTAGGCGGCCCAAAGAAAAAATATAAAGCCTCGTTAAAATTTTGGGCTGATTTGATATTTTTGATCATATCAGCCCACCCCATAAATGTTATTTTAGTTGGGCTAAATGTATTTACATTTTTCACTAGCCCATATTTGACTGGCTCTTGCTCAGGCTCAAATGTTCCAAAGAGCCTATCCCAAATTATCAGTAAGTTTCCATAATTTTTATCAATGTACTGGCTATTTGATCCGTGATGCACTCTATGATGTGAGGGCGTATTAAAAATCCATTCTAAAGGCCCCAATCTACCAACTATTTGTGTATGTCCAACAATTCCCCATAAGGTGCTAATAACTCCTGCAATAGCAATTACCGTTGGGTCAAAACCTATTAAAGGTAATGTAATAAAAAAAGGTATTTTTGATACTGGTCCAAACCAAGCTTGCCTAAAAGAAACAGCAAAATTCATTTCTTCACTTGAGTGATGACTCATATGGACAGCCCACAAAAAGTTAACTCTATGAGATATCCTATGATAAAAATAAAAAACAAAATCTATCATCACGAATGTTAGTAACCAAAGTGCCCATATTGGCATCGATTCAGATAAGTTAAAGAGCTTAAATTGATATAAATAGAAATGAAGCGCCAAAGTTGCTCCTTTAAGAGCAAATACCATCAATATATTTCCAGTTAAAAGTCCAACTGTACATAACGTATCTTCTTTTTTATAAAGATTTTTGTTTGTAGCACTTGAAAATAGCACTTCAAACAAAATCATTGCAAGAACTATGGGCGCTCCCACTGCATAGATTTCATTTACTGTTAAGTTAGTCATTTATATTTTTATACTTGATGAAGGGCTTTCAAAAGCACTTTTCTTGTATCAACTGGATCTATAACTGCGTCAATTTCTAAAAAAGATGCTGCTTCAACTGCTTTACCTGCATCATACATCTTTGTGACAAGTTTTTCATACAGTTTTTGCTTTTCAGCTTCGTCGCTAATTGCATCAAGTTCCTTTTTAAATCCAAGCTTCACTGCTCCTTCTAAACCCATTCCCCCAAATTCACCAGTTGGCCATGCTGCTGTATATGCTGGCTGATGAAGACTGCCTCCAACAAGTGCTTGTGCGCCAAGGCCATAACCCTTTCTAAGAAAAATTGCAGCTAATGGTGTTTTCATCATCGAGCCTGCCTTAAAAAGATTTGCCATTCTTCTGACTGCTCCTTCCTTTTCGCTATCAGGTCCAACCATGAATCCTGGAGTGTCTACAAAAGATGCTATTGGAATCATTTTATCGCTACAAAGATTAAAAAAATCTGAAACTTTATCAGATGCCTCAGAGTCTATTGCCCCACCAATATGTTTACAATTACTAGCAACAATCGCTATTGGATGTCCTTCAATTCTTATAAAGCCTGTTATAACTGCTTTTCCATATTCTTTTTTTACTTCTAAGAAAGATTCCTTATCTGCAATAATCTCTAAAATTTCCCTTACTTCGTAACTATACCTCCTGTCTTTAGGCATTATCTCTCTTAAGATCTCTTGTTCATTATTCTTGTAATCTTCGAAACTTCCTTGAAAATATGACAAAATCTTTTTAGCGTAAAATGTTGCATCTTTCTCATCTTCAGCAACTATGTCTACAACACCATTAAATTTATGTTCTTCAATTGGGCCGATTTCTTCTGGAGAAAATTTTCCAAGTCCTCCTCCCTCAATCATTGCAGGTCCTGCCATTCCAATCCATGAATTCTTTGTTGCAATTTTAAAATCGCTGCTTCCAAACAAGGCCGCGTTGCCGGCAAAACAATAGCCATTGTTCACTGCAATTTTTAATGAATTGCCTGATAAAGATGCCCAATTTGCAAAAGATGGCACATGTAAACCTGCAACTTGTGTTGTTACATCGACATCACCCGGTCTTCCACCACCACCCTCAGTATAAATAACGACGGGCAGATTAAACTTCTTAGCTTTTTCTATTATGCGATCTAGCTTCTGATGATGGAAATAGCCTTGTGTTCCTGCAAGAACAGAATAGTCATAGATAATAGCTACTGCATTCGATTTATCTTTTCCTATACTTTCTGAATTTATTGAACAAAATCCAGTAATGATTCCATCGGCATTCGTTTCTTCTTGCAAATCATCGTAATCTCTCCTGCTTCTTTGGGCTGCAACAGCAAATTGTCCAAATTCAAGGAAAGAATTTTCGTCGACTAAATCATTAAGATTTTCTCTTGCTGTTCGAAAGCCTTTCATATGTCTTTTTCCAGTAGATTTAGTTCGATTTTCATCGTTACTTTTTTCAAGTCTATGAATAAATTCTTTATATAGTTCGTTCACAATCAGGTTCCTTTTTCAATTTGATGCAGTATCTCGTCAGGTATTCTAAATCCGCTCCTTGTAATATCCCATTTTTTTGAAACAACTTCTGTAGACAACTTATCATAAAGGTGTGGAAATTCTCCTGCTCTATCTCCATCAGCAGCCTCATAAACCAATGGTGTATCTAATTTTTCTTTATTTATTTGCAACAAAATCAATGAATCTTCTTCTTCAAAATATAGGTTTAAAGTTAATGCTAATTGCTTAGAGGTGGACAAATGAACATAGCCGTCTTCTTTGTCCAGAAATGTCTCTATATATCCTGAATTTAAGGCATTTTTCCATTCATTAACGGTTAAAACTTTATAAACATCAAACATGAATAAGTTTAGCTGCCTATGACCTTTTTAATCCCATCTATAGATATCTTCATTCCATGATGAACTGCATCAGCAAAAACTTCTGGATCAATTTCTGTAGTCCATAAAAAACTGCATGTTTTTTCATCGATGGCAGTAATTTGCATTGTTGCAAGATGATGATTTATTGGAGTTCTTGTTTCAACAGCAGAATACTGAAGCTTCATTTCATTATCGTCATTTAACAAAATTTTTTCCTTAACTGTCCCCATTCCATCCATTTCAAAAACTCTGCAATCTCCCTCAAGGTTTATTTTTTCTACAGATGGCACCCAGTCACACCTAGATACATCTGACAC
>CACPCZ010000003.1:5000-117531 GCA_902632555.1 uncultured SAR86 cluster bacterium | reverse complement strand
CTAGCTTGAGGGGCTAGTGAGTGAAAACTCGTGCGGGTTCAAGTCCCGCCTTCGGCACCATATACTTTCAATCTAAAGGGATTTCGTCAGAAAGTTCGTCTTCAATTGCCTCTTCAATTAGTGGCTCGTCAAATATAACTGCAGAGTTTTCTGTTTTATACAAATATGCCAATAATAGAGACAGAATTAACCAAATTGCGACAATATATTTTGTTAACTTACCTAAAAAATCAGATGGCCCTAAGGCTCCAAACATCGAATTTGATGAACCTCCTCCAAAAGCTGAGCCTAAATCTGAACCTTTGCCTTGTTGTAGAAGAACAAGAGCAATAATAACAATCGCAAGCAAGATACATAAAACTTTAATAAATAAAATCATTTAATTTACACCATTAAAAATATTCACAATTTTAGCAAAACTATTACCATTTAAAGAAGCTCCGCCTATTAATGCGCCATCAACATAATCCTCATTAAAAAAACTTTGAGCATTGTTTTCATTAACACTGCCGCCATATAAAACTTTTGGGACTATATTATTAACAGTTGAGGATTGTACAACATCTTTAATAAATTTATGAATATCATTTATTTGATTAGGAGTTGGTGTTTTACCAGTTCCAATTGCCCAGACTGGTTCGTAAGCAATCGTAAAGCTCTGAGATAGATCTCTTCCATTAATAACCTCAAGCTGTTGTTTTAAAATTTCTCTAGTCTGATTATTAATATTTTCTTCTGCTGATTCTCCAATGCATAAAATTACATCTAAACTTTTTGCAATTAAATCTAGTTTCTCAGAAATATTTTCGTTTGTTTCACCAAATATAATTCTCATCTCAGAATGTCCAATAATTGAAAAATTACATGACATGTCCTGGACCATTTCAAGGGATATTGCGCTAGTTCTTGCGCCTGATGAAAGATCAATATTTTGAACACCATAGGTAATGTCCAAACTATTTGCCTTTAGATTATTACTAAGATGCTCAATATGAATATACGAAGGAGCGATGCCGATGTATGAATTATTTGAGGTTACATAAGTCTCTTTAAACTTTGATATCCAATCCTGAATCATTATCTTAGATCCATTACATTTCCAGTTAGCTACAATCATATTTATGTTTTTTGAAGAATTAAAGATTCAATATCTTTTGCAAATTTTTCTGCAACATCTTGCTGGGTTGCTTCAATCATTATTCTTATTTTTGGTTCAGTGCCAGAAGGTCTTACCAAAACTCGTCCTACGGTAAGATCAGATTCAATCTTCTTAATGAAGGATTGTAAATCCTTATCATTGATAATATCTTTATTTCTAACAGGTACACCAATATTTACCTGAGGAATCTTTGTATAGTTCGCCAATACTTCACTAGGTTTTTTTTCTAAGAGCATTAATGAGGAGATTACTTTGAGAGCAGCAATAGTACCATCACCAGTGCTAACAAGATCTTTACATATTATGTGTCCAGATGTTTCACCACCTAACATCCAGCCTTTTTTTGTAAGCATATCGCTAACATATTTATCTCCAACGTCAGCTCTAATAAATTTATAACCCAATTTTTTAATACCATCTTCAAGTCCAAGATTACTCATCTTCGTTCCCACGACTCCAGACCATGCGCCAGTTCTATTAGGATTTGCAAAAGCCAGAATGTATAGAAGATCATCACCATCAAGAATATTTCCATTTTCATCAACAAGAATAACTCTATCACCATCACCATCAAGAGATACTCCGAAATCAGCCCGATGATTTATTACAGCTTCTTTAATAATATTTGGATGGGTTGATCCACAATCTTGATTTATATTATATCCATCAGGTTCTGTTCCAATTGTTATTACCTCAGCTCCTAGTTCCTCAAATATTTCTGGGCTAACTTTATAACAAGCTCCATTTGCACAATCTAATACTATTCGCAGTGAGGAAAAATTTATTTCTGGTGGTACTGTTGATTTACAAAATTCAATATATCTTGGGCCTGATTCATCAAACCTAAATGCTTTACCAATAGATGAAGTTTCAACAGATGATAGGTCACTAGAGAGATATTTCTCAATTCTTTTTTCTATGTCCCTCGAGATTTTTTCACCATCTTCATTAAAAATTTTTATACCATTATCAAGAAAGTCATTATGTGAAGCACTTATTACTAAACCGAATTTATTTCTTAGTGTTTTGGTTAAATATGCTACTCCAGGTGTAGGAAGGGGTCCTAAAAGCCTTACGTTTACTCCGGAAGCAATGAAACCAGCTTGAAGTGCTGCTTCAAGCATATAGCCAGAAACTCTTGTATCTTTGCCTATCACAACAGTATTCCAACCTAACTCTTTCATTACCAATCCAGTGGCATGACCGATCTTCAGGCAAGCTTCGGGTGTTACAACAGTTTCGACGGGTCCCCTTATACCGTCGGTGCCAAATTTAAGACTCATCGAAGAGAATTATAACTCCTCTGCAGCACCTTTTATTGATGTTTTTTTAGATGATTTTCCTTTAGGAGTATCATCTGACCACCCCTTTGGCTCTCTTGGAGATGCTCCAGCCATAATGTCATCAATTTGATCAGCATCTATGGTCTCATACTTTAATAAAGCATCTGCCATGACATTAAGCTTATCTAAGTTCTCCTTAAGTATATTCTCAGCTTTTGAATAGCACGTATCAATTATTGATTTGACTTCTTTATCAATGAGTTTAGCTGTTTCGCCGCTAATATTTTGCGCTGGTGCGGTTGCAGATCTCCCTAAAAACGGGCTACCTTCATCCTCACCATACTTTAGAGGACCAACAGCTTTTGAAAGTCCCCACTTAGTAACCATGTTTGTCGCAATGTTTGTTGCAACTTCAATATCATTTGAAGCGCCAGTAGTTATACCTTTATCTCCATTGATAATATTTTCAGCAATTCTACCTCCAAATAAAGCTGCAATTCTACCCTCAAGATATTCTTTGCTTTGCATATACGTGTCTTCTTCAGGAAGAAACATCGTTACACCAAGCGCTCTGCCTCTTGGGATTATTGTTACTTTATAAACAGGATCATGTTTTGGCGAGAGTCTGCCAACAATTGCGTGACCTGCTTCGTGATAAGCAGTAATTCTTTTTTGCTCTTCACTTAGAATCATTGATTTTCTCTCTGCTCCCATCATAATTTTGTCCTTTGCTAAGTCTAAATGAGACTGATCAATCTTTTTATCAGAGTATCTTGCAGCAAAAAGCGCGGCCTCATTAATTAAATTAGCAAGATCAGCACCAGAAAAACCAGGCGTTCCTCTGGCTATTACTAAAGGATCTACATCTGCATCCAATGGTACTTTTCTCATATGTACTTTTAAAATTGCTTCTCTACCTCTTATATCCGGAAGGTCAACAACAACCTGTCTATCAAATCTGCCTGGTCTCAAAAGAGCAGGATCTAGCACATCAGGTCTGTTAGTAGCTGCAATAACAATTACACCATCGTTTCCTTCAAAACCATCCATTTCAACTAATAACTGATTAAGTGTTTGCTCTCTTTCGTCATGTCCTCCACCAAGACCAGCGCCCCTATGCCTTCCAACGGCATCAATTTCATCTATAAAAACTATACATGGAGACTGTTTTTTTGCTTGATCAAACATATCTCTAACTCTTGATGCTCCAACACCGACAAACATCTCAACGAAATCCGAGCCTGATATAGTGAAGAATGGTACTTTTGCTTCACCGGCAACGGCTCTTGCTATAAGGGTCTTACCAGTACCAGGAGGACCAACCATTAGGACACCCCTTGGGATTTTTCCTCCTAGTTTTTGAAATTTAGTCGGATCTTTTAAAAAATCTACTAATTCTTGCACATCTTGTTTTGCTTCTTCACAACCAGCGACATCCTTAAAAGTTGTTTTGACTTTTCCACCTTCCATAAGTTTTGCCTTGCTTCTTCCAAAAGACATTGGTCCACCTTTTCCTGACATGCCACCTTGCATCTGTCTCATGAAGAAAAAGAATATAGCCAATAGTAAAATTATTGGAAAAGCACCAACTAACAACTGAGAGAACAATGATGGTTGCTCAACTTTTTCATACACAGCAATAACACCATTTTCTTCAATGGCATTGTCTACAGCTTCGTCTTTTTTAAAGATTGGATGAGTTGTCTCAAACTTAGATCCATCAAGTCTATCACCGATGATTGTCATCTGATCACCTTTATAAACTACCTTCGCAATTCTGTCAGATAAGACTTCTTGTTTAAATTGGCTATAGCTTATTTGTTCTCTTGCAGTTGAGTTTTCAATATTATTAAAAACGTAAACCATTAAAGAACCAAGAACTACCCAGACAACTAAATTTCTCATAACACTATTCATATTCTATCTTGCTCCGTATAGATAAGTTTCAGCTGATTTATTCTTTGATGCTGCAGGTTTATAAGTTTGAACTATCTTAAAAAATAATTCCATATGTTTTCTTAAACTTTTTAAATTATTGTTTTGAAAAGTTTTGATTACAACTGTAGCATTTTGATCTTTCAAATATTTTTCAGCTATGTTCACTGAAAGTAAGTTTAGTTCAAGAATATTTTCATCATCAACTGTTCTAATACCAGTCAAGTTTGGGGCTATATCTGAAATTACAAGATCAAATCTACCTTTATTAGTCTTAACTGCATCTATGTTTTCAATATTTTCAACGCTATCCTTAATAAATGTAACTTTTTCAATGGGCTTCATATCTAATATATCAATAGCTATGATATTTGAATCTGGAAAATTTACTGAAATATACTGTGACCATCCACCTGGTGCAGACCCAAGGTCCAATACATTTTTAAAAGATTTTTTTCTATTCAGCTTATTTAAGATTTCTTCTAATTTAAATACAGCTCGAGAGCGGTAACCAAGTTTCTTTGCTTTTAACGCCCAACTATCTGCATGCATTTTTTAGATGTGCTTAACTTCTAATATTTCATATTTCAGATTTCCTGAAGGAGTTTGAATATCAATCTCATCATCAACATATTTTCCAACCATACTTTTTGCAATTGGAGTATCAATTGAAATCTCACCTTTTTCAGGGTCAGACTCTAAATTTCCAACAATTTTATATTTAATCTCTTTATCTTTGTCTACATCATAAACTTTGACTGTAGATCCAAATACAACTCTTCCAGTTTCAGGAATATCCTTAACATCAATTACTTGAGCATTTGCTAAAGCATTTTCTATTTCACTAATTTTTGCTTCAACTAAACCTTGAAGCTCTTTTGCCGCATGATATTCAGCATTCTCTTTTAAGTCACCGTGGGCCCTTGCTTCTGCAATAGCCTGAGATATTTGAGGTCTTTCAACAAATTTTAAGTGAGAAAGTTTTTCCTTTAATGAAACCTCTCCATCTTTTGTAAGTGGAATTCTACTCATTTTAGAATTATAACAACTATATAATTAATTATTTAATTCTTGAAGTGTTGTATATGTCCACTTGTCTTCAGTTCCTTTTAAAGCGTCAATGATTGCAAAAGCACCAAACATTGTAGTGGTACAAAAGATTTTATTCCTGAGTGCACTTTGTCTAATTGAAGCAGAATCTATAATAGACTGAGATCCCTCAGTTGTATTAATTACTAGATCTATTTCATTATTTAATAAACTATCTACGATATGGGGCCTGCCTTCCATAACTTTATTAACTTTTTTAACTTTATATCCTAAGTCCTCAATATATTTTGCAGTTCCAGAAGTAGCGACTACCTCAAAACCTGCTTCAATAATTGCCGGTACAAAATCATTAAGGTATTTTTTATCAGTTTTTTTAACACTTATGAAAACTTTGCCATCGCGTCTGAGAATTTTATTTGCTCCTTTTTGCGCTTTTGCATATGCTTCACCAAAATTTGGACCTATACCCATGACCTCGCCAGTTGACTTCATTTCAGGACCAAGTATTGGATCAACATGTGGAAATTTATCAAATGGCATTACAGCCTCTTTTACAAAAAATAAATTATTGGGTAATTTCGAAGAAAAATTTTGCTCACTTAAACTTTTTCCAATCATTGCTTTTGAAGCAACTTTAGCCAGTGAATTACCAATTGCTTTTGATATAAAGGGAACTGTTCGAGATGCGCGAGGATTTACCTCAATAATAAAAACTTCATTATCTTTAACCGCAAATTGAATATTCATCAACCCAATTACATTTAATTCTTTAGCAATATTTATAGCTTGATCGGTCATAACAGATTGAATATCCATTGACAGGCTGTATGGGGGCAAAGAGCATGCTGAATCACCTGAGTGAATGCCGGCCTGTTCAATATGTTGCAGAATTCCACCGATTTGAATTTCGTTACCATCAGATACTACGTCAACATCTACCTCAATAGCATCAGTCAAGTAACTATCAAGTAATATGGGTTTGCTATTAGAAACCTCAACTGCCTCGGTAAGATATTTATCTAACTCTTTCAAGTTATTCACAAGCTGCATTGCTCTTCCTCCAAGAACATATGAGGGCCTTACAACAATTGGAAAACCAATTTCTTTGGCTTTTTCCATTGCATCGCTTACATTCTTTGCAGTTGAATTAGATGGTTGTTTTAATTGAAGTTTATTTACCAATTCTTGAAATCTCTCACGATCCTCTGATCTGTCGATTGCATCTACATTAGTGCCTAAAATATTTACACCTTTCTCAAATAAGATATCTGCTAGCTTGAGTGGAGTTTGACCACCAAATTGAATTACAACACCAAATGGTTTTTCAATTTCAATAATATCTAAAATTCTTTCAGCAGTAATTGGTTCAAAATATAATCTATTTGAGACATCATAATCAGTAGATACAGTTTCAGGATTACAGTTAACCATGATTGATTCATATCCTTCTTCTTGCATAGCTAAAGAAGCGTGAACGCAACAATAGTCAAATTCGATTCCTTGCCCAATCCTATTAGGACCACTACCCAATACAAGAATTTTTTCTTTATCAGATGGTTCAGCCTCACATTCATCATCATAGGTTGAATACATATAACAAGTTGAAGTAGCAAATTCAGCAGCACATGTATCAACTCTTCTATAAGCCGGTTTAATATTGTTATTTATTCTTAAAGATCTAATTTCTTCCTCAGAAGAATTAAGTAGTGATGCAATTCTGCTATCAGAGAATCCTTTAATTTTATAATTTTTTAAGCTTTTGAGGTCAAGTTCATTAATTGATTGTGCGCTTAATTTTTCTTCAATTTTAATCAGTTCATGTAGTTGATCTAAAAACCAATAATCGATTCTAGTAAGATTATGAATTTTCTCAATGCTCCAACCCACCCTCATTGCATCAGCTACATAAAAAATTCTCTTTGGACCAGGTATAGTCATTTCATTTACATATGTTTCTTCAGAAATTGCAGTATTCTCTATCTGCATTGAGTTAAGTCCGTCCAGACCTTCCTCCATGCTACATAGAGCCTTTTGGAGTGATTCTTGGAAATTTGAACCAATTGACATTACCTCACCAACTGATTTCATCTGAGTTGTTAATTTTGGACTAGCTTGTGGAAATTTTTCAAATGCAAATTTCGGTATTTTTGTGACAATATAATCAATACTTGGTTCAAATGACGCTGGAGTAAGACCTCCTGTGATATCATTTTTAAGTTCATCTAATGTGTAGCCTACTGACAACAAAGCTGCAACTTTTGCAATAGGAAAACCAGTTGCTTTTGATGCTAATGCTGATGATCTGCTGACTCTCGGATTCATTTCAATGACAACCATTTTTCCATTTTCAGGATTTACAGCGAATTGAACATTAGATCCACCGGTATCAACGCCAATTTCTCTGAGAATCTTAAATGATGCATCTCTCATTATTTGGAATTCTTTATCAGTAAGTGTTTGAGCGGGAGCAATTGTTATTGAATCTCCAGTATGAATGCCCATTGGATCAAAGTTTTCTATTGAGCAAATAATTATGCAATTATCTTCGCAATCTCTTACTACTTCCATTTCGTATTCTTTCCAGCCAATCAGAGACTCATCTATTAATAATTCATTTGTTGGAGATAGTTCCAATCCTTTTTCACAAATAGTTCGAAATTCAGCAATATTGTATGCAATACCACCGCCTGTTCCACCCATAGTAAATGAGGGCCTAATAATACAAGGAAATCCTATTTCCTTTTGAACGTTAATTGCATCTTCCATTGAATGAGCTATTCCCGAAGCAGGAGTTTCAAGATTAATCTTCTGCATTGTTTCATCGAATAATTGTCTATCTTCAGCCTTATCGATGGCTTCCCTGTTTGCTCCAATTAAAAAAACATTATTCTTTTTTAGAATGCCTTTCTTATCCAATGTCAAGGCAGTATTTAGTGCAGTTTGTCCTCCCATAGTCGGTAAAATTGCATCAGGTTTTTCTTTTTCAATAATTTTAGCGACAGACTCCCAATGAATTGGCTCTATGTAAGTTGCATCAGCAAGCAGAGGATCTGTCATGATTGTTGCAGGATTTGAGTTGACCAAGATAACTCTAAATCCCTCATCCTTGAGAGCCTTGCATGCTTGAGCACCTGAATAGTCAAACTCACATGCTTGACCAATAATAATAGGTCCGGCTCCAATAATTAATATAGATGAAATATCTTTACGTCTTGGCATAATCTTCTATCATCGCTTGAAATTTTTTGAACAAAATTTGAATTTCTCTAGGGCCGGGACTTGCTTCAGGGTGGCCTTGAAAACTGAAAGCTGGTCTGTCTGTTAGCTCAATTCCTTGAAGTGATTTATCAAAAAGTGATTTATGTGTAATTTTTACATTTTTTGGAAGTGTATCCATATCAACTGCAAATCCATGATTTTGGCTAGTTATAAATACTTCGCTTGTTTGAGTATCTTGAACGGGATGATTTGCTCCATGATGACCAAACTTCATCTTAAAAGTTTTTGCTCCTGCAGCTAAGGCTAGTAATTGATGTCCTAAACAAATTCCAAAAATTGGTATTTTATTTTCAAGGAATTTTTTTATATTTTCTATTGCATAATCGCATGGCTCCGGATCTCCAGGGCCATTTGATAAGAAAAGGCCTTTTGGATTAAGCCGAATAATTTCATCATATGATGTTTTTGCATTTACAACATGAACTTTTCCAACACTGTCTGACAATAGTCTTAGAATATTTTTTTTAATTCCAAAATCCAATGCTACTACAGGATAGTCAATTTTTGATTGAGGATGATTTGGCCAAACGCCCTCATCCCAAATGAAATTTTCTTCAGTTGAGACAACTTTTGCTAAGTCTAAACCTTCAAGTCCAGAAAATTCCTTAGCTTTGTTTAAAGCATCCTCTACTGTAATTTTAGAGAGTGATCCAATGCAACAATTTTGAGCACCCTTTTCCCTTAAAATTGATGTAATTTGTCTTGTGTCAACATTTGAAATAGCCATAACATCATTTTCAAGCAGAAATTCTTCTAAAGTCTTAGTGGATCTCCAGTTGCTTGGTTTCTCACAAAAGTTCTTAACAACAACGCCTGATGCATGAACCATATTAGACTCATTGTCTTCAGGATTGGTTCCTGTATTTCCAATATGAGGATGAGTAAATGTAATGATTTGTTTTTTATATGATGGATCTGTAATTATCTCTTGATAACCTGACATTGATGTATTGAAAACAATTTCACCAACATCATATTTTTCTTTACCATAACCAATGCCATGGAATACACTACCGTCCTCGAATGCTAATATAGATGGAAAAGACACTATAGAGTCACCATAAAAGAAGAAAATCGAAAGTAAATTTTGAGTAAACTATAAAAAGAATTTTTAGTATTTAATGAGCTAAAATAACATGCTGACATTAAAATTGTACTTTATAGATTAAGTCATGTTATGTCTAGATGTAATTGAAAAAAAATGAAAATATCTTTAAAAAATAACGCAGATATAGAAAAAATGAGAGTTGCTGGTGGTCTGGCAGCAGAAGTTTTAGAAATGATTGTGCCTTATGTTGTTCCTGGAGTTTCCACTGGAGAATTAGACGAAATTTGTTTTAATCATATAGTAAATGTTCAAAATGCAATACCTGCTAATGTTGGTTATAAGGGTTACGAAAAAACAATTTGTTCCAGTATTAATCAAGTTATATGCCATGGAATTCCTGATAAAAATAAAATCCTCAAAGCAGGTGATATCTTAAACATTGATGTAACAGTAATTAAAGATGGTTGGCATGGTGATACTTCAAAGATGTTTCTAGTTGGAAAATGTGCGCCTCATAATGAAAGATTGGTAAAAGTTACTCAGGAATGTCTTTATAAAGGAATTGAAGCTGTAAAACCTGGGGCATATCTTGGAGATATTGGTCACGCTATACAGCAACACGCTGAAAAAAATTACTACAGCGTTGTTGAAGAATATTGTGGTCATGGAATTGGAAGTGTTTATCATGAGGAGCCACAAATTCTGCACTATGGAAAAGAAGGCCAAGGTATAAAGATTCAAGAAGGAATGTGCTTCACGATCGAGCCCATGATTAATCAGGGAACAAAATATTGTAAAACTTTGAAAGATGGATGGACTGTTGAAACACAAGATGGAAGAAACTCTGCACAATGGGAGCACACAATTGCTGTTCAAAAAAATGGTGCGGAAATTCTTACAAGGAGAAAAGAAGAAATTTAATGTTAGAAAGTTCTGAGAGGATAAAACAAAACTTTGTAAAGAACTTCGCCGAAATTTATCAAAATCCCGAAAAAATTAATTTTTATTTAAAAAAAAATTCAGAGGCTATTGAAAAAGATATTAAGAAGTCATTTTTAGATCTTGGCCTTGAAAGTAATTTCTGTATATATGCAAATGGTGGTTTTGGCAGAAAAGAAATATTTCCTTCATCAGATATTGATATTTCTATTGTAGAAAAATCAAGAGTACAAAATTTTGAGAACCTAGAAATATTCATTAGCGGCCTATGGGATATGGGCTTCGATGTTGGCCATTCAGTTAGGTCAATTAAAGATTTAAGAAAAATTGCAAAGGCAGATTTAAAGGAATATACATCATACTTAACTAGAAGACCCCTCGTATCTGAGAGGAAAATTGATGACGAAATTTCAAAAACTCTTTCGTCACTTTGGTCAAAAGAAAAATTTTACAAAGCTAAAAAGAATGAACAGATTATTAGACATAGGGAATATCATTCAACATCATTCAATCTAGAGCCAAATTTAAAAGAATCACCAGGCACACTTAGAGACTTTCAAACTGCTTTGTGGATACTTCAACATTGCTACAATTTATCAGATATAAAATCCATCAAAGACTCTCCAATATTTAGAGATGAATTTAAATTAGCTTCAAAAAGTTATGACTTCATCAAAACTCTGAGATTCGCTTTAAACATTATTAATAAGGGAAATAGATTAAACTTTGAATCACAACTAGACATATCAAAATTAGCAAAACTTAAATTAAATAATTCAAATAAAGCTGTTGAGGAAATGATGAAAAGTTTTTATGAAATGGCATCATCTTTGTCTTATTTTAATAATTTAGTATTTGAAACTTTTGAAGAAGAAAATTTAAAAATAAAACCACAAAACAAAGATATTTATTTTTTAAAAAATAAGATAGGCCTTGATAAAAGACATAAACTCAGTAAATCGCTTATCTTCAAATTGTTTCTTGAGATGGGGTCAAATAAATCAATAAATGGTTTAGATACAAAAACAATGGCATTCCTTAAAAAGAATATAAATCTTATAGATGATAATTTTAGAAAAAATAAAAAATATGCAAATCAATTTCTAGAGATTTTACGCTCTAAACATAATCTTTCCTCAATACTTAATATCCTAAAAAAGACAGGAATTCTCCAAAAATATATACCGGAATTTGAAGATGTCATTGGTCAAATGCAATTTGATCTTTTTCATGTTTATACAGTTGATGAGCATACTTTTAAAGTTGTTAAAAGTATGAGGGAAATGAAAATTCTTGTGCAGAAAGAATATAAGCTTGAAAATGAATTAATCAATAAGTTACCTAAAATTGAAATTCTTTATATTGCTGGCCTATTTCATGATCTTGGTAAAGGAAAAAAAGGTGATCATTCTAAAATTGGTGCAAAAACAAGCTATAAATTTGCTAAAAGATTGGGTATGTCTGACACAGATGCCAGCCTAATTTCATGGCTTGTAAAAAAACATTTAATCATGTCCTCGGTATCACAAAAAAAAGATATATCAGATGCGAAAACCATTGAAGATTTTGCAAATGAAGTGAAAATTAATGAGAGACTAGACTACCTTTATCTATTGACAATAAATGACATAAAGTCAACTAATCCCAAATTGTGGAACGGCTGGAAACATCAGCTTTTAAGAGATTTATACATTCTTACAAGATCTAAGTTAAATAAAGAGCCCGAAAAGGCGTTTTCTGAAATTGCCAGTGAAAGAAAAAACAAAATTTTACATCTATCTAATAAATATAAAAATAAAAATGCAACTTTAAAAAAGCATTTGAATTCATTCGATGAGTATTATTTTACTAAGAATAGTACTGAGATATTGACTTGGCAGATAGAATTGCTGACCAAAAGCAAAGAAGATGAACTTATCATAGGTTGTAGAAGAAAATTTGATGAACTTATTGAAATATTTATAAAAGTTAATAATTCAGATGGACTTTTTCATAAACTTACTAAGGTTCTAGAGCATTCAGGTTTAAATGTAATAGACGCAAATATTTTTTCATCAAATGATAACTTAGTCGCAGCAAATACATTTATTACAAAATATAGTCATCATGATAGGCAATTGAATAAATCTGAATTAATTGAACTTTCTGAAAGAATTAAAAAGAACTTTAAGAATTTTAAGAATATTTCAGAATTACCTGAGGCAAAAAATCAAAAAAACCAAAGTTTTAAAAAGATTGTTGAGATATCTCATTTAATTAATCATCAGAAGCAAAGAAACATGATTACTATAGAAACTTCGGATAGTGTTGGGCTCTTGGCAAAAATAGCAAAGGTATTTTATGAAAATGAAATTTCAATATTTTGCGCAAGAATAAACACACTCGGAGAAAGAGTTGAGGATACTTTTGAAATAGTAACCATGCAAAATAAGATCATATCAAATACTAAAATTCAGAAGCTTATAAAGGAACTCAAATTGGTTGTATGATAATCAAAAATTGAATTTATAATTTATTTATGAAACTTAAAGCAAGAGGAATAGCAAATAAATCATTATCTGGGAAAATATTAGATGTATATTTTCCGATAATTGAAACCGAAATGATGTCTATCAACTTTAAAGTTCCTGAAATAACAAATCACCTTCAGGAGGTTGTAGAGGTTGAATGGATAAAATCTGAATTAAATGATGGCGTTAGTGATCCTATTAGTGCTTATTTAAAATTACAACTTTTGTCCAACAAGTTTGTTGTGCCTAATTCTATAAACCTAAATGGTCTATTTGATGCACTTCCAAATATAGCATGGACAAATAATGGTCCAATTGCTGCTGATGAAATAGATGAAATTTTACATAATTCTAAAATTACAAAAAATAATCTTCATATAAGGTCTCTTGACAAATTTCCTTGCATGACAGATTACGTTATTCCTAAAAATGTTCGAATTGCAGATGCAACTAGAGTAAGGCTAGGAGCATATCTAAGCGAAGGTACTACTGTAATGCATGAAGGATTTGTAAACTTTAATGCTGGAACATTAGGAAAAGCAATGATAGAGGGAAGAATTTCTTCAGGAGTAGTTGTTGGAAATAACTCTGATATTGGAGGTGGCTCAAGTACTATGGGAACACTTTCAGGTGGTAACGATACTAAAATTTCTATAGGTGAAAATTGCCTACTAGGTGCAAATGCGGGTATTGGTATATCTCTTGGAGATAATTGTACTGTTGAAGCAGGACTTTATTTAACTGCCGGTACTAAGATTCATTTAATGGATCAAAATAATAAAAAATTTGAAATTGTTAAGGCCGGGGATATTTCTGGAAAGTCAAACTTGTTATTTTTAAGAGATTCTTTGTCCGGTAAAGTTCTTGCTAAAAGAAACTCGAAAAAGTCTTTGCTAAACAAAGAGCTTCATAATAATGATTGAGCTTCTTCAAAATTTAATAAGAATTAAGTCTATATCTCCAAAAGACATGGGTTGTTTTGATTTGATAGAGACTGAGTTAAAAAAAATAAATTTTAATTGTCAGAGAATTAATTATCTTAATATAGAGAACCTTTATGCAACTTATGGTGATGGAGAAAAATTATTTTGTTTCTTAGGTCATACAGATGTTGTTCCAAGCGGGCCTGAAGAAAAATGGAAGTACCCTCCTTTTTCAGCAACAATTGAAGATGATATTTTATATGGTAGAGGAGTAGCTGATATGAAAGCATCTGTTGCAGCTTTTATTGAGTCAACAAAAGAGTTTATTAAAGCAACTGGTGAAATTAATTTCAAAATAGCTATTTTGCTTACCTCAAATGAGGAAGGAACTTCAAAAGATGGTTTTATAGACAAAATAATTGAACAAATGATACAAGAAAAAGAAATTATAGATTTTTGTCTTGTAGGCGAACCAACCTCTGATAAAAAAGTAGCTGACTGCGCAAGGATTGGAAGAAGAGGTTCTCTTGGAGGTTATTTAACAATTCATGGAAAACAGGGTCATGTTGCATATCCTGAAAAGGTTATTAACCCGATTCTTTTATCAGGAGATTTAATTTCTAAACTAAGCCAAAAAGAATGGGATAAAGGCAATGATGCTTTCGATCCAACCAGTTTTCAAATATCTAATATTAACTCTGGTACCGGAGCTCATAATGTTGTTCCTGGAGAGTTAAAGCTAACATTTAATTTCAGATTTTCACCAGAATCATCTGAAACAAGTTTAAAGTCTGATTTTGAATCAATTCTTGGCGACTTAAACCTCAATTACGATTTAGATTGGGATTTAAATGGGACACCCTACTATACTGAAAGTAATTTTTTTAAAGAAATAGTTTCTAACGCAGTTAAAGATGTAACTGGTTATATCCCTGAATTAAATGCAAAAGGCGGGACATCAGATGGTCGTTTTGTGGCAAAAATGAATTCTGAAATTATTGAACTAGGCCCAGTAAATAAATCAATACACCAAATTGATGAACATATTAAAATCAGCGAACTTTGGATACTTAAAGATATTTATAAAAAAGTCTTAATCAATCTGAATCAAAGCCTTTAATCTTTTTCTTTCTATCATACTTTGTTTTATCTTTATGAGTTTTGGGTTTATGAAATTTATCCATATTTTTTTTAACAGGATCTTTCTTTTTTTTATTTTTCAAATTTTTAATTCAAATTTGCCTGTTCAAGATTATTTTTTTCCTTATTTTTAAATAAAAATGAAAGACCAACTAAAATAATACCTATAACGAGATAATACTGAATCATAAAAGTAAATATAGGTTGAACGGAGTCTAGTCCATCAGCAGTTGCATCACCTCCAAGCAACCCTGCTAAAACACCACCTATTGCAGATGCTAAGAACCATAACCCAAACATTTGACCCATGTACCTTTTTGGTGAATATTTTGAAAATGCAGATAAACCAATTGGAGATAAAGCAAGCTCACCCCATGTCTGAAGAAGGTATGTTATTAGTAGCCATTGCATCCCCACTGGAGCAGATTCCATAGCAAGACCAACTGCAAAAACCATTACCATGAAGCTGATCGCCATAAAAAACAAACCAATTGCAAACTTAATTGGCAGTGATGGATCCATATTTCTTCTAGCTAGATTGGCCCAAATTCCTGCAAATATTGGAGCAAAAGTAACTACAAAAATTGGATTGGCAAATTGAAGCCATCCAATTGGAATAATGTATCCGCCCACTGACAAATCAGTAAAATCTCTTGCAAAAATACTAAGAGAACTAGCAGATTGATCAAATCCAGACCAGAAGGCAGCTGCTCCCACAAAAAGAACAAATAGCAGCAATAAATTCTTTTTCTCATTACTATTTAATCCAGCCATAAAATATAAATATAAAAAGTATGCTCCTGCGACAATAGTCAAGAAATAAGCAAAATTTTCGGCAAAAGTTCTTGGGTCAATAGAAACAATTCCAAATAATCCAAGGACAATCACAATAAACATCAAAACAAGACTATTTTTTGTCCATTGAATTAATTTGTTTCTTTTGGAGTCTTCCATATCATTTGGTTTTTCTCCAGCATCACCAAGCAAATGCTTATAATTTATAAATTGATATACTCCAAATGCCATACCAATTCCTGCAGCACCAAAACCGTAGTGCCATCCAATTTTTTCACCTAGCCAGGCACATATTAAAAAACCAAGTGTTGATCCGATGTTTATTGACATATAAAAGATTGTGTAGCCTGAATCTCTTCTTGGATCATTATCAGAATATAATTTTCCAACAATGGTTGATATATTTCCCTTAAGAAGTCCTGTACCTAAAACTACTAAAATTAATCCTAAAAAGAAGGTTTGTTCAAATGGAATAGCTAAGGTGAAATGGCCAAGTGCGATAATTACCGCTCCAATAAGAACAGCTTTCTGATGACCAAGAATATTATCTGCAATCCAACCACCAGGAACCACCATAAAATATACAAAACCTACATATATTCCATAAATAGCATTAGCATCAATTGCTGACATTCCCATACCAGGGTTAAAACCTGTAATTGAACCAGTCATATATAGAACGAGCAGAGCCCTCATTCCATAGTAAGACATCCTTTCCCACATCTCGGTAAGAAATAATGTACGGAGACCAATAGGATGACCAAAGAAACCTTTATCTGTATTCATAGTAATTTATTTTTTTTAATAATCTTGTACTATACCAAAATGTCCAATAAATCATATATTGTTTTTCCTCTAAAGCGAATAGCTGCAGCCATATACGATTTGTTTTTATTGTTGGGAGTTTGGTTTGCAGTTGGTTCTCTAGCAGTCTGGATAAATGGTGGCGTCATTGAAATTAAATGGATCGGTCCAATTATTGTCTTTATTAGTACGTGGATATTCTATGGTTACTTTTGGACACACGGAGGTAAAACACTTGGTATGGCTGTTTGGAAATTTGAGATTTATAGTTTAAATAACCAAAAAATTTCAATATCTCAAATTTCAATAAGGTACTTTTTTAATACTTTAACTTTTTTTCTTTTTGGAGTTCCTCTTATTTATATGTATTTTTCAAAAGGCAATCTCTCACTGAGTGATTATATGTCTGGAACAAGCTATAAAAAAATCTAAATCTTCCTGTAAGCATTAAGGCTTAGTAAAGCAAGTATCATGGCAGGCAAAACAACACCAAAAAGTACTGGTAAATTATAAGAAATAAAAATTCCAATTGATAAATCTTGCAATAATTTATAAATAAATGCTCCAAAAACTGCAACTGTAATTCTTATACCTAAATTTGAGTCTCGTAAAGAAGTAAAAATAAGTGATCCAAAATATGTTATTAAAATAAATATGGAGAATGGTAGAAATATAGTTTTGAAAAACACTTTATCTAAATGAGCTTTAAACAAGATGTCCTCTTTAATGCTGCTACTTGCGAAATAAGATCTATATAAGGCTATCTTTGAGATGCCCTCATGATCTATATTTTGATATGAGATCTTTGCGTGAATTGGTAGCTCAAAATACTCTGATTTATTGTTGTCAAAAATTAAATTGTTGTCTCTAATTTCAGCAACAGATGATTTGATTGAGACGATTTGATCTTTTTTAACAATCTTAATGAGTCGTGGATTGAAAACCTTGTTATTGATTATATTGTTATAACTCAAAAATGAATTTTTATATTTAACCCATTTTATATCGTCTTTATTAACATTTTTTTCTAAAAGAACATTTTTATCTATCTGCGAATCCAAATAAATATGCCTAAACGAAATATCATCAAGCACTAATAGAGGAATAACTAATAAAAGTGCCCCTGCCGAACTTAAAACAACTATTTTAAAGGGCGAAGAACCAGCTGATCGAAGAACATTAAGGTTTCCTTCTTTATGTGAAACACCAAGTGAGATCATTACGCCCAATAAACATGCACCCTCAACGAAACTAATAATATTATGAGGCATTGAAGCAAAAATAAAATTAATGATATTTAAAAAATCATATGAGTCAGAAATGTTTTCTAATTCTGAAAGAAGTCTAAAAACTGAATCCAAGACTCCAAAAACTAACAGTATAAATAATGAAAATAAGAAAGATCTTTTAATTAAATAGATATAAAAAATTTTCATTAGCTAACCATCCATAAAAAAATAATAATGCTTATAGTTGCTAGAATAATTTTTGAAGAAAGATTAATTTGGTTAAAACTCAATATGTTGTTAAAGAAACTAGTACTGGATCTCAATAAGCTAAATAGTCCAATTAGTAGAAAAGTTGCGTGTATTAGACCAAAGTAATAATGAGAGCTTGCGGTATTACTTTCTGAAAAGTCTCTGGATAAAATAAGTAAGCTCAAATAAAAAACATAAAAAGCCAGAGCAGGCAACATCACTGAATATCTTCCCTGCCTTGGCTCAACCTTAGATAAAGTCACTCCTAATACTAGTAGAACAAATATGGTTAATGGAATTGATACATTCCATAATATTTCTGACTTAGATGAACTTAAGGAGTAATCAAATAATTTTGTTAATGATGAGTTTTTTTGTGTTTCTGTACCCTTGTCTAAGGGAATTTTCAATTTATTAAAGTTTGAGATAATTTTAGCCTCATTGCCTAAAACACCCTCATGAAAACTTCCGTTATTGAACTCTAGATCCAATGTCAAACCTTTATCCTGAAAATT
Organism: uncultured SAR86 cluster bacterium; assembly: GCA_902632555.1. GTDB lineage: Bacteria > Pseudomonadota > Gammaproteobacteria > Magnimaribacterales > D2472 > SAR86A. Next base: position 98,673 of record CACPCZ010000003.1, on the reverse strand, counting down.
CATACTCTCAGCTACTATGAGCATGGAAGATTCTTCATTGGACATTAATGATGTTACATCCAAAAAAGCGGTATCTTCCTTGGCTTGAATGTAAATGAAGCCATCGCTTCGAGCAAATGTTGTCAATTTCTTTGGTTTAATAGATTTAAATTTTTCTTCAAATGTATCTATGGAAATAAGCTCCTTGGAAAGATCTTTTGTATAGGGTGCAATATATAAGCTCAAAGCTAGAGTTATGAAAAAGAAAACAAGAGATTGAGGCAATAGAAACTTAATCATATCAATTTTAGATAAGCCGACAGAAAAATATCCATAAATTTCACTCTCAGCATAAAGCCTACTTATTGTGAGAATAATTCCAAGGAAAAAAGAGAATGGCAACAATAAAGTTATAAAGTCTGGAAACCTTAGAAGAACTACTCTAAATATTATATTTGGATCTATTAAACCCTCAGAAGCTTGCTCAAAATATCCCACAAACCTAGATCCAACAACCAAAAGAAAGAAAATCAATAATATTCCAGTTGTGGTTTTAAAAACTTCAACATTCAAGCTTTTTGAAAGAATATTTTTTTTATATATGCCTTGTGAAGTATCATGCATTACAATATTTATCTTATCAGTAAATACCATTACAGGAGAACTTAAATGGCATATAAAGTTTTAAATAACGTATCTTTAAAAGATGTATCAACTTCTGGGCTTGCTTCGCTAAAGACTGACCTTTTAGTTTTGGTTATAAACAACAATACAAAGAGCAATAAATCTTTTAAAGACCTTAATAAAATTTCAAAAAATTATATTTCTAAAACAATACAAACACATCTTAAAGATGATGGTAGTTCGGTTCTAATTCCGAAACTTAGCGGCATCAATGCATCAAATATTCTTTTAGTTAATGGTAAAGATCCAAACCAACCTACTCATAAATGGTTAAGTATGTATCAATCTATTGCGCATAAGGGTAATCAACTTAAAGCAAAAGATATTTCTGTAATGCCTGGAAATATAACGCCAAAAGGAAAAAATGAAATGTGGCTTATTGAAATGGTTACAAAAACTATTGAGTCAAGTGTATATATCTTCTCAGAAACAGTTAATAAAACTGCAAAAAAACCAAGTGTTAAAAAACTTAATGTTCTTGTTTCAGGACTTTCCAAATCTGAGTTAAATAACGCAAAGCAAGCAGCAAAGAAAGGATATGCAATTGGTGAGGGAGTAAATACTGCAAAATATCTTGGAGATTTACCTGCTAATCACTGCACACCTAAAATCATAGAAAGAAAAGTTAAGGCTATGACAAAAGATTTTCCAAAGTTAAAAGTTAAATCTTTTAATGAAAGTCAAATGCAGAAAATGGGTATGGGATCATTTCTCAGTGTTTCTCGAGGAAGTGAAGAGCCAGCAAGAATGATGGTCATAGAATATAAAGGAGGTAAGTCCTCTGAAAAACCAATTGCTTTAGTTGGCAAAGGAGTAACTTTTGATACTGGTGGTGTATCTATTAAACCAAGTCCAGGAATGGATGAAATGAAATGGGATATGTGTGGTGCAGCAACAGTCTTTGGAGTAATGTCTATGCTTGCTAGGCTTAATGCAAATGTAAATGTTGTTGGGGTAATGGGTTGTGCTGAGAACATGTGCTCTTCTAAAGCAACAAAACCTGGTGATGTTGTTACGTCAATGTCAGGACAAACTATTGAGATACTGAATACTGATGCTGAGGGCAGACTTATTCTTGCTGACTGTTTAACATATGTAGGAAAGTACAAACCATCATACGTAATTGATATGGCCACCCTCACAGGTGCCGTTGTTATCGCACTTGGAAGACATGCTAGTGGCGTTATGGCAAATGATCAAAATTTAGCAGATATGATTATAGAATCTGGAGAGGAATCTGGTGATAGAGCATGGCAATTGCCTTTATGGGATGAACATCAGTCGTGCACTAAAACAAAATATGCAGATTTGGCTAATATTGGTGGAGGAAGAGAAGCAGGAACTATTCATGCAGCTGCATTTTTGTCTAAATTCACTAATGAATATAAATGGGCGCACATAGACATTGCGGCGACTGCTTCATACAGCACGCCAGTTAAAGCAGGAACTGGGAGACCAGTTCCATTAATAAGCGAGCTTTTGCTGAGTAAAAGATTAAAATAGATATTTAAAATCATATGGATAAGCAGTATCACCCTGTTGAAATTGAGGAAAAGTGGGTAAAAATTTGGTCTAGTAGAAAAGTTTCAAATTCTAATTCTAAAGAATCTTTTTCACAGGTAATACCTCCTCCTAATGTTACTGGAACCCTTCATATGGGTCATAGTTTTCAGTATGCAATTATGGATTTTTATACCAGATACCATCATATGAAAGGAAAAGATTCTTACTGGCAGGTTGGAAGCGATCATGCAGGCATTGCTACACAAATGGTTGTAGAAAACAATTTATCCAAAAAGAATATCTCAAGGTCAGATCTTGGGCGAGAAAAGTTTCTTGATGAAGTATGGAAATGGAAAGACCATTCAGAGAAAAATATTACCAATCAAATTAAAAGACTTGGATGTACTGTAGATTGGAATAAATACAGATTTACACTTGATAAAGGTTGTTCTGAGGCTGTCCTAAAAGCATTTGTTGAATTATATAGAAAGAATAAAATTTATAGAGGCTATAGATTAGTTAATTGGGACCCCTCTCTAAAAACTGCTGTTTCAGATCTTGAGGTGGTTAGACAAGAGAAAGAAGGATTTTTGTGGCACATTAAATACCAAATTGAAGATAGTAAAGATCACTTAATAGTTGCAACTACAAGACCAGAGACGATGTTTGGAGATATGGCCATCGCAGTTAATCCTGATGATAAAAGATACAAAGAAATTATTGGTAAAAATGCAATTCTTCCATTTGTTGGAAGAAAAATTCCAATCATTGCAGAAGAATACGTTGATATGGCTTTTGGAACAGGTTGCTTAAAGATTACTCCTGGACATGACTTTAATGATTATGAGATAGGTAAAAAGCATTCGTTGCATGAAACCAATGGAAAGGTATTTGTATCAGATGACTTGAGTAAGTTTGAACCCATAAATATATTTAATGAAGATGCATGGACAAATGACAACGTTCCGGAACCTTTTAGAAACCTTGATAGATTTAAAGTAAGAAAATTAGTTCTAGAAAATTTAAAAGAACTAGATCTTCTTGAAAAGGAAGAAAAACATCATGTAAGTATCCCGAGAGGTGAAAGATCAAATATTGTAATTGAGCCAAAGCTTAGCCATCAGTGGTATGTGAAAACAGCTGAAATGGCAAAAAAAGCAAATGAAGCTGTTAAAAAAGGTGATATTAAATTTCATCCAGAAAATTGGATAAAAACATATTTTAATTGGATGAATAATATTGAGGATTGGTGCATAAGTAGACAAATTTGGTGGGGCCATAGAATTCCCGCATGGTATGACGAAGATAAAAATGTTTATGTTGGTAAAAATGAATCTGATATTAGAGAATATTACAATCTTGATGATAGAAAGCTGACTCAAGATGAAGATGTTTTAGACACATGGTTCTCTTCAAGCTTATGGCCATTTTCTTCTTTGGGCTGGCCTGAAGAAACAATTGATTTTAAAAAACACTTTCCAACATCATTGCTTGTAACTGGTTTTGACATAATATTTTTTTGGGTTGCAAGAATGATGATGATGAGTCTTGAATTTACAAATCAAATACCTTTCAAGGATGTATATGTTACTGGTTTAATACGAGATGAAAATGGACAAAAAATGTCAAAATCGAAAGGTAATATTATTGATCCTTTAGATTTAGTTTATGGAATTACTCAAGACGAGCTCGTCCAAAAAAGAACTACAAACTTAATGCAAGAAAGTATTGCTCAAAAAATTGAGAAAAAAACTAGAAATCAATTTCCAAAAGGTATTGAATCATATGGAACGGATGCTTTAAGAATGTCATTTTTTTCAATGGCTACTCATACAAAAGATATAAGCTTTGAATTTGGCCGCTTGAAAGGATACCGAAACTTTTGTAATAAGGTATGGAATGCGGCTAGATTTATTGACGGTTATCCAAGCGAAAGAGAATCGTTTAAATCTAAGAATGATGATGACAAGTGGATTTTTGAAGAATTCATTAAGACAAAGAAACAAATAGAAAAAAATATTAACGACTACAGATTAGACTTTGCAGTTAATGAAATATACGAATTTTTTTGGAATAAATTCTGTGATGTGTATATTGAAAGGTGCAAAAAATCAGGCGAAACAAGAAATTTAAGACCACTTTTGAAAGAGATACTTCATGTTTTGCATCCATTTGCTCCATTTTTGACAGAAGAAATAAGTGATTTGTTATTTAAAGAATCTATTATTGAGTAATTGGTAAATACATCTGAATATGATCGATGTTATCTTCTAAGTAAACTTCACCTCTAGATATAAAGCCAAGGTCTTCATAAAACTTCTCAAGTCTGTGCTGAGCTGAAATTACAATTTCATGATTTGGGTATTTTTTTTTAAGAAAAGATGCACCGATGTTAGTTATTTCCTTGCCAATAGATTTTTTTCTCATTAATTCTTTTACTACAATCCTGCCCATGGATGAACCTTCATATTTTATATTCGGAGGAAATGCCCTCAAATATGATACTAGTTCATCCTTACAATATCCCAAAAGATGAATTGCATCTTGATCTGAGTAATCTGCATCAATGTATGGACAATTTTGCTCTAGAACAAAGACTTCTTGTCTTAAGTTCAAAATAGCATATAGATCATCCAAAGATAAATCATTGAAATTTTTCCAAGAATATTCAATTTTAAAGTTCATTTTTAGATCATACTCATTGTGTCGTTTAATTTTGAATACATATATAATATTCGAAATTCTTGCACACATGTCTAAATTTTATGAAAACAATTTATGATTTCTCTGTCAAAGATGCTTTATTAAATGAAGTATCTTTAAGCGATTATGAAGGAAGAGTTCTTCTCATAGTAAATGTAGCAAGTTATTGTGGACTTACATATCAATATAGAGAGCTAGAAAAATTACATAAAAAATACACAAAAGCTGGTTTTGATATTTTGGCATTTCCATGCAATCAATTTGCTCTTCAAGAACCTGGCACTAATGAAGAAATACAAAAATTCTGTGATTCAGAATATGGAATAACCTTTAAAATATTTAATAAAATTAAAGTTAATGGCTCCAATGCTGATCCTTTTTATAAGTTTCTAAAAAATGAAATCCCAGGAGTTGCAGGAACAAAACAAATAAAATGGAATTTCACTAAATTTCTAATTAACAAAAATGGTGTGGTGAAAGAAAGATTTAGTCCACAAAGTGAATTAAGCGAAATAGAACCTGAAATAATAAAATTACTTTAGCCGATATTAAGGCTCATCAATATTGCATCGTCAGGTGTTTTGCCCGTATAGTAGTTTGCTCTAATAGCATCTGTTTCAAAATTAAATTTTTTATAAAAGCTGATTGCTTTTTTATTTTGAGACCTTACCTCTAAAAATATTTTCTTCGCTCCAATCACTTTTGATTGCTTCATCATTGATTCTAACAAGATGCTCCCAGCACCAGATCTTTGAAACTCCGTTACTACAGCAATACTTAAAAGATGGCATTCTTTATTAACAATAGAAAAAATTATAAATCCAACTATTTTTTTATCTTTCCTGCAAACAAGTGATTTATGTCCAACTTCAAAAGATGAATAGAAGTTTTCTTTCGACCATGGTGATGGATTTGTATTTTTTTCAATCTCATATAACTCTTCTAATTCAGAAATATCTGTTAATGAAATCTTAAACATTAATTTTTATAAATTTAATTTATTTTTTATTTCGGTCCAAAGCTTAGCTTTTGCTTCTTTCTTCAAAGCTAATTCACTAAGAGATGGAGAGTTTATTGCTACACAGTCAAAATTTAGATCACAAAAGATCTTTCCAAAAATAATGATAAGTTTAATTTCGTTAAAATTAGATAACTTCTTTTTTAATTCATCAGGTGATGTGAAAGCAAGACCATCTTTGCACTCTTTGCCTTTGTCAAGTTTAGTTGAAGCAAGAACAGCTTTTAAAAGATCCTGTTGTTCTTTTATTAAGTTATCATAAGGTTTATCAAAAATTGCCAGGATGGCGCCTTTTTGAAAAGAATTGTATGATTTTTTTAAAATATCTGTTTTCTTAGACCTTAATAAATATCTTTTAATTCCAATCTCTTTTAATATAAGGTTAGTTTTTATTTCAGGAGTAAGCATAAAGCACATAATAACATTTACTTATTAAACCATGGACAATCCTACGAACAAATATTCAGCATTCAAGCCAATTGACTTAGAAAATAGAAAATGGCCTGAAAAGACTATCAAGAATGCCCCAATATGGTGTTCAGTTGATTTGCGAGACGGAAATCAAGCATTAATTGAGCCTATGGGAGCTGAACGAAAAAATAGAATGTTTGATTTGCTATGCAATATAGGCTTTAAAGAAATTGAAGTTGGTTTTCCTTCTGCTTCGCAAACGGATTATGATTTTGTTCGAGATCTTATAGAAAATAAAAAAATACCGAGTGACGTCAAAATTCAAGTTCTCACTCAAGCGAGAGAGGATTTAATTAAAAAGACATTTGAATCACTTAAGGGATCCTCAAAAGCTATAGTTCATTTTTACAATTCAACCTCTACCCTTCAAAGAAAAGTTGTTTTTAATCAGGACAAAAACGGAGTAAAAAAAATCGCAACAGATGCCGCACAGCTAATAAAAAATCTTGCAGAAGAAAATAGTTCTACTGAGTGGACTTTTGAATATTCGCCAGAGAGTTTTACAGGCACTGAGCTTGATTATGCTCGAGACGTATGTGATTCAGTTGTAGACATTCTCAAATCAGTGTCTAAGAATAAAATCATCATCAATCTCCCCGCAACTGTCGAAATGTCAACTCCAAATATCTATGGTGATCAAATTGAATGGATGAATAATAATCTTAAAAATAGAGATGATATTTGTCTTAGTCTCCATCCTCACAATGATCGAGGTACTGCAGTGGCTGCATCTGAATTTGGTTTAATGGCAGGAGCTGACAGGGTTGAGGGTACATTGTTTGGTAATGGTGAAAGAACAGGTAATGTAGATGTTGTAACAATTGCATTGAATATGCTTACACAAGGAATTGATCCTAAACTAGACTTCTCAAATATTAATTCTGTAATGAGAGAAGTTGAGTATTGTAATCAATTACCTGTTCATCCGAGGCATCCATATGCTGGAGATTTAGTTTTCACAGCATTCTCTGGATCTCATCAAGATGCCATTAAAAAAGGTTTTAATGCTATCAAAAATTCAAACGATCCCAAGTGGGAGGTTCCATATTTACCAATAGATCCTGCTGATCTAGGAAGAAACTATGAAGCTGTTGTTAGAATAAACTCTCAGTCAGGCAAAGGTGGAGTTGCATTTCTATTAGAAAAAGATCATGGAGTCTCTCTGCCAAGAAGATTACAGATTAGCTTAAGTCAAAAAATTCAAAAATTAGCTGATGAGACTGGAAAAGAGATTTCTAGTTCGCAGATATGGGAGATTTTTGAGCAAAGTTATTTGTCACCAAAGAATAATTTTTCCTACATAAAACATGAGTCATCTTCAAAAGATGAAATTCACACGCTGGAATTAACAATGAACATGCAAAATTCTGAGACATTAATCAAAGGAACAGGTAATGGTCCAATTGATTCGTTCATTAACGGTCTGTCTGAAAAGATTGGTATGCAAATAAAAGTTGCAGATTATCATCAAACAGCTATTTCATCTGGATCAGATGCTAAAGCTGCTGCATATATTGAATTAGAAAAAGATGGTAAAACTTTTTGGGGCGTTGGTATTAATCCCAACACCACAAGAGCATCTTTTGATGCCATCATTGTTGGTTTAAGCAAACTCCTTTAGCTTTAATCAAAATTAGGTTCTCTTTTTTCTAAAAATGCTTTTACAGCCTCACGATTTTGTGGGCTAACAGTCAATTCATTTTGAATTTCAGCTTCATTATTAAAGGTATCCCAATAACCAACTGCTAATGACTCGCGCATAAGTCGCTTTGTATGATTCAAAGACTGTGAGGATCTTTTTGATAACTTATTTGCCCATTCAAGCGTTATTTCTCCAATTTCATCTGCAGGAACCAATTTATTTGCAATGCCGTACTTCAAACAATCTGATGCAGATATTTTTTTTGCCTCCACAGCATATTCATAAGCTTTTGCATAACCCATAAACTTAGGTAAAAACCATGACAGGCCTCCATCAGGGACTAAAGCGATATTACTAAAAACAGATAACAAATAAGAATCTTCGGACATCACCCTTAAGTCACATGACATAGCTAAAGCTGCTCCAATGCCAGCAGCAGGTCCTGATACAGAAGCGATTACAGGCTTTGGCATATTAATTATATTTTCAAAAGATGGTTTATATCCTCTTAACAATGCATCTTTTGAACCTTCCCAGCTAGCTTTTCTTTCGCTCAAATCTGCTCCAGCTGAAAAACCTCTGCCAGCTCCAGTCAAAATAACAACTTTTATTTTTTCATCATTCATTACCTGTTCAGTAGCTTTTTGAAGATCCCAAACAAGTTGTTCATTGACAGCGTTTAACAAGTCCGGCCTATTTAATTTGATAGTTGAAACTTTTTCCTGATTAATTATTTCGATAGTTTCCAGATTCATTATTTCTCCTTTATTTTGTTTGCAGAAATCAAAATTTTTCCATCTCTGTAAGTTATTTTACCTGGTTGGTCTTCTTTGTCAGCCCTTGACCAAGTAACAATTGATTTCTGTGATGGATTTGAATTTATAAAAGTTTTTAAAACTTCATCAAGCACTTTTGAACTTGGCATAGCTATGCCTTTGTCTTTTATAACATATCTTAGAATTTCTTTGATAATTTCATCATCTAAATCAGATAATGCTTTTTTTTCGATTGAATCTGAAATTAAATCTTTATAATTTTTATTAAGTAACTTAGAGAAATTTTTATTTCTATTGGAAATAATCTTCGATGTTTTTGAAATTCGTAAAGAAAAATCATTCCATCTTTTATCAAGCTTTGGAAATATTACGTTTCTTAAAAAGTTTCTATCAATTAAATTATTGTCATTAGAATCATCACATATATGTTGAATTTTATTATCTTCAATATACTTAATAATGTCTTTTTTAGAACATTCTAATAAGGGTCTTATTATCTTGCCTTCGCCAAATTCTCTTGAAACTGACAAACCTTGAAGACCCTCAATGCCAGTACCTCTCATCAGTCTCAAGAAAATTGTCTCGGTTATGTCATCTGAGTGATGAGCAGTCAGCAGCTGATCATTTATATCGATATATTTTTCAAAAATTTTATATCTTGCTTTTCTGGCTGCTGATTCGGGACCACCTCCAGATGATTCTATTTTCACTGTCTCAGTTATTAAATTTACATTTAAGTTGTTACACATATTTTTGCAATGTTCTGCCCAGTCATCACAATTTTTAGAAAGATTATGATTGATATGAATTGCGTTCAAATCAAGCTTATGTTCAAGAGCTATTTTTGAAAGTAAATGAAGTAATGCAGATGAATCTGAACCACCACTAAAACCAACAAAAATTTTCTTAGTGAAGTCTATGTTCCGTTTTAAATCTTCTATTGATAACAATTTATGCGCCAACGCTTAAAATTCTTTGATATCTTCTCTCGAGCAATTCTTCAATTGAAAGCTTGTTTAATATTGATAAATTTTTAATAAGAGATCCTTTAATATTTTGAGCAATAAGATCATAGTCTCTGTGAGCCCCTCCAAGAGGTTCTTGTATAATTTCATCGACAATTTTAATTTTTTTTAGCTCATTTGAGGACACTTTCATAGCCTCAGCTGCATCAGGAGCCTTTTCAGAAGATCGCCAAATAATAGATGCACACGCCTCCGGAGAAGCAACAGAATATATAGCATACTCCAGCATTGAAAGATGATCTCCTACACTTATTGCTAAAGCTCCGCCAGAGCCACCCTCACCAGTAACGACTACTATTATTGGTGTTTTAAGCTCAGACATTGTTGCTAAATTTCTTGCAATAGCTTCACTTTGACATCTCTCTTCACCCTCAACTCCTGGATATGCACCTGCCGTATCAACAAAAGTAATTACGGGTAGAGAAAATTGTTCAGCAAGCAACATTAATCTTTTTGCTTTCCTGTATCCTTCAGGATTTGTCATTCCAAAATTTCTTTTTACTTTTTCATCTGTATCTCTCCCCTTTTCATGACCAATTGCCATTACAGGCATATTTTCAAGCATACCAATTCCACCAATAATTGATGCATCATCCCCGAATTGCCTGTCACCATGGAGTTCATCAAAGTCATCAAATATTCTTTCAATAAAGTCAGAAGTATGGGGTCTGTTTGGGTGTCTCGCTACCTGAACAATTTGCCATGTATCTAATTTAGAATAAATTTTTTTTGTAAGCGCTTTATTCTCTTTTTCTAAATTTAAAATCTCTTCATTTAAAGCTGGTGAATCTACAGCAGCTGTCCTGAGTGCGCTAAGTTTTTGAGCAAGCTCTTTTATTGGCTCCTCAAAATTTAAAAATTTTTCTTCATCCATTCAAATACCGATATAAATAAAACTCAATAAATTTAAACTTTTAACGAGTCCTTACCAAATAAATCTTCTAAGTAAAATAAGTTCTCAATTTTAGGAACAAATTTGTATCTATTTCCAAGCTCTATTATAGCTTCAGATTTGTTTGTTTGAACTTTAAGATTAATTTCACAAGACCCCTCCGACCAAAATTTAGAATCAATATGTTCTAACTTTTCTCCAAAATTATCTAAAGACAATAAATCTGACTTACTTAAATCAATTTCAATACTATTAATTTTTTTTATAAATTCGCTATCTATTGTTGTTACTTCCTTTACTCGCATTCTAAACATTAGTGCGCCGATGTCATTTGTTCTATAGTCATCAACTTCGACTGAACCTTTTAAGCATAAAATTGATCCTTCTTTTAGGAAAGAATGACAGTTTTCAAGAACCTCACTTGATACTATTCCATCCATGATCCCGGTCCCATCATCAAAATTAATAAAAGTAAGCGGCTTCCCTTTTCTGTCTTTAATTTGTCTCACGCTATTAATCAAACATACAAGTGCCGATCTTTTGATATCATTTGTTAAATCAGAGATTTTGTTTGTTCTAATTTTATTAATTTTATTTTCAATAGCTATTACAGGATGACCGGACAAATAGTATCCAAGTGATTTTTTTTCTAATTCCAATTTTTCGCTTAAGGTTAGGTTTTGTATATTCTTATATTTCTCGTACGGATCAAAGCTTTCGTCAAATTCTGCAAATAAATCGCCACTTTTTAGATCATTACCATTCTGCAGTGATCCATCTTTAAGCATATCCTCAACACATGCTATTGCTATACTTCTTGAGGGACTTAAAGTATCAAATGCTCCAGATTGTGACAAAGCTTCTAAAGATTTCTTACCTCCAAGTTTAATATCTACTTTTTTTGAAAAATCCCATAAGTCTCTAAATTTTTTGTTTTTTCGCGATTCACATACATGTTGAATAAAGGTATCTGCTACGCCTTTAATTGCTCCAAGACCATATTCAATTTCATTTTGATCATTTACAAGAAATCTTTTGCTACTAGAAACTATATTAGGTTTTAGAACCTTAATACCCATTCGAGAACATTCTTGAGTCAGAGCGTAAATTTTATCAGTATTACCAAGTTCAGATGACATTACTGACGCCATAAAATGTTCAGGATAATAAGCTTTAAGATATGCAGTTTGATATGAAATAAGAGCATAAGCTGCTGAGTGTGACTTATTGAATCCGTATTCTGCAAACTGATTAATTAAATCGAAAATTTGTTCAGCATTTTTTTCTTTGATATTTTTTTGAACACATCCTTTCACAAATATTTCTCTTTGCTCCTCCATCTCTTCTTTCTTCTTTTTCCCCATTGCTCTTCTAAGGATATCTGCTTGACCCAAAGAAAATCCTGCCAACACTCTTGCAGCTTCCATTACCTGTTCTTGGTATACGATCACTCCATATGTTTCCTCAAGGACTTCTTCCAAAAGCTCATGTGGGTATGTAACTGGGCTGTTGCCATGTTTTCTATCAACAAATTCATCATGCATACCCGAATTAAGGGGACCCGGCCTATATAAAGCAAGAAGAGCTGTAATTTCTTCAAATTTTGTAGGTTTCAATCTTTTTATAAGATCCCGCATTCCAGAAGATTCTAATTGAAAAACAGCCATAGTTTTTCCTGACGACAATAATTTGAAGACCTTTTCATCATTTAAAGGAATAGAATCAATATCAAATTTCTTTGAATCATCTTTACCAAAATTGATTGATTTTACAGCACGATCAATAACAGTTAAGGTTCTCAGTCCTAAAAAGTCAAACTTTACTAATCCTATTTTTTCAACATCATCTTTATCATATTGAGTCATTACCGATTCTGATTGACGATCAACATATACAGGACAAAAATCTGAAATACTTCCTGGCGCTATAACAACTCCACCGGCATGTTTTCCTACATTTCTTGCTATACCTTCTAATTTATATGACAGATCTACAATTTCTCTTACTTCAGAATCATTTTTGATTGTTTGAGCGAATATTGGCTGCTCTATTTTTGCCTTATCTAAAGTCATACCGGGAGCAAAAGGTATCATTTTAGAAATTCTATCTCCAAGTGCATATGGTTTTCCCATCGCTCTAGCAACGTCTCTTACCACTGCTCTCGCAGCCATAGTACCAAAGGTTGCAATTTGTGATACTGCTCCTGATCCATATTTTTTACTAACATAATCGATAACTAGATCCCTTTTCTCCATACAAAAATCTACATCAAAATCTGGCATTGAAAGGCGTTCTGGATTAAGAAATCTTTCAAATAAAAGGCCATGAATAATTGGATCTAGGGTAGTAATACCAAGTGCAAAAGCTACTAATGATCCTGCACCGGATCCTCTTCCAGGTCCTACAGGGACATCATTATTTTTAGACCACTGTATAAAATCATAAACAATTAAAAAGTAGCTTGAAAAGCCCATTGTTTTAATTTGTTCTAATTCATAATCCAATCTTTTGAAGTATTCTGCTTTTTTCTGTTTATCAAAACTTTCAAGATATTTTTTAAGACGCTCATGAGATAGGTCAGCTAGAAAAGAATCAAAATTATGTTCTTTAGGAACAGGATACTCTGGCAAAAAATAACCTTTAGTTTTTAGAGATACATTACATTTTTTTGATATTTCATTTGTATTATCTATAAAAGGGGCACCCTCTTTGAATAAATTGATCATTTCCTCAGATGATTTAAAGTATTGCTGATCAGAGAATATTTTTTCTCTATTCGGATCATTAAGGGTCTTACCGGTATTAATGCAAACTTTTGTTTCGTGTATTTCATAATCTTCAGGAGACGAAAAGAGTACATCATTGGTAGCAATTACAGGAATACTTTTTTTAATAGAGAGAGGAACAACTTTTTCAATATAATCTGATTCATCAATTCTGTTAGTTCTTTGAATTTCTATTACAAAATCATCTTTAAAGTATTTTGTAAATTGATCTATTTTTTTTTCAGTGTCAGTTAAATTGTTTCTTCTTAATGATTCGAATATGTGACTGCCTTTACCGCCAGAAATTACAATAATGTCATCTTTTAATTCTACTAAATCTTCAAATTTAATAATTGGAGATGAAAATGAACTGTTGTTATGAGCATTTGAAATAATTTTCATTAAGTTTTTATGGCCTTTGTTTGTTTTAGCTAGACATAAAAGCTCATATGACTCATCCTCATCTTTAAAGATAGCATTAATAGAACAGCCTGATATTGGTTTTATACCTGATGCCTCACATTTATCGAAAAATTTCACCAAGCCAAACATATTTGCCCTATCTGTCATAGCTACAGAGGGTATAGACTTTTGAACCGCGTTTTGAACAATTTGATTTACTGTTAATAAGCCTTGAGAAATACTATATTCTGAAGAAACTCTTAAATGAGAAAATAAACTCATTCTTGTATTACTCCTTTAAATGATTTTCTATGAATTTTGCTTGGTCCATTTATTTTTAGGAAATTTAAATGATTTTTGGTCCCATAACCTTTATTATCTTTGAATCCATAAATGGGAAAATCTTTATCAAAATTCGTCATTAAATTATCTCTATAAACTTTTGCTATAATTGAAGCTGCACTTATCTCATTTTCTGTTGAGTCACCACCTATTATTGCCTCCATTTGGACATCTAAATCAGGTTTATATATTCCATCGACTAAAACCAAAGTCGGTTTTATAGGTAAGTTTAGTATAGCTCTTTTCATTGCTAATAAAGAAGCATTAAGAATATTAATTTTGTCAATTTCAACATTGGTTGCATAACCAAAGGCATAATACGAGTTGTTTAAAATAATATTTGAAAGGTCAATTCTTTTTTTTGGAGAAAGTTTCTTTGAATCTTTTAATCCATGAATACTTTTTTTTAAAATAACAGCTGCGGCTACAACTGGGCCTGCAAGCGCGCCTCTACCAACCTCATCAGTGCCTGCAATTTTTTTTTTCAAAGTTCTAAAATTAATTTTGAAGCATTTGTAGCACCAATGCCATGTAGTTTTTTTCTAAGGTCGTTTTGAATTTCAAAGTTATTAGACATTATTCCTCCTATTTTTCCTGCAGCCGTTGCTATATTCTTGAAATTACAATCTCTTTGAATTAACTCTGGAAAAATTTTCTTGTTTAAAAGTAGATTTGGTAGGCCTACATTCTGGACATTTAACATTCTTGAGATAATGAAATAATTAAATGGATTCGTTTTATAGCAAATTATTGGAGGACAGCCTAATAATGCAGATTCTAAAGTGGCTGTTCCTGAAGTTACAACGGAGAATTCAGATATTGAAAGAAATTCCCTTATAGAATTTTTCTTAATAATAACTTTTTTGTTATTTTCAAAGATCTTACATATTTCATCATGCAATCTATCGTTAGTTGACGGAATTAAATATAGGTAATTTGTATTTACTTTCGAATGAAGATTTATAAAATCCCTATAAATCGGGAGCATGTATTTAATTTCAGACTCTCTACTTCCTGGTAGCACAGAAACATAACTTTTTTCTTTGTCTAATTTATGTTTTTCAAAAACACTGAGTTCTGAAATTTTTTCAATATTACAAAATGGGTGTCCAATATGAGCGCTCATATGTCCTTTTTCATCATAAAATTTGTGCTCAAATTCAAATAAGCATAGAGTTAAATCTATGAAACGTAAAATAGATTTTATTCTGTTTTGCCTCCATGCCCATACTGAAGGACTAACAAGTTGAATGTTTTTACAAGTATCTTTTTTTTTAAGTTCTTTATGAATCGAAATATTAAAATCTGGTGAATCAATTCCAATAAATATATCTATTTTTTCCTTCTTAAAATTCTTTATTAGTTCATTTCTTCTTTTTGTGAGGCTTCTATATTTTAATAAAGGTTCTACAATCCCCATTATTTGTAATTCTTTAAAGTCAAAATAAGAATTTAAACCAAGATTTTCAAGTTTTGGTCCACCAATACCAAATAATTTAACTTCTTTATTTTTTTTTAACTCTTGAATGATTTCAGCACCAAGAGAATCTCCTGAGTGTTCGCCACAAACGACTCCAATCTTTAAAAGGCTATTTGTCATTAGCTATCGAAGAATTCCTCTCTCTGAAGCCTTAATTGATTTAATAAATATTTTAATCAGTGGATCATTATTTTCGGTATATAGTGACTCAAGCTCATTAATTGCTTCTTCAATCTTTAATCCTCTTCTGTAGACAACTTTATATGCTTTTTTGATTAAACTTATCGATTCATCTGAGATGTTTTTTCTTGACATACCCACAGAGTTTATTCCAACAACTCTAGCTGGATCAGATGCAACTTTGACGAATGCAGGCACATCCATAGTAATAGAAGAGTTCATTCCAGCAAAACAGTAATCACCTAATTTACAGTATTGATGAATTGTCGTAATTCCACCAATATTCACATTGCTACCAACTTCCACATGGCCTGCCAAGGCAGCTAAATTAGCAAATACATTATCATCACCTACAATACAGTCATGTGCTACATGCGCAAATGGCATTAATAAGTTATTTGATCCAATAGATGTAATAGATTTATCTTGAACTGTTCCTCGGTGAATTGTTACACCCTCTCTAAAAATATTATTTTCACCGATTACAAGTTTTGTTTCTTCACCTTGAAATTTCTTATCTGGTGTGTCATCTCCAATAGTACAAAATTGATATATAGTGTTATTTCTTCCTATCTTGGTTGGACCTTTTAAAACAACATGACTAATGATTTTTGTTCCCTCTTCAATCTCAACATGCTCTCCAATGGTACAAAAAGGTCCAATATAAACACTGTCATGAATTTTTGATGATGGATGAACAATTGATGTTGAATGAATACTCATTAAGCTTTCCTGTCTGCACATAAAATAGTGGCAGTACATACTGTTTCGGTATTTAATTCTGCTTTACAATCGAATTTCCAGATACCTCTTTTCTCACTAACTACTTTGCTATAAAGATCAATTGTATCACCTGGCCTAACTCTCTTTCTAAATCTTACTTTGTCAACGCCAGCTAAAACATAAATTGATCCTTCTTCAGGAGTTTTATTCATCAAAGTAAACCCCAGAATGCCTGAAGCCTGTCCAAGTGCTTCAATAATAATAACTCCTGGAAAAATCGGATTATTTGGAAAATGTCCTTCTAGAAAATATTCATCATCTCTAATAATTTTTTTTGCATGAATAATCTCATTGTTTTTTATACTCACAACTTCATCAATAAATAAAAAAGGTTCTCTGTGGGGTAAATATTTTTTTATATCATCTTTATTGATATTCATTTTATTTACCTCTTTTTTTTAAGAAAACAGATGATTTAGCCCAAGCTTTATGATCTTGAGCTGGCATGATACCTATATACTCCCCAGGCTCACTTATATCCTTAGTTATGAGCGTGTGTGCACCAATTTTTACATCATCACAGACATTTAGATGGCCAAGCACGCCAGAGAGCCCACCCATTTGGAAATTTTTGCCAATAATTGTGGAGCCTGCAATCGCACAAGAAGCTGCAATAGCTGAATTTTCACCAATCTCTACATTGTGTGCAATATGTATAAGATTATCAAAAATTGTGCCATCATTTATTACGGTATCATCTATAGCGCCTCTATCAATAGTACAGTTTGCACCAATTTCTACTTTTTTACCTATAAAAAGCCCTCCGAGTTGTTCTATCTTATGATAGCCATTTGGCGAAGGAGCAAATCCGAATCCATCTGAGCCTAATACACAGCCATGATGAATAATAGTACCTTCTGAAAGAGTAACATTTTTAACGATAGAGCAATTTGCATGGATAATAACATTGTTCTCAATTTTGCAGCCTGGACCAATATATACATTTGGTCCAATATAAACACTCTCAGACACAATCGCTTTATCAGATATTTCTGCGGATTTATGAATTAATGGAAATTCAAGGTCATCTTCTTTAAATATTTTGGTTAATTTGGCATAAGCCAGGTAAGGATCTTTAAAAACTAGATAGTTTTTTTTATCTTGTATCTTAAAATTTTTTGAAACTATGAGTGCGTTAGCACTACAATTTTTAAGAGCACTTTTATACCTATTATTGGTAATAAAAGTTATGGATGTACTATTAGAATTTTTTAGAGTTGCAAGATTATCAACCAAAAAATCAGGATTGCCTACAAGCTTTCCTTCAAGTAACTTCTCAAGCTCTCCTAAATTAAAGCTTTTAAGCTTCGACACTACTCAGTCTGAGAGTTAGCCTCTGAAGCATTTGCGACATCAAGCATTGAGGTAACATCGTCAGTTAAATCTAAAGCTGGATCACTAAAGAGCATTGTTTCATTTTTCGCTAACAATACTTTTATTTGCTTGGCAGTGATAAGCTCGCTAATTATCTTCTGCATCGCCGCGCCGCTATCAGCGAAAACTTTCTGAGCAGTCTCTTCTTGAGCTTGTTGTATTTTGCCTGCTAAAAATTCAAGATCTTTACCCTTATCTTGTATATCTTTTTGCATTTGAGCTACTTCTGCTTGAGATAATGTTTCAAGCTCTTTTTGAAGCTTTTCAGCTATTGCTTGTCTTTCAGCTTGAAGAGACTGAGCTTCCTCTAGATTGGATGAATAATCAGGATCCTCTTCCAAAGCTTTAAATGCATCTGCAGCAGCCTGTGTTGATAAAACTGCTGTTCTCATATCAATAACAGCTACGCCCTCAACAGCGAAAATTGGTGTAGCTAAGAATAAAAAAGTTACTAAATAGATTTTTATAATATTTTTCATAAGTACCCCTTAATGGATTTGACCATTTTATATTAACTAGAAAACATTTCCTACTGTAAATTGGAATTCTTCCGTTCTCTCTCTTGGTCCAGCATTGGTTGGTTTTGATATTGCGAAGCTCATTGGACCAAATCCCGTGATCCAAGTAACACCGACGCCATAAGAATATCTTAAGTCTTCAACAGAAGCTTCATAACAGTTGATTTGATAATCTTTGCAGTTATCAGAAAAAACATTACCAAAATCAAAAAAGAAAGCTGATCTCATGGATCTTTGATCTTCGATAAATGGCAGTCTAAAAATAAGCTGAAGACTTCCCTCAACTTTAATATTTCCACCAATTGGCGCATCTCTATATCTTGAGGTGTTATTAGCATATGGATTATAGAATGGAGTATCAAACTCTCCATCACCATCGGTATCTATCAAATTTGGACAAGTTCCTTCCTCATAATTAAATTCATAACATGGAGCGTCAGTGCTTCGTGGACCAAGGGTATTTGATTCAAAGCCCCTCAAAGATCTCGGACCACCAGCATAAAAGTTTTGAAAAAACGGTGTTTCTTCTGTTTCACCATATGCACTCAAATATCCTAACTCGCCTTGAAAACCAAATACTAGTGATGACGATAATGGCTGATAAAATCTTTGCCTGAGATTTAATCTATAGTAACTGAGATCACTGCCGGGAATAGTTGAGCTTAAACTTAGCACTGTTGATGCTCCGTCAGTTGGAAACAAACCTCTGTTTAGTGTTATGGTCTGCCAAGTCAAACCAGCCGTCAAAGTTTCAAAAATATTTCCTTCTGCAGCTACAAAATCATATATTTCTCTGGCAGGAAGAGAACCAATATCGATGTCAGTTTTATCATAGGTTAGACTGAAACTTAGCCTTTGAGTGTCAGAAATAGGATAGCCAAATTGAGCTCCAATTCCATTTGAATTAGTCAAATAATTTGCAATATTAAATTCACCATAATCTGTTTCTCTAAAGTAAAGATTATATCCAAGGCTTACATTGTCTTTTGTAGCATAAGGATTAAGAAATGATATGTTATATACTTCGCTATAAATACTTTTATTAATACCAATACCAACAGTATTACCGGTCCCAAGAAAATTTTGCTCCTGAAGATTAAATCCGAGCATTAAACCAAAATCACTGTAACCAATGTTTCCTCCTAGACTTCCTGTTGTCTCCTCTTCAACACTATAAAGTATGTCAATTTGATCATCAGTGCCTGGTACAGGAACAGTTTCTACAGAAACTTCTTTAAAGTACCCGAGTCTTTCAAGTCTTACTTTACCAGCTTCTATGCTGTTGTCTGAGCTCCATGCTCCTTCAAATTGTCGCATTTCTCTTCGAAGAACATAATCTTGAGTAATTTCGTTACCAGAAAATAATATTTTTCTTGTATATGTTTTTTTTCCGGGCTGAACATTAAAAATTAATTTAATCTCATTTGAGTCGTCTTCAACAACTGGATTTCCTTTTACTTCTGCAAATGCGTAGCCACGATTTCCTAAAACAGTTGTAAAAAACTCCTCAATGCCAGTAATTGATGCCTGAGAATATGTCTTGTTCTTTAAAGAATTAGTAATGTCTAAGTAAATAGCTTCTTCAAAGGGTATTTCGCCAATAACATCAACATCTACAATAGTATATTTTTCACCCTCATTAACATTAAAAGTTATAAAAATAGACTTTTTGTCTCTAGACAAGCTTATCTGTGAAGATTCAACCGAAAATTTTAAATATCCTCTATCTCGATAATATGACTCTAAGCTTTCTAAATCACCTTTGAGTTTTTCTCTTGAATATTGGTCATCGTTAGAAAGAAATGAAAAAAATGATCCCTCTGATAGCTCAAAACCATCTAGTAACTCTTCATCAGCAAATACTTCATTGCCTAAAATGTTAATTCTTTCGATCTTTGCACTTTGACCTTCATCAACCTCAATAAAAACTTCGATCCTATTTCTGGGTTTGCTTACCTCCTCAATGCTTACTGAGGCGCCATATCTTCCATTGGATGCATAAGATCTTACTAATTCAGACTTTACTTGCTCTAATGTTGACCTTTTATAGACTTCACCTTCTTTTATGCCAACGCCATCTAAACTTTCTAAAAGCTGCTCCGATTTAAGAGCTTTGTTGCCTGACAAGTCAATGGCAGAGATCGTCGGTCTTTCAATAACGCTAATTACTAAGGTATTTCCATCCTTGGCTATTTGAATGTCGTCAAATTGCTCTGTTGAAAATAATGACCTAACGATGTCATTGGATTTTCTTTGATCGATCTTATCACCTACACTTATAGGTATAACATTAAAAATGCTGCCTGTTGAGACTCTTTGTAATCCTATAATTCTTATATCACTAACAAGAAATTCATCGAATGCGTTTAAATGAAAAGTAACTAAAAAAGAAAGCATTAATAACTTAATATTTTTCACAAATCTTTCCTATATGAATCTAGACACATCATTGAAAACTGCAAATATCATTAACATTACAACCAGAACAATACCACCTGAATATATAAGATTTTCAACTTTTTCAGGAAGTGGTTTTCCACGCAATGCCTCTATTCCAAGAAGAGTTAGTTGACCTCCATCGAGCACTGGTATTGGAAGAAGATTTAAAACTGCTAAGCTAATACTTAAAAGTGCCATCAAGTACATAAACGGCAAAAAACCAGCCTGAGCAGTATTTCCAGCCATTTGAGCAATACCAATTGGGCCGCTTAGGTTTTCGGTTCCCATATTACCCGAAATCATTTTTCCTACGAACTGCAATGTTTTTAAGCTTAAATTATATGTTTCGTAAATACCTTTATTTAAAGATTGTGAAAAGCTCCTTGTTGTCCCAAATGAAACACCTAAAACTCCATACTCAATTCCATCTTTTAAGCTACTTCCAATAGATATTGGTAAATATAATGTTTCATTATCTCTCTCAACTTTAAAAACAAGATTAGCATTAGGATTCTTTGAAACTTCATCACGAATCTCTTCAGCAAAATTAATTTCCCTATCTGCAATACTTAAAATTTTATCATTAGCTCTAAGTGTGCCAATATCGGCAGCACCACCAGAAATAACACTTCCAATATATGGCTGCATTTTATAATCGAGAGTAATACCTAGATATTCTAAAGGTTCGTTTTGTGATTCAGTAGTTGGCAAAAATTTACTCACGTAAATTTGAATCAGAATAGGATTTTCAACAGATGGTCTTAAAATCTCTAAATTTAATGATCCAGTAAAACCTGCATATGAAAGCAATTCTAAGTTTACATCTTTTGCATCTCTTACAGAAACACCGTTAATTTTTAAAATTCGATCATCTTTTTGAAGAAAATAGCTGGATGAATAATTTATAGATACTTCATTTACTTTATTAACAACAGGTATAGTTTGAGGGTCTGGAGTATTTAAAAAAATTGCAGTAAAAATAAAAATTGAGAGTAAAAAATTTGCTAATGGGCCCGCAAACATTATTGAAGCTCTTTGCCATTTAGGTTTTGAATCAAAAGTATTTTTAACTTGTTCTTCAGTCAATGTTTCTTTAATTTCGGGCTCTAGCTCAATTAATTTGTTGGTTATCATTGAGACATAACCACCAAGTGGTATTGCAGATAATGCAAACTCTGTTCCATGCTTATCATTTCTTTTATAAAAAACTGGTCCCATTCCAATTGAAAATCTTTGAACATGAACTTTACACATTCTTGCAACTATAAAATGTCCAAACTCATGAATGGTGACAAGAACACCTATCAACACCATAAAAGCTAAAAAGTATATTAAGTAACTCATATTCCTATTATTTTATGCAATTGATTTTACCACCATCTGTGCCTGAATGCGTGTCTGCATATCAACCTCATTTATTGATTCAATCGATATATCTTTAGACACATCATTATCGTCAAAAGTTCGATATATTACTTCATATATTTTTTCAAAACTTATTTCTTCTTTTAAGAAACTTTCAACAGCTACTTCATTTGCGGCATTAAATATAGTTCCAAGATGACCCCCTTTATTACAGACAATTCGTGCAATCTCCTGAATTTTTTCTCTGTCTTTTGGAAATTCCTGAAATGTGAGATCCAAAGAACTAAAATCTATCGAATTAAAATCTATTGGCAATCTGTTTGCATTAGATAATGCATGAGCTATTGGAACCCTCATATCAGGCATGCTCAGTTGACATATACTAGATCCATCAATGTAGGTTACTATTGAGTGCACAATGCTTTGAGGATGGACAACAAGTTCGAAATATTTTTCATCAAGATCAAATAGATATTTTGCTTCAATTAATTCTAGGCATTTGTTAACCAGTGTTGCTGAATCAATAGAAACTTTACTTCCCATCTTCCAATTTGGATGATTAAGTGCGTCTTTTTTTGTTACTTCCTTAAGATCAGAAAGTTTTTTATTTAAAAATGGTCCGCCAGATGCAGTAATGATTATTTTTTTAACATCATCTGTTGTTCTTTCGCCGGATAAACACTGAAATATAGCATTATGCTCACTATCAATTGGTATGATTTCAGATTTATTTTCTTTTGCTATAGGAAGTATCAGGTCGCCACCAGAAACAATACTCTCTTTGTTTGCTAATAATATTTTCTTGCCTGAACTTGCTGCTAAGTGTGTTGCTTTTAATCCAGCAAATCCAGAGATTGCGCATACTATGACATCAACATCTTTATGGTTGATTAAGTCTTTTAATTCAGAGTCACCATTTAAAAAAGTTGTTTTATCAAATTTTTCTTGTTTTTCAAAAGCTTCTTTATTCTCTATGTATACCAATGATGGTGAAAAACTATGGATTATTTTATTTGATTCTAATGTATTTTCATTCAATGCAATTCCAATGAGATTTAGAGATGATTTATTTTGTTCAATAACACTTAAAACACTCTTGCCAATACTTCCTGTGGCGCCCAGTAACAAAATATTCATAGAACTAATGAAATTAACCCTAATAATAAAGGAGTTGCTAGAAGATGAGAGTCTAATCTGTCGAGAACTCCTCCATGGCCTGGTAATAATGATCCAGTATCTTTGATACCTGATCTTCTTTTGAAATAACTAATTAAGAGATCTCCTAAAAATGCAAATAAACAACCTATGACAAAACACGGAATGATCAATAAATCTAAATTTAAAAAAATACAAACTAGATATCCATAAATAACAGAAGATATTATTCCAGCAATCAAACCTTCGTATGTTTTATTTGGACTAATCTCTTTTGCAATTTTAGTGCGACCAAAATTTGAGCCAACTATATAAGCAAAAGTATCAAATATTGCTGTATTTAAAATAACTAGCAGAAAAACTAGATAAGCAGAAATAAACTTTTCTACAAAAGAATCTACAAAAATAATTGAGCTTATTCCAAAACTCAAAATTAAAAAAATTCCCAAAAAATTATTACCCAATCTATTGTTAATCCATTCAAAAAACCCAGCAATACAAACTAGAAATATTAAAACAGAAAACAAAAGAATGCTTTCAATGTTAATAATTATTGCAATAGGAAATAAAATTACCAATGAGGTAAAAAATCTCTTTAATAAATTTTTCCTATAATCTTTTTCCAAACCGTCTACTCACTTTTTTAAAATTATTTAAGCATTTAATAAAATCTGTTTTTTTGAAATCTGGCCAGAATTTGTCGATAAACATAATTTCTGCATATGCTATTTGATATAACAGAAAATTGCTCACCCTTTTATCACCACCTGTTCTTATTAGAAGGTCAATACTTTCAACAGGAGCACATGAGAACTTGCTGATTATTTTTTGATCGATATCTTTAAGGCTAATTTTTTTTTCTAAAACGTCTTCAGCAATACCTTTAACAATATCTAGTATGTCTTGTTGACCGCCGTAACTGAGAGCAATATTTAAGTTTAGTTTTGGATTTTCAGAATTTGTCTCTGACTCTGCGTACTTAATTTTATTGATAATTTTATTACCAAATTCTTCTAGATGACCGAAGAACTTTAGTTGAACTTTTTGTTCTTTTAACTCAGGTACTTGATCGTTAATAGCATCTATAACTAGATTTTTTATAGCATTAATTTCAGTTTTAGGTCTTTGCCAATTTTCAGAGCTAAATGCATAAAGTGTCAGAGACTTAATATTTTGTTCAACAGACACCTCAACAATTTCCTTTACTGTATCAACTCCTTTTTTGTGCCCTTGGCTTACTTGTAAAGAATTTTTAAATGCCCATCTGCCATTACCATCCATAATGATTCCAACATTTTTTGGAAAGTTATTACTATTTTTAGCCATGTTGGCTGTCAGATTTCAAGAAGATCTGACTCTTTGCTTTTCAATTCAGAATCAACAATTGATATAAATTTATCAGTTTCTTTTTGGATAAGATCTTCGATTCTTCTTAGCTCATCTTCAGATATTTCAGATGATTGTTGTTTATCTTTAGCAGACTGATTAGCATCTCGCCTAATATTTCTGATTGAAACACGAGAGTTCTCTGCTTCTGACCTTGCTTGTTTAATATAATTTTGTCGAGTTTCTTCAGTAAGGACAGGCATGTTAACTCTAATAAGATCTGAGCTGGTGCTTGGATTTAAACCCAAGTCTGAATTTAATATTGCTTTTTCAATTTCTGGTATCAGACTTTTGTCCCATGGTGAGATAACTATAGATCTTCCCTCTTCAACAGTTATATTTGATGTTTGATTTATAGGAGTTAAGTTGCCATAGTAGTCAACTTTTACATCATCAAGGATAGCTGGGTTAGCTCTACCTGTTCTAATTTTATTGAACGCGTTTTTGAGAGCAAGGACTGATTTATCCATTCTCTCGGCAACATCTTTAAGAATAATATCCATAATTAAGATATTAGAGTACCTATGTTCTTTCCACAAATTATATTTTTAAGAGCATCATGTTCATTCACATTAAAAACTTTAATTGGAAGTTTGTGATCTCTAGCTAAAGTAAGCGCAGTTGCATCCATAACTTTTAGATTTTTTGAAATTGCATCATCAAATGATAATTCATCAAATAATTTTGCTTCCTTGTTAGTTTCAGGGTCGGAATCATAAACTCCGTCAACTCTCGTTGCTTTTAACATTAAATCTGCTTCTGTTTCAATTGCTCTTAGACACCCAGCAGTATCGGTGGTAAAAAATGGGTTACCAGTCCCAGCAGTAAAAATGACAACAAATCCATCATTTAATAACTGAATAGCGAGTCGTCTATCGTAATGTTCAACTATACCGGACATAGAAATTGCTGACATAACTCTTGTTTTTATACCAGCTCTTTCAAGAGCATCTCTTAGAGCAATTCCATTCATAACGGTAGCAAGCATACCCATATGATCACCCGCGACTCTATCCATGCCAGCTTGGTTTAATTTTTCTCCTCTGAATAAATTACCGCCACCAATGACAATACCGATTTCAGTTCCAATACTTTTGCATGACTTAACTGATTCAGCCATTTGATCTAAAATTTTTGGATCAATGCCATGTTCATCGTTCCCAGCAACAGACTCTCCGCTAAATTTTAGAAGTATTCTTTTATGTTTAACTTCTGTCATATTTTTACTTTAACTGTTCTGCAACTTCTTCTGCAAAATCCTTGGTTTCGACCTCAATACCCTCTCCAACCTTCAATCTGCTGAAAGATGAAATTGATGCACCTTCACTAGATATATAATCATTCACAGTGATGTCGGCATCTTTGACAAAACCTTGTGATAGAAGTGAAACTTCTGATAAAAACCTATTTAATTTTCCCTCTACCATCTTATCCATTATTTCTTGTGGCTTTCCTGACTCTTGAGCTTGATTTTCATAAATTGCTTTTTCGCGATTTAATACTTCAGAATCAATATCTTCTTTAGAAAGACAAATTGGATTGAATGCGGCCACATGCATTGCTATATCTTTTGCCATCTCACTGTTGCCGCCATCAAGTACTACTAAAGCACCTAATTTTGAATCAGAATGAATATAAAGGCCTAAATTGGAATGATTTTCCAAACTAACAGTAATAAGTCTTCTTAATTGAATGTTTTCACCAATTGTTTGTACCAATGACTTTCTATCTTCTTCTATTTCAGTTGAACTCAAAGCATCAACATCGGTAACTTGATTATTAGTAATATATGTCTTTACTTTATCTGCAAATGCCAAGAAATTTGCATCTTTAGCAGCAAAATCAGTTTCTGAATTTATTTCAAGAATAGTTGCATAATCATCATTTATCGCTGCTACTAATATGCCATCAGCTGCGACCCTAGAAGATTTTTTTTCAGCTTTTAAAGCACTATTTGATCTTAAAAGATCTAGGGCTTTTTCAATGTCACCTGCGCATTCTACTAATGCCTTTTTGCAATCCATCATTGCAACACCTGTCATATCTCTAAGTTCTTTTACTTGCGATGCTTTAATTTCCATTTTTAATCTTCCTTGTCAGTAGTATCTTCAGATGGAATTTCTTCATTAACTTCTTCGATATTAGAATCTTCAGACTCAGGTTCAACCTCTTCGACTTTTTCTTCCTCAATTAATGAATTCTCTTTTAGCTCATTACTAGATTTTTTTAAGTTTTTTTCATCTTCAACCTTGATTTCCTTATCTTTTTTAACTGTTTGAATGACTGGCGAATCAGACTTTGGAGCAAAACCCTTAGATGACTCTATCCCGCGGGAGCAAGCATCAGCTATTACCTTTGTAACTAATCTTATGGATCTAATAGCATCGTCATTACCTGGAATAATGACATCTATTCCATCTGGATCAGAATTTGTATCTACAAGAGCGATTACTGGAATGCCCATTTTTTGTGCCTCTAAGACTGCTATTTTTTCGTACTTAACATCAATAACGAATATAGCATCTGGCAGTCCTTTCATATCCTTTATGCCACCAACACTTGCTTGAAGTTTTGTGTACTCTTTTTGAATTTCTACAGCTTCTTTTTTTATTAATTTTTCAATCCTTCCAGATGAAATCATTTCTTCAATATCTAACAACCTTCTAATTGATCCTCTGATGGTCTTCCAGTTTGTTAATGTTCCACCAAGCCATCTTTTATCAACATATGGCAAACCTATAGAAGAAGCCTCTTCTTTAATTGTCTTGGATGCTGATCTTTTGGTGCCAACAAATAAAATCTTATTTCCTTTAGAACAAATATCTTCAACTTTTGAAGCTGCAGCACTTAGATGCTCTTGAGTTAAGTCAAGATTTATTATGCTAATTTGTTTACGTGTATCAAAAATAAACTGCTCCATTTTTGGATTCCAGAATCTTTGTTGATGACCGAAATGAACGCCTGCTTGAAGTAGGTCTTTTATTGAAACTATACTCAATTTTTTTCTCCTTGGGGTTATTCTCCAATTCATAATAAGGTTGACTTAAAAAAGCACCCCAACCTTATCTATATAGAATCTTCGTGTTAAAAGTGTTTGTATTCTATAGAAAAAAAGTAAATTATTAAAGAAATTTTAATAATTTTAAAAATCTGATAATTCATATAAATTTGGCTTTAAATCAAGAATTTTTGTAATGCTCATTAAGGCTCCATCTGCAAAAACATCTCTCGATAAAGCTTCATGAATAAATTCACTATAATTTTTTGAATTTTTAAAGGTTACTTTGTGTACGCCAAAGATATTCTTCACTCTCCTAGAAATTATTTTTAAAGATTTTATTTTCTTGTCTTTGTCGCTGGATTCAATAAAATCTTTTAGTTGCAAAGCGGTACCAGATGGAAAATCAACTTTTTCTCTATGATGCACTTCTTCAATCTCGCAATGAAATTTTTCACTGCTGGATTCTAGAAATTTTAAAATTGAGTTTTTTAACGAAGAAATACCACTTGAAAAGTTTGAAGCATACAAAATTGGTATTTTTTTTGAAGCAAGTTTTAACTTGAATAATTCTGTTTCACAAAATCCTGTTGTTCCAGATATCAAAGGTTTTTTATGAAATATGCATTCATCAAGAAGATCAGATATTGAGCTTGGATGTGAAAAATCTATAACGACATCGCTATCTTGAATATTATCGACGATATGTAAATTTAAAATTTTTGCACGACTGACTATTACCTGGCCCATCTTGCCCGATCGACCATTTAAATATAATTTTTGCATATTATTTATTTAATTTTGAAATAGCTTTAGAGAATGTATTGCTACCGGGATAATTTTTTTCGTTATCTAGAGATTCTTTAAAATTGTTAAGTGTTTCTAATTGTTTTTTTGTTAAATTTGAAGGTGTTTCGACAATTACTCTGCATAATATATCTCCTCGTCGTCTATCCCTAACGATTGATGCACCTTTCCCTTTTACTCTAAAAATCTTTCCAGTTTGGGTATTTGCAGGAATTTTTAATGAAATATTGTTTTCTAATGTTGGAATTTTGATCGAGCCTCCGGTGACTGAAATATCAAAAGGGATTGGTGCTTCTATGTAAAGATGTCTTCCATCTCTCTCAAAAATTGCGCTTTCAATCACTCTTATTGCAACGTATAGGTCTCCTCTTTGACCACCTTTCATCCATTCACCTTCTCCAGATAGTCTAACCTTATCTCCATTATCAACTCCAGCTGGTATATTAACTGAAAGGGTTTTGTTATCTTTAATAGCTCCATTTCCTTTACAAGGTCTGCATAAATTCTTAATTATTTGACCGCTTCCAGAACATGTACCACAAGTTTGTTGAACAGAAAAGAAGCCTTGTTGCATTCTAACTTGACCTGCACCATTACAATTTGGACACACAGATGGACTAGAGCCTTTTTCAGCACCAGAACCTTTACAATCAACACATTCAATATGTGTAGGTATTTTTATCTTTTTCTGAACTCCAAGAACTGCCTCTTTTAAATCTAACTCAAGATTATATTGAAGGTCGGAACCTCTTCTTTGTCTTCTTGACTGAGATCTAGTTCCAAAAACATCACCAAAAATATCTCCAAAAATATCATTAATATTTATGTCATTAAAATTTGGGCCTCCGCCCATGCCTTCTACACCAGAGTGTCCAAATTGATCATATGCAGATTTTTTTTGTGAGTCAGATAAAACATCATAAGCTTCAGCTGCTTCTTTGAACTTTTCAGCAGCCTCAGGATTATCTGGATTTCTGTCAGGATGATATTTCATTGCCTTCTTTTTGAAGGCTTTTTTTAATTCACTTGGTGATGAATCGCGAGAGACTCCAAGAGTTTCATAGTAGTCTCTCTTTGACATAATTGGTTATTACTTTTCGTCTTCTTTTACTTCTTCAAATTCAGCATCAACAGTATTTTCTGAATTACTATCTTCGTCAGCTTGAGTTTCTTGTTGACTCTCAGCATTTTCCTGTTTATACAGTTTTTGTGTTAAAGGGGTTAAAACATCATTAAGGTTCTTTGTAGCGGACTCAATGGATGATGTGTCTTCAGAAGATATTGAATCCTCAAGTGTTTTAATTGCATCTTCTACCTGATTTTTTTCATCCTCACTTAAGGCGTCTCCAGATTCATCGATAGTTTTACGGGTTGCATGAACAAGCATATCTGCATTATTTTTAGTTTTAACTAATTCTTCAAACTTCTTATCATCTTCTGCATTAGCCTCAGCATCTTTTACCATTTTCTCAATATCTTCATCCGAGAGGCCACTAGATGCCTTAATAACAATAGATTGTTCTTTTCCTGTATTTTTATCTTTAGCAGATACGTTCAAAATACCATTAGCATCTAAGTCAAATGAAACTTCTATTTGAGGCACACCTCTGCTCGCTGGAGGTATATCTGTTAAATTAAACTGTCCCAAAGATTTGTTCTGAGTAGCCTGAGTTCTTTCTCCCTGCAATACGTGAACTGTCACAGCGGTTTGATTATCCTCGGCAGTTGAAAACACCTGAGATTTTTGTGTGGGTATGGTTGTATTTTTTTCTATTAAAGGTGTTGCTACTCCTCCGAGTGTTTCTATGCCCAGAGTAAGAGGTGTAACATCAAGAAGTAAAACATCAGTTGTATCGCCAGATAAAACAGATCCTTGAATTGCAGCACCAACAGCAACTGCCTCGTCAGGATTCAAGTCTTTTCTTGGCTCTTTTCCAAAAAATTCTGAGACCTTTTTTTGAACTAAAGGCATTCTGGTCTGTCCGCCAACAAGTAATATTTCATTTATATCGCTCTTCGAAATTTTTGCATCTTTTAATGCGAGTTTTAAGGGCTCTAGACTTTTATCGACAAGATCCTCTACGAGCGATTCAAGTTTTGCTCTAGTAATTTTATGAACAAAATGCTTAGGTCCAGAACTATCAGCAGTTATGTATGGCAAATTCACTTCTGTCTGTTCTGAAGAAGATAGTTCAATTTTTGCTTTTTCTGCAGCTTCTTTTAACCTTTGTAAGGCAAGAGGATCGCTTTTTAGATCAAATCCAGATTCCTCCTTAAATTTATCAACAAAATAATCGATGAGTCTAAGATCGAAATCTTCACCACCTAGAAATGTATCACCGTTTGTAGATAAAACCTCAAATTGATGTTCTCCGTCAACGTCAGAAATCTCTATTATTGAAATATCAAAAGTACCTCCACCGAGATCGTATACGGCAACAGTCGCATCGCCTTTATTTTTATCTAGACCATACGCCAGGGCTGCTGCAGTTGGTTCATTAATTATTCTTTTTACATCCAGGCCAGCAATTTTTCCAGCATCTTTAGTTGCCTGTCTTTGGGAATCATTAAAATATGCTGGAACAGTAATAACTGCTTCTTTGACTTCATGACCGAGATAGTCCTCAGCTGTCTTTTTCATTTTCTTTAAAACTTCAGCAGCAACTTGAGGTGGTGCTAATTTTTTATTAGATGCTTCGACCCAAGCATCTCCATTATCAGCTTTAATAATTTTATATGGAACCATATCCGCATCCTTGCTAACAACCTCGTCATCGAAAGTTCTACCGATTAGTCTCTTAATGGCATATAGCGTATTTTCTGGATTGGTAACAGCTTGTCTTTTTGCTGGAAGACCAACTAAAACTTCATCATTTTCCGTATAGGCAATTACCGATGGCGTCGTCCTTCCACCTTCAGCATTCTCAATTACCTTTTGTTGTTGACCCTCGACCACAGCTACACAACTGTTAGTTGTTCCTAAATCAATACCTATTATTTTTGACATATTATTCCTCTAATTTTTTATGACAGTAACTCTAGCTGGTCTTAAGACTCTAGAGTGAAGTTCCCAACCTCTTTGGAAGATACTCCCAATATCTCCATCTTTTTTCTTGTCATCTTTTTCCATTGAAACAGCCTCATGCTTCTCAGGATTAAATTCCTCATTAACAGGATAAATGGGTATCAATCCAAATTTATCAAGGGTAGATTCAAAAGATTTTAATGTTAGTTCGATGCCCTCTTTATCTTCATTTGTTGCATCTTTAGATAGATTTGTTAAAGCATGTTCAAGATTGTCTATAACTGGCAAAAGCTCTTGTATGAGCTTTTCTACACCGTATTTGTGAGCTTTTTCTACCTCAGAAAGAGTTCTCTTTAGGGCATTATCAAGGTCAGCATTTGCTCTAAGCAAGGCTTTTTCCAGATCTTCATTTTTATCAAATAATTCTTCATAGCTGGGGGTAGCTAGATTTTCATTGTTATCAACTTCGGTGTCCAAAGAATCTTCATTTGCAGGAGATTCAACTTCTGCCTCATTTTGTATTTTTTTCTTTTCTTTTTTTGTCATTTTTTAAACCCACTCATCAGATATATTGGGATTTAAAAGCTCAGTTCAAGAGCATCAAGATTTATTTATGATTCTTGTTTTTTGACGTGAAGAACGAGATTATGATCAACTAATTCGTATCCTGCATCATTAGCAATCTTATTCAGCCTGTTAATTAAATCAGTGTCTTGAAATTCCAAAACCTTTCCAGTTTCAACATCTACCATGTGCTCGTGATCGCCCAATACCTCATATACAGCAGTACTTCCTTCGAAATGATGTTTTTTGACCATTCCAGCAGCTTCGAATTGAGTCAGTACTCTATAAACAGAAGCTAAGCCAATATTCTCACCCTTTTTTATAAGTTCTTTATATATATCTTCAGCACTAAAATGAGCTTCTTCTTGTATTACAGTGGATTCAAGAACCTCCATGATTTTTACTCTTGGCAAGGTTGCCTTTAGTCCAGCTTTTTTAAGTTCTTTGTTTTGGTTATTCATTAAATTATTATAACAGTCCCTTGTATGTTTTTTTATTTACAAAGGGACAATAAAATTATAAGAAAGTATAATTAATTTTAATCATGAAACAACCTAAATATATTATGTTCCATCAAATTTTATTTTCCTTTTTGATAATGGCTATGATTGTTTCATGTTCATCATTAAGTCCTTACAAGGTACCAATCTTGCAAGGAAACATCCTTGAGGAGAAAGACATAGAGAAATTATCAGAAGGCCTTACTAGAGATCAGGTTCAATTTATATTCGGGACTGCGCTCATAAAAGATCCTTTTCATGCTGATAGATGGGATTATTATTATTCTGTTCAGGTCGGTGATCAAAAACTAAATGAAAATAAACTCTCAATCTTTTTTGACTCTGAGGGTCTTGTGGACAGTTGGACAATTGAAGAACTTAAAGATTCAAATTAATTATCAATATTTTTTAAAAAGCCATCTAAAGCAGCTTCACAAAAAGAATTAATTACACTTTCGGGTATAATTTTTCCCAAAATAAATGGTAGCTTAAATCTTGCAGTCAATTTCGCTTCACACGACTCTTCACTTATAGGATTTAAATGCCAATGGCCCTCAAATGTTTCAAAAGGACCTTCGATTTGTTCAATTTTGATATGGTTTTCAGAAAGAGTATTTTTAGATTTGATCCGATATTTCTTTGTAAAAAAATCAAACTCTAGTAAACCTATTTCAGAATCGTCCGATTTTTCAATAAGTTTTGCATTTGAACAGCCGGGAATAAAGTTTACGTAGTTCTCAAAGTTAGCTATTTCTCTAAATGCTTTGTCACTATTTGTTGGTATTGTTCTAACAATCTCAAAATTTTTTATCACGTTAATTGAGATATAAAAATAGACACAACGCTTAAAGGTGCAACAAATTTTATAAAAAATCTCCAAAGTTTGTACAACAGGGGATTAATATTTTTAATTTCATTCTTTATCAATGACTCACTCATAAACCATCCAACAAATATTGCAATCATCATGCCACCGAAGGGTTGCAAATATTGAACTGAGATCATTTCAACCAAGTTTAAAAAAGGATTAATAGTTTCGCCGGAAGAATCTACTGCCGAAAATATATTAAAGCCAGTTGCAGTTCCGATACCAATTACCCAACATAAAGCTGAGATTGTGATTGCAGATTGCTTTCTTGAAAGAAATCCCTCCTCTGCAAGATAGGCTACACCCGGTTCTAAAATAGAAATAGATGAACTCAATGCAGCAACTGACAAAAGAATAAAGAAAATTGGTCCAATTAATTGGCCAAACTCCATTTGATTAAATGCTGAAAGTAAAGATACAAATACCAAGCCTGGGCCACTTCCTGGTTCAAGATTGAATGCAAAAATAATTGGGAAAATTGCTAATCCTGCCAATATGGCCACCAAAGTATCAAGAGAACCCACACTAAATGATGTAGATACTATTTCTTGTTCTTTTGGCATATAAGCTCCGTAAGCCATTATTGAACCCATTCCTAAGCTCATACTAAAAAAAGCTTGGCCCATAGCAGATAAAAAAGTATCAGTGTCTACATTGCTGAAATCTGGTGTGAATAAAAAAGAAAGAGCTCTAAGAAACGCACCATTTATCATTCCATAAATGACCATAAATATTAATAAAAAACCTAATAGAGGCATCAAGATTTTTACCATCCTTCCAATACCTTCTTCAATGCCTGCAGAAACAATCAAGAGAGTAAGAACCATAAATATTGTGTGCCAAAATATAAGATTTTCTGGAGATGAGGTTACCAGACCAAATTGCTCAGAAGCACTCAAAAGTTCATTTGGCGTGGCAGATATGAAAATGTAATTTAAACAAATGCCAGCTATTACGCTGTAGAAAGATAAAATGAAAACTCCTGCAATAATTCCAGTCCAACCAACTAATTGCCACAAAGATGAAGCACCAGAATCAACCGCAGATTTCTTCATTGCATTTATTGGACTATTTCCTGAACGACGTCCAATTAAAATTTCACTAATCATAATCGGAACTCCGATTACAACGATGCAAAGCAAATAAATAAGAACAAAAGCCGCTCCACCCTCTGTGCCAGCCTTATATGGAAAGCCCCATATATTACCTAAACCGACAGCTGAACCAGTTGCAGCAAGTACAAATGTCCATTTTCCGATCCAAGTTCCATGTGATTTTAATGTTTTTTGCATAAATATTTTATAAGTATGGGCTACTGTAAGGATTTATCCAATATCCTGAAGATATTAGAAAACTAATGCAAACAAGTAAAGTGAGTATTTTTCTAAATTTTTTATAGTCTTCGTCTTTTTTTTGAAATATCTCTGTTGAACTTTCGAAAACATAAAATAAATAAAAACTAATTATTGATAAGATTAATCCTGAAAAAATAAAATCAAAGTAGTTTAATAAAAGCATTGAGCAGCCTAACAAGCTAAATCCAATTCCAATTGAGAGATTTCTGGGCTGATTTTTTTCTTCATCACTCCATCCCCAAGCAAAACCACCCAGAAAAGTAATTATTATTGCTCCATAGGCAAGCTGAAATTGAATTGAGATTTTGCCAAGAT
Organism: uncultured SAR86 cluster bacterium; assembly: GCA_902632555.1. Classification (GTDB taxonomy): domain Bacteria; phylum Pseudomonadota; class Gammaproteobacteria; order Magnimaribacterales; family D2472; genus SAR86A. Next base: position 63,359 of record CACPCZ010000003.1, on the reverse strand, counting down.
TACCATCTATTATCCAAGGTATAAGTGAAAAGATCGCAAAGGGAATAAATCCAATGTATCCATATGTTGATTTTATATTCGTTATGTTCAATTTAAGTCTAAAATTTATTGCATATCACTTTTCACAATACATAATAAAGTATGTCTAATGAAAAACCTGTATTAATTGTAAAAAATAAAAATGCATCAAGAAACTATAAGCTTAATGAATCTTTTGAGGCTGGTATTGTTCTGGAGGGATGGGAAGTTAAATCACTAAGACAAAATAAAGTAGATGTTAAAAATTCTTATGTAAATATCAAAAAAAATGAAGCATGGTTGATAGGTGTAAAAATAGATAGTCCTGCTTCATTGATTAGTGAGGATATTGATATAACTAGATCTAGAAAACTTTTGCTTCATAAAAAAGAAATTTTAAAAATTCAAAAGCTCAAAGGGGAAAAAGGACTTACTTGTGTTTTAACCAAACTATATTGGAAAAATAATAACGTCAAATGTGAAATTGCACTTGGCACAGGAAAGAAACAAAGAGATCAAAGAGAAGATATTAAAAAAAGAGATTGGCAGAGAGATCAAGCTCGAATTCTCAAAAATAAAAATAAATAATCTAAATTAAAAGCTACTAATTATTATTAATGTATAATCTTTTTCCCGATGGGGGCGAATAGGGTTCGACGTTTCTACTGGACTCCAAAGCGCATGCCAAGATTGTAGTAACTCTTGTAAAACATACTATAAAAAAATAGTTGCAAATAACGACAACTACGCTTTAGCAGCTTAATGCTAACCGATGCAAAAATTGGCTATGGTTTGAAGCATCGGATAAACACATAGTCTAGCCAGGCTGTATTGCTTGGATACAGTTTGGTTAAACTTAATCAAGCTCGCTTTCAATCCCTGCTCTTCGGGCCTTGAAAGTCAAAAATAATAGAATGAGCTAAGCATGTAGAAGTTAGGCTGAAGGATTAGCGGACGCGGGTTCAATTCCCGCCGCCTCCACCAATGTTTCATCATTCTTCTTTTCTGTTCAAAAACAGCCAAAAGTAGTAATATTATATCAATAGGGTTTAAAAATTATTTTGAAATTTAAAAAATAAGGGGGGAACTTATGCATAATTCAAAAAAATTATTTGTCCGGTGCCTTTCAATTTTCTTCATTTTTAATTCACTAAACATTATCGCTCAAGATAATGAAGAGTCTGTTGAAGAAGTTGTTGTAACCGGTTCGTATATTAAAGGGAGTCCTACTGACGGAGCATCGCCAGTGGAGATTATCTCAAGAGATACAATAGATGCTTTAAGTGCATCTACTGTAGCAGATATAACAAGCAACATTGCTATAAATTCTGGTTCTGAAAATAATGTTGACTCATTTACATCAGGTGCAACTCAGGGTTCTACAAATGTTAACTTACGTGGTCTTGGTCTTACATCAACATTAGTACTTCTTGATGGTAAAAGACATACAACTGCTGGCATTACAGCTAACGATGGTAGTGTTTACGTTAATACAAGCATTATTCCTGTTAATGCTATCGAAAGAGTTGAAGTCTTAAAAGAAGGCGCTGCATCAATCTATGGTTCTGATGCTGTTGCTGGTGTAGTTAATTATATCTTTAGGAGAGACTTTAAAGGATTAGAGGTTGATGTATCTACTCAAGAGACAGACCTATATGGCCAAACTGACGATAAACTAAGTGTCATCTTAGGAACTGAAGTTGGTAACGGTGATCTTGTTTTTGCTATTAGCAGTTTAGATAGATCTCCTTTACCTGGATCTGCATTTGATCCTGGTCTAGCACAGGTTGGAATAAGTGGATTTGGAACAAGCTTCTTGTCATTTGGAGCCGGAACAGTTGATTCGGGACCGTATGCAGGAACATATTCTCCTTTAGAAAATATTCCTGATCCGAACTGTATTGCTAATAAAGGAATAATCTTTCCTCAGGCTTCTGGAGCAAGATGTGGATTTTATTATGGAGACAGATTTAATCTAGTGAATGATGAAGATCATTTGCAAACATATACTTCATTTAAAACTGATCTTGACAGCGGTATGACTTTTAAAATGGATTATCTTACTTCTAAAATTGATGTTAATGATAATTTTCAATCGCCTTCATATCCAGCATTATCACTTGCGACACCTGCAAATGTAATTTTACCTGGACAAGGGGGTAGCCCATTTCCTTTTCCAGTAATGTTCTTAGGAAGAGCACTAGGATCAGCCTTTGATTCACCTCCTGCGCCAAGATCACTTGAAGCAAGAAGACTATCAATGGGTTTATCCGGAGAATTAGATAATGGTTTCAATATGGATGTATCATACACTTTCAGTGCTGAAGAAAATGAAGGTTTTCAGCCTGATACAAGTACTTCTAGATTCTTAAACGCTATCAGAGGTGGGCCTGGAGCTCCAGGAACATGGAATTTGTTTGATTCTACATCAAACTCAGATGAATTAATTTCATATATTTCAACCGCTCAGGCAACTTTTGTTGAAGTTGAACTACATGTTCTTGATATAGTAATGACCGGAATGGTTGGCGATACGGAAGTAGCGACTGGATTCCAGATGAGAAAAGAACATCATGATGTTGCTAGGAATGATGATTCAATTGCTACATTTGATGCAAATGGAAATCTTTCCGTACCAGCAGACTTAATTTTCTTGGGCGGTGGTATTGAAACCAGTGCAAGTAGATCTGCTTATGCTATTTTTGCAGAGGCTGCGAAACAAACCTCTGAAAGAGTTGAAGTTAGAGGTGCTATTAGATATGAGAAATTAGAATCTGACAGTAGTGTTAACCCAAAACTCTCAATAAGGATGCAAGCAAATGACAACTTAGTACTGAGAGGCTCTGTAAGCACATCATTTAGAGAGCCATCTTTGTCGCAGCTTAATCAATCAAGTGTTGGGCTTCAAGGAATTCAAGATTTTGATTCAGCAGGAAATGCAGTAGGACAACCCAGCTTCATAAGAATTGCTCAAGCATATAGTTCTGATTTGATTCCTGAGGAGTCAACAAACTTAAATATAGGAGCAGTTTGGTCTCCAAGTGACCAATTCTCAATGAAATTTGATTACTGGTCTATCAATTATGAGGATGTGATAACTATTGAAAGTGCTCAAGGAAAAGTACTTGCAGACCCTAATGGTCCTGATATTGTGAGACTTGTTGATGGAACTCTTATAGGTGTTACTACAAGATATAAAAATGCGTCTGAAGTTGATACCGACGGATATGACATCGAAGCTTCTTATAATTTTGAGTCTAGACTAGGCAATGTGAGTCTTGGCATTAATAGAGCCCACATGCTTTCATACGAAATACCAGCTACTGGTGGAGGTATGAAGGACGTGGTTGGCTTGTTTAACCAAGATAATTTTGCAAGATCTCTTCCTGAGACTAAAACTGTAATAAGTGCGTCTTTAACAAATGGTAATCATTCAATGGCAGCTTTTTATAGAATGATCTCAGACTATGAAACTACAAATGTGCCAAATGCATTAGGGGCAAGCTTAGGATTAGGACAAGATATTGATGAATTTAATGTTCTAGATCTGAAGTACTCTTATTCATTTGAAATGAATGACTCAAACTTGAGTTTGTCATTTGGAGTTAAGAATGCTACTGATGAAGCAGCACCTTTCTTCTATGACTCTGCTAATTTCAACTATGATCCAAGACAGCACGATCCTAGGGGAAAAATTGTTTATATGGGAGTTAAGTACTCTAGATAAATAGAGCAAATATATTAAAAAGGCAACTACCAGTTGCCTTTTTTTTATTTTTAAATAGTGTGTATGTATGGACATAATGCAAATTCATTATTAAACTACGCACCTTAAAAAAATATTTATGGCTAATTCAAAGCAAGCAATTAAAAGAGCAAAACAAAATGCTGAAAGGTATAAATTAAGGCATGCTCAAAGATCTATGGTCAGAACAGCAGTAAAAACTGTTCGTGCAAGTATTGAAGATAACGATCCTGTAAAAGCCAAAGAACTTTTAAAGAATGCAGAAAAAGTAATCGATTCTGCGGCTTCTAAAAAAGTCATTCACAAAAATGCTGCTGCTAGGACCAAAAGCAGGCTATCAAAAGCTGTAAAAACCTTAGGTTAATTTTTACAAACTTCCGTTTCCAGTTTTTTTAGAAGATGGTCTATTCCATTTCCTGTTGCTGCTGAGATCATAAAAATTTTATCTTCTGAGAGATTATGGCTTGTAAGAATGTCAGCTTTGATTTTCATAAGCTCGTCCTCTTCTAATAAATCTATTTTATTGCAAACAATCCATGATATTTTTTGTGTCAAATCATCTTTATAGGTCTCAAGCTCCTTATAAAGCAAACTTGTTTGCTTAGTCGGACTTAAATCATCTGTTGAATATAAATCAACAAATATAAGTAGTAAGCCAGTTCTAGAAATATGCTTTAAGAACTTTGTTCCTAGGCCTGCCCCATCAGATGCACCTTCAATTAGGCCGGGGATATCAGCGATTACATAACTTGATTCTGAGCCTTTAATTGTTCCAAGGTGAGGTCTTAAAGTTGTAAAAGGATAACTACCTATTTTAGGCTTAGCGGATGATACATAATTGAGAAAAGTTGATTTTCCAGCATTAGGAAATCCAACTAAACCAACATCTGCAAGTGATTTTAACTCCAACCTTAATGAACGGATCTCACCTTTAAAACCAGGTGTTGACTTCCTTGGAGCTCTATTTGTAGAAGACTTAAATCTTGCATTCCCATGTCCTCCTTCTCCACCTTTAGCAATCAAATATTCTTTTGACTCATCAATGCAATCTAACAGTTCTTCATTAGTAACATCATCATAAATGACTGTACCATTTGGTACATTTATTATTAGATCTTCGCCAGCAGATCCGGATTTATTTTTACCTGAACCCCTTTCACCATTTTTTGCCTCGAATATTTTTCTATTCTGAAAATCTATTAACGTATTAGAATTTGGATTCACTTTAAATAAGACATCTCCACCCTTTCCGCCATCACCACCATCAGGACCACCAAATGGAATATATTTTTCTCTTCTGAAGCTAGATGCACCAGAACCCCCATCTCCTGCCCTTACTTCGAGATAGGCCTCATCAATGAAGTTCATATTTTAAAACTACTGAGGAATAACGTTTGCAGTTTTTCTTTTTTTTGGACCTTTGTATGTAAATTGAACCATACCTGCAGCTTTAGCAAAAAGAGTATCGTCTTTTCCTATGCCCACATTTAGACCAGGATGAGTATTGGTACCGCGTTGACGAATTAGAATCTCTCCAGCTTTAACTATCTGACCGCCAAATCTCTTTACTCCAAGACGCTTAGAGTTGGAATCTCGACCGTTTTTACTTGATCCGCCTGCTTTCTTATGTGCCATTTTAACTCTCTAATTTAATATTCTTAATTTCTATTTGAGTATGTTTTGCTCTATGTCCTACTTTTCTCATACTATGCTTTCTTCTTCTAAATCGAAGAACTGAAATTTTATCAGATTTAACTACATCTTTAACTTCAGCTGTTACTTTTACATTGCTAAGGTATGGTTGACCAACCTCAACATTATCACCATCAACATACAAAAGAACATTTTCAAAAGTTATTTTTTTACCGACCTCATCTTTTGTAAGATCAATCGATAAAACCATGCCTTTCTCAACTTTATGTTGTTTTCCACCTGTTTCAATAACCGCGTACATAATATAATCCTTTAAAGCCCGCAAAATATACGCTTTAATGAAGAAATTATCAATACTTATGTATAATTTTGACTTAAATAGTCTACAAAAATGAAATCAATGCAAACAACATTAAAAGAAGTACAGCTTGTTGAAAAAATAATAAAAAATGATGTTGTAAAAGAAAAAACCATAAAAAATCTTTATAAGCATATTTTTAGGTCTAATGGGAAAAAAATTAGGTCAAAACTTAATCTTATAGCGTCATCAATTAACAGAAATAAAAAAGACAGAGTTAAGCTTGCTGCCATAATTGAATTATTACATACCGCGACTTTGGTGCATGACGATGTCGTTGATGATTCATCATTCAGAAGAGGAAAAGAGTCTGTTAATAAAGTATGGTCTAATGCTCACGGAGTTTTGATTGGTGATTATATTTATTCCAAAGCTTTTATGTATATGGTTGATATTGGCAATCAACAAATTCTTAATGAGCTCTCTAGGGCAACTAATGATATATCTCAAGGAGAATTAATTCAGCTGGATGCAATTAATAATGAAAATATATCTCTCAATAAATTAAAAAAAATAAGTTATTTTAAAACCGGAAGGTTGTTTGAAGCTTCTGCAAAGACAGGAGCGCTATTAGTAAATGCTGATAAAAAATATATAAAAAATATTAGCGAGTGTGCAAAAAATATTGGCATACTATTTCAAATAAAAGATGATCTTTTAGATTATTCATTTAATGAAAAAATAGGCAAACCTCTTTTTCAGGATCTTAGAGAAGGAAAAATAACTTATCCCTTTTATTTCGCTTACAAAAACGCAAAAAGGAATGAAAAAAAAGTATTGCTAAATGTCTTGGGTAACCCAAAAATTAATGCAGATAAGGTATTGGATCTAATAAAAAATTTGAATGGCATACAAAAAACAGAGCTTCTTGCAAAACAATTTCATAAAAATGCGATAATCTTTGCTGAGAAGATTGATAATCTCAAAGTTAAAAAAGAAATGTTAGAATTAACCAATATCGCATATAACAGGGACAAATGACATTCGTACCTAAAAATAGTTATTCAAAAAATGACTTAATATCATGTGCAAATGGTGAGTTATTTACAAAAGAAGGAGATGGCAGGCTTCCCTCAGATAATATGTTGATGTTTGACGAGATATCAGATATCAATGATTCAGGTGGTAATTATAAAAAAGGGTCAATCGAAGCACATCTTAATATAAATCCTGATTTGTGGTTTTTTAATTGTCATTTTAAGACCGATCCTGTAATGCCTGGTTGCCTTGGACTTGATGCAATGTGGCAACTTCTTGGTTTTTATTTGCTCTGGTCTGGTCTTCCAGGTATTGGAAGAGCACTGGGTGCAGAAAATGTGAAATTTTTTGGACAAGTTCTTCCAAGTGCAAAAGAGGTAAAATATAAAATTGATATAAAGAGAGTTATTAACAGGGGAGCAATTGTAGGCTTGGCAGATGGTGAAATGTTTGTAGATGGTAAAAAAATTTATAGTGCTGAAAAACTTAAAGTTGGACTTTTTAAAGATCCAAGTAATTTCTAATGAAGAATGTAGTTATAACAGGTGTAGGAATAAAATCATGTATTGGCAATACTTATGATGACGTCTTATTTAACCTAAAAAACGGTAATTCAGGTATAACTTTTAATCAAACATACTCAGATATGGGTTTCAGGAGTTGTGTATCTGGATCTATTGATATAAATCTATCAGAACACATTGATCGAAAACTGTTACGATTTATGGGTGAATCTTCAGGATATGCTTATCTGGCTACTAAAGATGCTCTAAGTATGGCTGGTATTAGTGAAGAGGCTCTTAATTCACCTAGAGTTGGTATTGTTGCTGGATCTGGGGGCTCCTCAACTAGAATTATGGTTGCTAATGGAGATATTGCCAGAGAAAAAGGGCCAAAAAGGATTGGTCCATATGGAGTTACAAGGAGTATGTCTAGCTCTATATCTGCTATCGTTGCGACGGCATTTAAACTAAAGGGTATAAATTATTCAATCTCATCAGCATGTGCTACTAGTGCACATTGTATTGGTCATGCAGCTGATCTAATTAGAAATGGTCAACAAGATATAGTTATTGCTGGTGGAAGTGACGATGAACATTGGAGTTCATCTTGTTTATTTGATGCTATGGGAGCTTTGTCCTCTAAATTTAATTCTGATCCTGAATCAGCCTCAAGACCATATGATGTAAACAGAGATGGTTTTGTTATTGCAGGTGGTGCTGGGATGATAATTCTTGAGGATGAGGAACATGCAAAGAAAAGAAACGCAAATATTTTAGCTAAGATTTCAGGGTATTATGCTAACTCTGATGGCTACGATATGGTTGCACCTTCTGGTGAGGGCGCAATAAGGTGTATGAAAGGAGCTATGGAAGGCTCTCAATTAGAAATTGGATATATTAATACACATGGCACAAGTACTCCTGTCGGTGATGTGGCAGAATTAAATGCTATCAATGAAGTTTTTGGATCTAACTGTCCTCCTATTAGCTCTACAAAATCTATGACAGGCCATTCACTTGGGGCTACAGGTGTCCACGAAGCTATATACTCAATAATGATGCTAAATGAAAACTTTATTGCCCCAACAATAAATGTATTGGAACTGTGTGATGAAGCAAAAAATTTAGATATAGTTACTGAAACTAGAAATTGCGAAGTAAATCATATTTTGAGCAACTCTTTTGGGTTTGGTGGAACTAATGCAAGTCTAATACTTAGCAAGAATTAATAAAGCGTCATTAAAGCTTCTTTATTATACGGCACTAAATCTTTTAACCTTCCTTCTTTCATCTTTACTACCCAATTTGGATCAGCTATCAGCGCTCTGCCAACAGCAATTAATTCATATTTGTTTTGAGAAATATCTTCAATTGCTCTATCAATACTTGTTGGATTTGCAGAGGCAGTCATGTCAATGAAATCAGTATCTAATCCTACGCTGCCAACAGCAATTGTTGGAATATTTGATATTTTTTTTGTCCAAAATGCTAGATTTTCTTCTGAATTTGAAAATTCACTCTCCCAAAACCTTCTCATGCTTGAATGAAGGTAGTCTAAACCAGCGTTGACTGGTGGCATGATAACTTCCTCAAGCTCTGCAGCTGTATCAGCTAACTTCGCATTAAAATCATGTTGCTTCCATTGGGAAAATCTCAGCCCAACAATAAAATCATCACTTACTCTCGATCTGACTGCTTTTACAATGTCGGTTACAAATTGCGATCTTTTTTCAATTGTTCCACCATATTCATCCTCACGAACATTTGTACCCTCCCAAAAAAAGTTGTCTATCAAATATCCGTGCGCACCATGTATTTCTACTCCATCAAAACCAATATTTTCACAAAACTCTGCATCAGATGCATAAGCCTCAATTGTTTCTTCTATATCTCTCAATGTCATCTCATGTGCAACTTTTTTTCCTGGTTTGACAAGTCCTGAAGCCGTATGACCCGGCACTTCTGGATCAGGGCCCATTCCAAGTTTTCTAAACCCACCGCAATGCCAAAGTTGAGCAATTACTGAACCATTATCTTCTTTAATGCCTTGAACTACTTTTTTCCAACCATCTCTAGCTTTTACTGAATCTAATCTTGGAACATTTGGATATGCACTAGAAGCTTTATGACTGACCTCAATTCCTTCAGTAATTATTAATCCAACTTCTCCTTTGGCTCTTCTTTGATAATATTTTGCTACTTGATCAGTCGGGACTCCTTCAGGTGACTGATTTCTTGTCATTGGAGCCATAACTATTCTATTTCGTAGATTTAATTTTTTAAGTTTATAGGGCTCAAATAACATCTATTCATCCTTAAATTTTGATTTTCTCCATGGAAAAAAATCAGGTAAATCTTTTGATATTTTATTTCTAAAAACTGGCTTTCTTTTTTCTAAGAAGGACATAACGCCTTCTTTCGCATCATCTGATGCACCTCTTGAATCAATTAGCTTGCTCTCCGTTATATGAGCATTTTCTGGATCAGTATCAGAAGAGTAATTCCACAACATGTGTCTTGTCATAGCTACAGAAACTTGGGCAGTGTTCTCAGTAAATTTTTTTGCAATTTCAACTGCTTTTTTGAGCAAATTATTAGGATCGTCCTCAAGATAATTCACTAAGCCAAATTTCTTTCCGTCCTCTGCAGTTATCAGCTCTCCTGAATAACATAATTCAAGAGATTTCGAAACACCAACAAGTTTTGGAAGAAACCAACTAGCGCATCCGTCAGGAACAATTCCTCTTCTCGCAAATACAAAACCATATCTTGCCGACTTATTTGCGATTCTTATATCAGCAGCAAGTTGCATAGTAGCTCCTACACCAACAGCATCTCCGTTACATGCAGCTATTACAGGCTTTAAAGAGTTGAATATCTTTAGTGTCAATATTCCGCCAGCATCTCTTCTAAAATCTGATTCAAAAATACCACTTGTATCAAAACCTTTATCAAATGTTTTTTCACCAGCTGAGAGATCAGCGCCTGCACAGAATACTTTTCCAGCTCCTGTAATTATTAAAGAATTAATTCCATCCTCTTTATTAACATAATCGATTGCATCTATCATATCCTCTAACATTTGCATATTGAATGCGTTAAGTTTTTCAGGCCTGTTAAGTGTAAGAATTGCTATGGAATCTGATTCCTCTAAAAGGACTGTTTTATATTCTTTAATCAAAATTTATTTTTAAAAAGGGATATCATCATCGGTGAGCCCTTGACCAGTATCATCTTCTGGAAAAGGTGTGTCAGATGAGCTCTCTTGTTGCATATTAGAGTCACTAGAACCTCTTGATCCTAGCATTGTAAGTTGATTTCCTAGTATCTCAGTTGTCCATCTATCATTTCCGTCTTTATCTTGCCATTTTCTTGTCTGTATTTTTCCTTCAACATACACACTTGAACCTTTATCTAGATATCTTTCTGCGATTTCAGCAAGATTTCCAAAAAAAACAACTCTATGCCACTCAGTCTTATCCCTATTTTCTCCACTTTCCTTATCTTTCCATGATTCTGTTGTAGCTATTGATAGGTTTGCTACGGCTGTTTGAGTAGCTGTATATCTCATTTCAGGCTTTTGGCCTAAATTTCCAACTAAAATTACTTTATTTACTCCTCTGCTCATAATTACCTCTTATAATATGTTAGAAGTTTAACCTAATTTAATTTTTTCATCACGGAATTTTTATTTCATATGGATAGTATTTTTATCAAAGGCGCTCGAACGCATAATTTAAAAAATGTAAGTCTTGAAATACCAAGAAATAAAATTATTGTAATTACAGGTCTTTCCGGTTCTGGCAAATCTTCCCTCGCCTTCGATACACTTTATGCTGAAGGTCAAAGAAGATATGTAGAGTCACTATCGACATACGCTAGACGCTTTTTATCAATGATGGAAAAACCCGATGTAGATCAAATTGAAGGTCTTTCACCTGCAATATCCATTGAACAAAAAGCAACTTCACACAATCCAAGATCAACCGTTGGAACTGTTACAGAAGTATATGACTATCTTCGATTATTATTCTCTAGGATTGGTACTCCTGTTTGTCCCGATCATAATCAAGAATTAAAAGCCAAAACTGTTTCAGAAATATGTGATGAAATACTTACGATGAAGGAAAACACAAAGATAATGCTTTTATCTCCTGTAGTAAGAGGAAAAAAAGGTGAACATTTGGGGATATATGAAGAATTAAGAAAGAGTGGATATGTAAGAGTTAAAGTAAATGATGTTGTATATCCTATGGAAGAATTTCCAGATTTAGATAAAAATAAAAAGCATGATATATCAGCCGTCATCGACAGATTAGTAATTAAAAAAGATGACGATATAAGATCGAGAATCTCCGAATCAATTGAGACATCATTACAACTTTCAGACGGTCTAATTGAGATTGAAAATATGGATAAAGGTGAAATAACTTTGTATTCATCAAATTTCTCTTGTTCAAAATGTGGTTATGCTGTTCCGGAGCTAGAACCTAGAATGTTCTCATTCAACAACCCTTATGGAGCATGTACAAAATGCGATGGACTAGGGGTTATCCAGTTTTTTAACGAAAAAATGCTTATTCAAGATGATGAAGTTTCAATTGCTAATGGAGCTATTAAAGGTTGGACTAGAAGAAATAGGTTTTATTATTATCAGTTGAGATGCTTAAGTAATCATTTTGATTTCACTCTCACAACAAAATGGAAGGATTATCCTCAAAATATTAAAGATATTATCCTATGGGGAACAAAAGAGAAAATAGATTTTTCACACAGATTTAGAAGTGGAAGTAGAATAATAAGAAAGCATCGTTTTGAAGGAATTATTCCCAGCACTGAAAGAAGATTTAAAGAGACTGACTCAGAATATATAAGAAATGAATTGGCTAAATTAATGTCTGAGAGCTCATGTGATGAATGCGGTGGCTCAAGACTTAACACATATTCAAGAAATGTTTTTATAAATGATACTCAAATTAACAAAATTACGAGTATGAGAATAAATGATTCTCTTAAATTTATTAAAAATATGAACCTTAAAGGATCAAAGAAAAAAATAGCTGAGAAAATTCTCAAAGAAATTTCAGATAGACTCACTTTTTTAGAAGATGTTGGGTTAAATTACTTAACACTAGATAGAAGTGCTGAAACATTATCTGGTGGAGAGGCACAGCGAATAAGGCTAGCCAGCCAAATAGGTTCAGGATTGGTAGGTGTTACATATGTTCTTGACGAGCCATCCATTGGACTTCATCAAAGAGATAATTCTAAACTTATAAAAACCCTAAATAATCTTAAAAATCTAGGAAATACTGTGATAGTTGTTGAGCATGATGAAGAGGCTATTAGGTCAGCAGATCATATTATAGATATTGGACCTGGTGCTGGAAAACATGGTGGAGAAATATGTGCTCAAGGTGATATTAAATCAATCTTAAAAAATAAAGATTCAATTACTGCACAGTATTTATCTGGCAAAAAAGAAATCAAAATTCCAAAAAAAAGAACAAAAATTAAAGAAGAAAAAATTCGAATTATCAATGCATGTGAAAATAATTTAAAAGATATTAATGTAGAAATACCAATTGGTCTTTTTACATGTGTTACCGGAGTTTCTGGCTCTGGGAAGTCTTCCTTAATAAATCAAACTTTAATGCCGATAAGTTCATTTATGTTAAATAAATCAAAGCTTTCTAAGGAAATTAAATGTGAAAAGATAGAAGGTCTTGATCATCTAGATAAAGTAATCAATATCGATCAATCTCCTATTGGCAGAACGCCTAGATCTAATCCAGCAACTTATACTGGTTTATTTTCACATATTCGAGATCTTCTATCTCAAACAGTTGAAGCAAGATCAAGAGGTTATAAGCCCGGAAGATTTAGTTTTAATGTGAAGGGCGGAAGATGTGAAGCATGTCAGGGAGACGGAATGATTAAAGTTGAGATGCATTTTCTTGCTGACGTCTATGTCAAGTGTGATATATGCGATGGAAACAGGTACAACGAACAAACACTAGAAGTAAAATTTAAGGAAAAAAATATAAGTGACATTTTAAATATGACTGTCGAGGACGCATTAAATTTCTTTGACGCACATCCTTCGATCAAGAAAAAATTAGTAACGCTTAATGACGTAGGTCTTGGATATATAACACTTGGGCAATCTGCTTTAACTCTTTCTGGTGGTGAAGCTCAAAGAATTAAGCTTGCAAAAGAGTTATCAAAAAGAAGTACTGGTAAAACATTATTTATACTCGATGAGCCAACCACTGGACTTCATTTTGCAGATATTGAATTATTATTGAAGGTTTTAAATAGATTAAAAGATCAAGGCAATACAGTAGTTGTGATAGAACATAATCTGGATGTGATTAAAACAGCGGACTGGATTATTGATCTAGGTCCGGAAGGAGGAAGTGATGGAGGGGCTATAGTAGCAGAGGGAACACCAGAAGAGGTAGCAAAAGTTAAAGGATCTTTTACAGGCAACTTTCTTAAACCAATTTTATCCTAGGCAGCGGTCTCCTCTTCAGAATTTTTTTCCTCAACAATATCTTCTCCTAAATCTCTGTCAACCAATTCTATATATGCCATATCGGCTTTATCACCTGCTCTAAATCCAGCTTTAATTATTCTTGTATAACCACCATTACGATCTTTAGAATTTACTGCAACTTCTGTAAAAAGTTTAGCGACTGCGCTATCCGACCGCAATTTTTTAAAGACATGCCTCCTATTAGCAACAGAATCATTCTTTGCCATAGTAATAAGTGGTTCAATAAACCTTCTTAATTCCTTAGCTTTTGGAAGAGTAGTTTTAATGATATCTCTTTCAATCAATGCAATTGCAAGATTCTTAAACAAAGCTTTTCTATGTGAAGAATTTCTATTAAGTTTTCTTCCAGATTTTTTATGTCTCATTTTTTATCCTACTGGTGGCCAGTTTTCAACGTTCATTCCCAAAGAAAGCTCTTTAGATGCTAAAACATCCTTTATTTCATTAAGAGATTTTTTACCCAGATTTGGTGTCTTAAGTAAATCGAACTCAGACCTATGAATAAGGTCACCTATTAGAAATATACTTTCAGCCTTAAGACAATTAGTTGATCTTACAGTAAGCTCAAGCTCTTCTATAGATCTTAGTAAGATTGGATCAAAGTCATTTTGATCTTTTTTGGCTTCTTGCTCTGCTATTGCATCTAAGTCAACAAAAGCACTAAGCTGTTGCTGTAATATAGTTGCAGAATGTTCAATTGCCATTTTGGGATCTAATGTACCATCAGTTTCTAATTCAACTACTAACTTATCCAGGTCAGTTCTTTTGCCAAATCTAGCATTATCGACAGTATAAGAAACTCTTCTTACTGGACTATATGATGCATCGACTTTTAAAGCTCCAACTACTCTGTCTTCATCGTCTCTTAAATCAGCTGGCTCATATCCTCTTCCGGTTTTAACTGTAAGAGTCATTTTTAGTTTAACTTTATCAACAATCGTTGCGACGTGGAAATCTTGATCGACTAATTCAACATTACCAGGTACATCAAAAGAAGAAGCGAGGACATCACAAGGGCCGGTTACATCTAGAGTTACCTCTGCTGTATCTCCCTCAATCAAATTTATCGGCATATCCTTTATGTTAAGCAGAATATCTATAACATCTTCTCTAATACCTTCGATAGTGCTGTATTCATGGGAGATTCCATCAATTGCTACGTCTGTTACAGCAGCACCAGGCATTGAAGATAATAAAATCCTTCTTAGAGCATTACCAAGAGTGTGCCCAAAACCTCTCTCTAAAGGTTCTAAGGTTACCTTTGATAAAGTTGGTGTTACATCGTCAACTTGAATTTCAGTTGGTACTAATAGGTCTATTACTGATGTTTGCATAATTTTCTCCGCCTTTATTTTATTTTGAGTAAAGCTCAACAATAAGATTTTCGTTAATTTCCGAACTCAAATCTGTTCTGTCAGGAACAGATTTAAATACACCTTTTAAATTTTTGTCATCAACTTCAAGCCAGTCACACTCTTCTCTTGTGGCAGCGATTTTTAAAGCAGCAGCAATTCTAAGATGACTTTTTTTAGATTCTCTAACTTCTATTTCATCACCGGCCTGAACTTGATAGGAAGGAATATTGACTACTTTTCCATTAAGCGTGAAAGCTTTGTGAGTGACCATTTGTCTAGCTTCAGCTCTTGTTGAACCAAATCCCATTCTGTATACAACATTATCAAGTCTTTTTTCCAAAAGAGATAATAAGTTTTCACCGGTATTGCCCTTTGATGAAGCTGCTTTTTTATAATAGTTTCTGAATTGTTTTTCTAGAACCCCATACATTCTTCTTACTTTCTGTTTCTCTCTAAGCTGAAGTCCATAGTCAGATAGTCTTCCTCTCCTGGCTCCATGCACGCCTGGTTGGGTATCCATATTGCATTTAGACTCGATAGCTCTAACTCCACTTTTTAAAAGTAGATCAGTGCCCTCTCTTCTAGATAATCTTAATGATGGTCCTCTATATCTTGCCATTTAATACTCCCTTAAACTCTTCTTTTTTTAGATGGTCTACACCCGTTATGAGGTAAGGGTGTTACATCTGTAATACTTTTAATTTTTAAACCACATGCATTCAATGACCTGATAGCAGACTCTCTGCCACCTCCTGGTCCTTTTACTTTTACATCTAGATTTATCATTCCAAATTCTTTTGCAGCATTTCCAGCTTTATCTGCAGCAATTTGTGCTGCAAATGGCGTACTCTTTCTAGAGCCTTTAAAACCACTACCACCTGATGTAGCCCAGCAAATTGTATTACCCTGTTTGTCTGTTATTGTCACAATAGTATTGTTAAAAGATGAGTGAATATGTGCCACTCCATCTGTAACAATTTTTTTATTCTTCTTACCTTTTGCTGCCATTATTAACCTCTCATTGGCTTTTTAGGGCCTTTTCTCGTTCTTGCATTATTCTTTGTGTTTTGACCTCTTGTCGGCAGCTTTCTTCTATGCCTAATACCTCTATAGCTTGCCAGATCTTGCAATCTTTTAATGTTAGTACTTATATTTCTTCTTAAATCGCCTTCTACAACCATTGATGAAACTGCTGTTCTAATATTCTCAATTTCTTCCTCAGATAAATCAGATATCTTTCTTGTGTAATCAATTTTTAAGTCAACGCAAATATTTTGTGCCGTCTTTCTCCCAATACCAAAAATATGAGTTAAAGATATTTCGACATGTTTATTTTCTGGTATGTTTACACCTGCTATTCTAGCCATAACTTAACCTTGCCTCTGTTTATGTTTTTGATCTGTTTTACATATGACATATAAAACACCCTTTCTTCTTACAATTTTGCAATTTCTACAAATCTTCTTTACTGATGCCTTGACTTTCATACTACCTTCTATAATTTTTAATGTTTGCTTTCTTCATCAATGACGCATACTGTGAAGACATCATATGTGACTGAACCTGTGCCATAAAATCCATTAGAACCACAACTATAATTAAGACAGATGTTCCACCTACTGAAATTGTTGGAGATATTCCTGCAAAATTAATTAAAGCAAGTGGTAATAAACAAATTAGAGTTAAATATATTGCTCCGAAAACAGTTAACCTTGCAAGAACAGAGTCAATATAATTTGCTGTTTGTTCACCTGGCCTTATTCCAGCAATGTATGCTCCTGATCTTTTTAAATTATCAGACACATCTTTTGTATTAAATGTTAAAGCTAACCATATAAAGCAAAAACTTATAATCAGTCCAGCAAAAACTAATATGTAAAGTGGTTGTCCAGGATTTAGGGCTAATGAGAAGCTCTGAAGAAAACTCAATGATTCATTCTCACCAAACCATGTGGAAAGTGATGCTGGGAAAAGTAGAAATGTACTTGCAAAAATTGCAGGTATTACTCCAGCCATATTTACTTTAAAAGGAAGGTGGCTTGTTTGAGCCTGCATCATTCTTCTTCCTTGTTGTCTTTGAGCGTAATTAACTGTAATTCTTCTTTGTCCTCTTTCTATAAAAACAACGACTGCAATTACTGCCATTGATAATAATCCAATTCCAATGAGCAATAAAATACTTAAATCGCCCTGTCTTGATTGCTCTAATGCTTGGCCAATTGCTCCAGGAATTCCGGTTAATATACTGGTAGCAATTATTATTGAAATACCATTTCCTATTCCTCTCTCAGACACTTGCTCACCTAACCACATTAAAAACATAGTTCCAGCTACTACCGAAAATACTGCTGAGACAAAGAATGATGGACCAGGAACATAAGCAAGTCCGCTTGCTGAAAGAGTAACTGCAAGTGCAGATGCTTGAATAAACGCGAGTACCGCCGTTCCATATCTTGTATATTGAGTAATTGCATTTCTTCCAGCCTGACCATCTTTTTTCAGTTCCTGCAAATAAGGTATAGAGTTTGAAAATAGCTGCATAATAATTGCTGATGAGATATATGGGACAACATTTAGTGCAAATATGCTCATTCTTTCAAGAGCTCCTCCAGAGAATAAATTGAACATTTCAATTATCGTTCCTTGGTTTTGTGCAAAAAGCGCAGCTAGTCTGTCAGGATCAATTCCAGGTATTGGAATATGAGTTCCAATCCTGTAAACCAAAATAGCAACGAATACGAAACGTAATCTCTTCCAAAGATCGCTCATACTGCTTCCTTGATCAGCCATATTTATTTATTATCCTCTTGTTTTTCTTCAGTTTTGTCTTCTTTCGCTGAATCAACCTCTGAAATATTTCCACCTGCCTTCTCAATAGATTTTCTAGCGCCTTTAGAAACGCTTATACCTTCTACAGAAACTTTTGATTCAATATCAGTATTTCCAAATATTTTTACTTTCTTGATAGATTTTCCTATGATTTTCTTAGCTTTTAATGTCTCAAGACTAACAACATCCATGCCATCAATATTTTTGACATTTACCTCTTTAAATGAGTTATTTACTCTAGATGAGAAACCAAATTTAGGTAATCTCATTTGAAGCGGCATTTGTCCACCCTCAAATCCAAGTCTTACATTGCCTCCTGATCTTGATTTTTGACCCTTATGGCCTCTTCCTGCAGTTTTACCAGTTCCAGAACCAATACCTCTTCCAACTCTCTTTCTATTTTTAGATGTTCCAACATTAGTGAGGGTATTCAAATTCATATTGTTTGTAGTTTCTTCAGTCATCTTAACTCTCAATAATTTCTAACATATCTGAAATTTTATTAATCATGCCCCTATTGCTAGGTGTGTCTTCAACAGTAACAACTTGATTTAGTTTCTTAAAACCGAGTCCTTTGATACAAAGTTTGTGATTCTTCATCCTTCCGATTCCACTTTTAACTAATTTTATTGTTATTGTTTGATCTTTACTCATGATATTTCTTCTACTTTCTTACCTCTTCTAGCAGCAACAGTTTCAGGAGATTCCATAGCACTCAATGCATTTATTGTTGCTCTTACAACATTTACAGGATTAGTTGAGCCATAACATTTTGCTAAAACATTTTGAACTCCAGCTAATTCTAAAACTGCTCTCATAGCACCACCGGCAATAATTCCTGTTCCTTCTGAAGCTGGCTGCATATAAACATTAGCTGATCCATGTTTCGCTTTAATTGGATACCATAGGGTAGTATTGTTTAGTTCAACTTCAACCATGCTTCGTCTGGCATTTTCCATGGCCTTTTGAATTGCGATTGGTACTTCTTTGGCCTTACCTCTGCCAAATCCAACTCTACCGTTTCCATCACCAACTACTGTTAAAGCGGTAAACCCAAAAATTCTTCCACCTTTAACAACTTTAGCTACTCTATTAACTTGAACTAACTTTTCTTCGAGAGTATCAACCTGTTGATTTGTCATAGTGTTATCTTCTTTCATAAATTAAAACTCCAACCCTGCTTCTCTTGCAGAATCTGCCAAAGCTTTGATACGTCCATGATATTTATATCCAGACCTATCAAAAACTACTTTCTTGATACCGTTTTCAAGTGCTCTTTCAGCAACTTTTCTTCCAACAGCAATTGCGCCTTCAACATTGTTTGAATCAATCTTAAGATCCTTTTCAATAGTTGAAGCTGAAACAATTACTTTAGAGCCCAAACTGTCAAATATTTGTGCATAAAAATGTCTAGATGATCTAAACACTGATAATCTAGGTGATTCTTGGTCTTTCATGTGAATTCTAGATTTTTTTGCTCTTCTAATTCTTGAAGTATTTTTAAAACTCATAATTATGCTCCTGCTCCAGCAGCCTTCTTAGCTTCTTTCCTTTTCACTTGTTCATCAGAATATCTTACTCCTTTACCTTTATATGGCTCAGGAGGTCTAAAAGCTCTAATTTCTGCAGCAGCTTGACCAAGTATCTGTTTGTTATGGCTCTTTAAAATAACTTCTGTTTGAGATGGAGTTTCAACTTCAACTTCAGGAGGCAATTGATATTTAATAGGATGAGAAAATCCTAAAGTTAGTTCTAATAATTTTCCTGAAGCTTTTGCTCTATATCCAACTCCAATGAGTTCTAGCTTTTTTTCAAAGCCTTTTGAAACACCAATAATCATATTATTAATAATTGATCTAGAAGTACCTGCTAAAGCGATTGATTGTTGAATGGCTTCGTTATATTCAACGTTAATAATGGAATCGTCTGAAATATTCAAAGATACTGTTTCAGGTAATACAAACTCAAGCTCACCTTTTGAGCCTTTTACAAGAACTTTGTTATTTTCGACTGTGACGTTTACTCCGTCGACAATTGAAATTGGGCTTTTTGCAACTCTAGACATTAAAATACCTCACACAAAATTTCTCCACCAACATTTTTAGCTTTTGCGTCTCTGTCAGTCATCAAACCCTGATTTGTGGATAAAATGAAAGAGCCTAAGCCACCCTTAACTGTGTCTATGGTAGAAGCACCTGAGTATTTTCTTAAACTTGGTTTACTTATTCTTTTAAGTTCTTTGATAACTGGCTCAGAATTGTGATATTTTAATTCAACCTTCATTGTTGGTTTCATACCCGAATCGATTTTATTAACAGATTTTAAATAGCCCTCTGCTACTAGAACATTTACTAAGTCATGTTTTAATTTTGAATACGGCACTTCTACGTGAGTTTTACCGCGCATAAGTCCGTTACGAATTCTAGTTAGACAGTCTGAAATAGGATCTTGAAAACTCATAATATTACCAACTTGATTTAACTAAACCTGGAATGTCGCCTCTCATGGCTGCCTCTCTCAATTTAATTCGACTTAAGCCGAATTTTCTATAAACAGCATGGGGCCTTCCAGTTACTTGACATCTTCTTACCACTCTTGAGGGACTTGAATTTCTTGGAAGTTTTTGAAATTTTATTCTTGCATCATACCTTTCTTCAGTAGATAAAGACTGATCATTCATCTGAGTCTTTAAAGCAGCTCTTTTTTCAGCGTATTTTGCAACCGTTTTAATTCTCTTAACTTCTCTTGCTATCATTGATTTTTTAGCCATACTTATACCTATTGTTTGAATGGAAAATCTAAAACTTTTAACAAAGCTTTAGCATGTTCTTTGTTTTGTGCTGATGTATTTATACAAACATCCATACCTCTTATATTATCGATGTTGTCATAATTAATTTCTGGGAAAATAATTTGTTCTTTTATTCCAAATGTATAATTACCTTGTTGATCAAAAGATTTTGGATTTAAACCTCTAAAATCCCTTTCTCTTGGAATGGCAATATTAATCAATCTTTCAATAAAATCATACATTTTGTTTCCTCTAAGAGTAACCTTGCATCCTAAAGGCCAACCTTCTCTAATTTTGAAACTTGCAACAGATTTCCTAGCCTTTGTAACTATAGGTTTCTGTCCTGCTATGACAGTTAAATTTTCAAGCGCAGACTCTAGATACTTTTTATCATTTGCTGCCTCTCCAACACCCATGTTAATAACGACTTTTGTAAGCTTTGGAACAGCCATAATGTTACCAAGTCCTAACTCTTTCTGAAGAGTAGGCCTCAATTCATTAAAGTACTTATCTTTTAAATTAGCCATTTACTTAATTTCTGCCCCATCAGATTTATATAATCTTATTTTTTTGCCATCTTTGTCAGTTGAATATTTAATCTTGTCCCCAGCTTTTTTCTTTGGATTCCATATTGCCAAGTTTGATAAGGCAATTGCAGCTTCTTGTTCAACTACTCCGCCAGCAATACCCATCTCAGGATTTGGTTTAGTGTGTTTTTTTACAATGTTTATTCCAGTGACAATACCTTTATTTTTTGTTTTTAATATCTGTCTTAATGTGCCTTTTTTACCAATGTCTTTACCAGCAATGACAACAACTTCATCACCTGATCTTAGTTTTGTTGGAACTAATAATTTATTCATCTTTATAAAACCTCTGGAGCCAGCGATAAAATCTTCATATGCCTACCATCTCTTAACTCTCTTGTTACAGGGCCAAAAACTCTTGTTCCAATTGGAGCTTTTTGAGCGTTAACCAATACAGCTGCATTTTCATCAAATTTTATTAATGAGCCGTCTCTTCTTCTAACACCTTTCTTTGTTCTTACTATTAAAGCATCTACAACTTGGCCCTTTTTTACCTTTCCAGTTGGTATGGCCTCTCTTACGGCGACTTTAATGATATCGCCTATGTTTGCATAACGCCTCTTAGATCCTCCAAGAACCTTTATACACATAACACTTCTTGCTCCGCTGTTATCTGCAATTTTTAATAAGGATTGCATCTGTATCATTATGAATCCTCCTTATCAGCCTTTTTGTTATCTACTAACATCCAAGTTTTACTTTTTGAAATTGGTCTGCATTCTCTAACTGAAACTATGTCACCAATGGATGCAGAATTTGTTTCGTCATGAGCGTGGACCTTCGTAGCACGTTTAATAACTTTTCCGTATAAAGGATGTTTTACTTTTCTTTCAACTTTCACAGTTATTGTCTTGTCAGCCTTATCGCTTGTTACAACACCAGTTAAAACTCTTGGATTAGTTGCTTCCATTATTTATCACCCTTTTGTTTTATCTCATTTAAAATTGTCTTAATTTGAGCAATTTTTTTTCTAACTTTCATTAATTCGCTTGTCTCATTAAGTTGTCCGGTTTTATGTTTAATTCTTAATCCGAACTGAGACTCTCGAGCAGAAATAAGCTCAGCGTCAAGCTGTTCAACATTCTTTTTTCTTAAATCTGCTAACTCTTTATTCATATTACAAATCCTTCTTAATAAAATGAGTTTTTATTGGTAATTTTGCAGATGCCAGTCTAAAGGCTTCTCTCGCTAGTTCCTCTTCAACACCAGCCATTTCAAACATAATCTTTCCTGGTTGAACCAAGGCAACCCAATACTCAACATTTCCTTTACCTTTACCCATTCTTACTTCAAGAGGTTTTTTTGTTATAGGTTTATCGGGGAAAATTCTTATCCAAATATTTCCACCTCTTTTTATATATCTTGTCATTGCTCTTCTTGCAGCTTCGATCTGTCTAGCTGTAATTCTTCCTCTATCAGATGCTACTAAACCAAAACGACCAAATGCAATCGTATTTCCATTTTGTGCAAGACCCCTATTGCGGCCTTTGTGCATTTTTCTAAATTTAGTTTGTTTTGGCTGTAACATTATTAACTTACTCCCTGCCCTGATTTATATGGATCTTCAGTTATTTCTCCTCTATAAACCCAAACTTTTACTCCAATAATTCCATATGTTGTAAGTGCTTCTGCAGTACCGTAATCAATATCTGCTCTCAAAGTATGGAGTGGAACTCTACCCTCTCTATACCACTCAGTTCGAGCAATTTCTGCACCATTTAATCTTCCTGATACTTCGATTCGAACACCTTTAGCACTTTGTCTTAAGGCGCTTTGAACTGTTCTTTTCATTGCGCGTCTGAACATAACTCTTTTTTCTAGCTGTTGGGCTACACCCTCTGCAAGTATTTGAGCATCTAGGTCAGGTTTTTTTACTTCTTTAATATTAATTTGAGAAGGTCCTTTTACAATCTTTTCAACAGCTTTTTTGAGATTCTCAATTTCTTCCCCTCTCTTACCAATGATAATGCCCGGTCTAGCAGTATGAATATTTACTATAAAGCTCTCAGCGGTTCTTTCTAATTCAACTTTACTTATTGAGGAGTTTTTTAACTTTTTCGATAAGAACTCTCTTACTTTGAGGTCTTGAATAAGGTTATTTGAAAAATCTTTTCCCTTTGCATACCAATTTGCGTTTTGTTTTTTAGAAACTCCTAGTCTAAAACCATTTGGGTTAACTTTCTGTCCCATTATTCTTTTTCCTCACTCAAAATTATTTCTATGTGGCACGTTGGTTTTATTATTCTGTCAGCTCTGCCTCGTGCTCTGGGTTTCATCCTTTTAAGTCTCATTCCCTGATTTACGATGATTGAAGATATAGAAAGTTTGTCTATGTCTGCATTACTATTATTTTCAGCATTTGCGATAGCAGATTCGAGTAGCTTCTTTATAACCGCAGATCCTTTTTGCTTGTTAAAACTCAAGAAATCCATAGCTTCATCAACTGATTTCCCTCTAATTTGATTAGCAACAAGAGCAGCCTTTTGTGGTGATAATCTTGTTCCTTTTAAGTATGCTCTTGTTTCCATTATTTTGCCTTCCTATCACCAGAGTGCATCTTGAATGTTCGTGTTATAGCAAATTCACCAAGTTTATGACCTACCATATCTTCATTTATAAATACTGGCACATGTTGTCTGCCATTATGAACCGATATTGTAAGACCTACCATTGAAGGTATTATCATTGATCTCCTTGACCAAGTTTTTATAGGTTTCTTATCATTATTTGCTAACGCAGCTTCAACTTTCTTAGACAAAGAAATATCAACAAAAGGTCCTTTTTTTAGTGATCTTGGCATTTTATTTATTTCCTCTTCTTCTGATAATTAAGTCATCAGTTCTTTGATTTTTTCTTGTCTTATATCCTTTAGTAGGTTTACCCCAAGGAGTTGATGGATGTCTTCCACCAGACGTTCTTCCTTCACCACCACCATGTGGGTGGTCAACAGGATTCATAGCAACGCCTCTAACGGTTGGCCTAACACCTCTCCATCTTTTTGCTCCTGCTTTTCCTAACGATTTCAAATTATTTTCTTGATTTGAAACGGTCCCTAATGTTGCACGACATTCCCATAGTACTTTTCTAGTTTCACCAGATTGAAGTCTCAGAGTTGCATAAATTCCCTCTTTAGCAACTAATCTTGCTGATGTTCCAGCACTTCTTGCAATTTGGGCGCCTTTCATTGGTTTAAGTTCAACACAGTGCACATTAGTACCAAGAGGTATATCCTTAAGTTTCATAGAATTACCTGGCTTAATTTCACAATTGTCAGCTGAAATTATTTCGTCACCAACCTTAATTCTTGATGGAGCAATGATATATCTTCTCTCACCATCCTTATATTTTAAAAGCGCTATATGTGCTGATCTATTCGGATCATATTCGATCCTTTCCACAGTAGCTGGAATATTAAATTTGTTCCGTTTAAAGTCAATAACTCTATAATGCTGTTTATGACCGCCGCCTTGATGGCGAACAGTTATTCTTCCATTATTATTTCTACCGCCTTTTTTAGATTTTGGCTCTAAAAGTGATTTATGAGGCTTTCCTTTATACAAGTCGGATTTTACAGAAATTAACCCTCTTCTTCCTGGACTGGTAGGTTTAGATTTAACAATAGCCATTAGTTAATGCCCTCAAATTGGATTTCAGAATCTTCACTGATGGAAACAAAAGCTTTTTTATAATTTGACTTTTTATATATACCAAATCTATTTCTTTTCCTTTTTCCTTTAACAACAGAAGTAGTAACATTTAAAACTTGAACTTTAAATAGTTCTTCAACTGCTTTTTTGATTTCAGATTTATTTGCTGAAAGATCAACCTTGAATACAACTTGCTTCAAATTTTCGCCTAACTGAGCTGTTTGCTCAGTTATGATTGGTGATTTAATAAGAGTGTAGAGTTTTTCTTTAACCATTTATCCACTCCTCTATTTGCTTCAACGCTTCACTTGTGACAGCAACTTTATGCGGTTTTAGTAAATTTACTGGATTAATCTCTCTTACAGTAATTACATCAACGTTTGGAATATTTCTAGCGGATAAGTAAAGATTAATATCAAGCTCATCAGTAATGATTAAAACTTTGCTCAGAGAAAACTCGTTTAAGAAACTTGCTATCTCTTTTGTTTTAGGTTTCTCTAAAACAGGTTTTTCAATTGCTACTAGTCTATTTTGTCTTACTAACTCTGAGAAAATTGACTTAATGGCAGCACGATACATTTTTTTATTTAGTTTCTTGCTGTAGTCCCTTGGTCTTGCTGCAAATGTTACACCACCACCTCTCCACAAAGGGCTTCTAATTGTTCCGGCCCTAGCTCTGCCAGTTCCTTTTTGTCTATATGGTTTTTTACCGCCACCTCTAACCTCAGATCTATTTTTTTGCTTTGAGCTACCCTGCCTTGAAGCTGCCATAAAGCTAACAACAGCCTGGTGTATTAAAGATTCGTTAAATTCTTTGCTAAATACTTCATTAGATATTGAGATATCTTTATTTTTTGTATTTGATAGTAATTCTATTTTCATGATACTTTGATTGAGGGTTTAATTTTGACCTCAGATCCATTGAAGCCTGGCAAAGCACCTTTTATGTAAATCACATTATTTTCTATGTCCATATGAACAATTTTTAGACTTTGAACAGTTTTTTGTTCATTGCCCATATGACCAGACATTTTTTTACCTTTCCAAACTCTTCCAGGAGTTTGACATTGTCCAATAGAGCCATGAGCCCTATGAGCTAAAGAATTACCATGGGTTGCATCTTGCATTGAAAAGTTATGTCTTTTTATAACACCAGCATAACCTTTACCCTTAGAGGTTCCTGTAACATCAACAAGCTGACCTACTTCAAATACATCTGCTGTTAAATGACTTCCGATCTCAAAAACTTCCTCAATATTGTCATCTAATCTGAATTCAGCTAATGAGCCAGGCTCAAGATTTACTTTTTTGAAAAACTCTTTTTGTGATTTTTTTAAGTTATTGGATTTTTTTGTCTTGGATATAACTAAAGCGTTGTAACCATTTTTTTCCTTTGTTTTGATATCAGCTATAAAGTTTCCGCATACAGAAACAGCTGTTACAGGTACAGACTCACCATCTTCAAGAAAAAGACGTGACATTCCAGATTTTTTTCCTATTAAGCCTATGCTCAATTTAATCTCCTTTTTACGGGGCTATAAACCCTCTATGGCCGCATTTGCGTTAAAACTTATTGTCCTAAACTTATCTGAACATCTACCCCTGAGGATAGATCTAACTTCATCAAAGCATCAACTGTTTTATCAGTTGGTTTAACAATATCCATCAATCTTTTATAAGTAACAATCTCGTATTGATCACGCGCATCTTTATCTTTATGCGGAGAAATCAAAACTGTTGTTCTCTCTTTTTTAACAGGTAAAGGAATAGGACCATTAATAATAGCTCCTGTTTTTTTTACAGTTTCAACTATTAATTTTGCAGAAGCGTCAATTAATCTATAATCAAAAGCCTTTAACCTGATTCTGATTGATTGATTCTCCATAATGTCTATTTTTTACCAAATATTAAAAAATTATTACATTCAACAAATTGCAAAATGTGGCGTATTCTAAGCTTCTTAGAGCAACGCTGTCAACTTTATTGAACAGTTATTTAATCGCTATTTTTATGAGGTTTTTAGCTGTTCGGCAATATTATTAGGAACCTCTCCATATTTAGTAAATTCCATTGTAAAAGTTGCCCTTCCTTGCGTTTGAGATCTAAGGTCAGTGGCGTAACCAAACATCTCAGCTAAAGGTACTTCAGAAGACACTTCCTTTCCAGATGTAATATCTTCCATACCCAAAATTATTCCCCTTCTTCTGTTTAAATCTCCCACTACATCACCCATATGCTCTTCTGGTGTAACGACTACAACTTTCATAATTGGCTCTAAAAGTGCAGGTTTTGCTTTATTTGCACCTTCTTTTAAGGCCATTGAACCAGCAATTTTGAATGCCATTTCATTTGAATCAACATCATGAAATGAACCATCATAAAGAGTGGCTCTTAATGCAAGAAGTGGATAGCCAGCAATAACACCGTTTTGCATTTGTTCTTGAATTCCTTTATTAACAGCCGGAATGTACTCTTTAGGAATAACACCGCCCACAATTTTATCTACAAATTCATATTCATCGTCTAGTCCAAGCGGCTCAAGTTTTAACCAAACATGGCCATATTGTCCTTTACCACCGCTTTGTCTAACAAATTTTCCTTCTACATCAACTGTTTCCTTGATTGTTTCCCTGTATGCAACTTGTGGCTTGCCGATGTTGGCTTCAACTGAAAATTCCCTCTTCATTCTATCTACAAGAACATCTAAATGAAGTTCTCCCATACCGGAAATGATTGTTTGACCAGACTCTTCATCACTTGCAACTCTAAAAGATGGATCTTCTTGAGCTAATTTACCTAAAGCTAAAGACATTTTTTCTTGATCTTGTTTGGATTTCGGCTCAACAGCCACTGAAATTACTGGTTCTGGAAAATCCATTCTTTCTAATACAATCGGTTTATCAGAATCAGAGAGTGTATCTCCTGTTGTTATGTCTTTCAGGCCAATACAAGCTGCTATATCTCCAGCTCTCACTTCCTTAATTTCTTCTCTATTATTGGAATGCATCTGTACCATTCTTCCAACTCTTTCTTTTTTAGATTTTGTTGTATTCATGACACCATCACCTACACTCAAAACACCAGAATAAACTCTAATAAATGTTAAAGTTCCAACAAATGGATCTGTTGCAATTTTGAATGCCAATGCTGAAAATGGTTCCTCATCAGATGATGATCTTGTGTCAACCTGCTCATCTTCTTCTGAATTATTTGGAATAACTCCTTCAATTGCTTTAACCTCATCGGGAGCAGGAAGAAAATCAATGACAGCATCTAAAACTGCTTGAACACCTTTATTTTTAAATGCGGAGCCACAAAGAGCCAAAATTATCTCATTTGATAATGATCGTATTCTCAGACCCTCTTTAATTTGATCTTCGGAAAGTTCTCCGGATTCGAGATATGCATCCATCAACTCTTCATTTGCTTCAGCAGCTGCTTCAACCATTTCTTCTCTTAATTTATTACACTTTTCGATAAGTTCGTCAGGAATTTCTTTTGAGTCAAAAGTAAGGCCTTGATCTTCTTCATTCCAATATATGGCCCTCATCTTAATTAAATCTACAACTCCTTTAAAATCTTCTTCAGCGCCTATATTTAATTGAATTGGAACTACATTAGCTTGCAATCTATCCTTAATTTGATCAACAACCTTCTCAAAATTTGCTCCAGCTCTGTCCATTTTATTAACAAAAACAATTCTTGGTACCTCATATCTATTAGCTTGGCGCCAAACAGTTTCTGATTGTGGCTCGACTCCAGAAGTACCACAGAAAACTACAACTGCACCATCTAACACCCTTAACGAACGCTCAACTTCAATTGTAAAATCTACGTGTCCAGGCGTATCGATAATATTAATTCTGTGTTGTTGAAATTGCTGCTCCATACCACTCCAGAAACATGTTGTGGCAGCAGAAGTAATTGTAATTCCTCTTTCTTGCTCTTGCTCCATCCAATCCATAACAGCAGCACCGTCATGAACTTCACCAATCTTGTGAGATAGTCCAGTATAAAATAATACTCTTTCTGTAGTTGTGGTTTTACCTGCATCTACGTGAGCACAAATACCGACGTTTCTATATTTATTTAATACTGTGTCTCTTGCCATAATTTTTTAATATTGATTAAAATCTGAAGTGTGAAAAGGCCTTGTTGGCTTCTGCCATTTTATGAACATCTTCTCTTTTTCTATAGGCTGAACCTTTTTTTTGTGAAGCGTCTTGAAGCTCACCAGCCAACCTCAAATCCATAGATTTTTCGTTTCTTTTTCTTGCAGCATCAACAATCCATCTCATCGCTAATGCTTGTCTTCTTGCTGGACGAATCTCAACAGGAACTTGATAGTTTGCGCCACCTACTCGTCTTGATTTAACTTCAACAACAGGGCTTACTTCTTCAAGCGCTTTCATAAAAACTTCAAGCGGATCGTCTTTTGAATTCTTTGTTATTTGATCAAATGCCCCATATACAATTTTTTCAGCAACTGATTTTTTTCCATCTTTCATGAGATTATTCATAAATTTAGCTAAAACTACATCTTTGAATTTCGGATCAGGTAGAACTTTACGTTTTTCAGGACTTCTTCTTCTTGGCATTATTATTTACCTTTTTTTGCGCCGTATTTAGATCGCCTTTGTTTACGACTTGCAACACCTGAGGTATCAAGGGTGCCTCTAATCGTGTGGTATCTAACACCAGGAAGATCTTTAACTCTACCGCCCCTAATTAAGACCAAAGAGTGCTCTTGCAGATTATGGCCTTCTCCACCAATATAAGAAGTAACTTCGTAACCGCTTGTAAGCCTGACTCTGCATACTTTTCGGAGTGCCGAATTTGGTTTTTTAGGTGTTGTTGTGTAAACCCTTGTACATACACCTCTTCGTTGAGGGCATGCATTAAGAGCAGGCACATCTGTCTTCTTGACCTTGGGCTTTCTTGATTTTTTTATTAACTGATTTACTGTTGCCATATTAATTTTTTATATGTGCGGCGATTTTATATAGCATAGAGTTAATGGTCAACATTATTCTTCATCATTTTCTTGAAGCTCTTGTCTTAATGCTGCTTCAATATCATCATCTGATAATAATTGTTCATCAAAATCACTTTGTTTTTTAGATCTTAATTTGTCATGGAATTCCATTCCTGTTCCTGCTGGAATTAATCTTCCAACAACAACATTCTCTTTAAGTCCTCTTAGATGATCTTTTTTACCAGTTACTGCTGCCTCAGTAAGCACTCTAGTTGTTTCTTGGAATGAGGCTGCAGATATAAACGAATCAGTAGCAAGAGAAGCTTTTGTAATACCTAATAGAACTCTCTCAAATTCAGCTGGTGTTTTACCATCAGCTTCAGCTCTGTTATTTTCTTCTTTTAGTTCAGCATAACTAACTTGATCACCTTGGATGAATTTAGTGTCGCCTCCGTCAAGTATTAAAGCTTTTCTTAACATCTGTCTTAAGATTGTCTCTATGTGTTTGTCATTAATAGATACTCCTTGTAATCTATAAACGTCTTGAATTTCATTGACAATAAAGTTGGTAAGCTCAGGAATTCCCTTAAGCCTGAGAATATCATGAGGACTTAATGGTCCCTCTGAAATAATATCACCTTTATTAACTCTCTCACCTTCGAAAACATTCAAGGTTCTGTGTTTTGGAATAAGCATTTCGACATTTTGTGACTTTTTAGTCGCGCCTTCAGGTGTGATTACAAGCCTTACTTTTCCTTTAGTTTCTTTACCAAAAGAAATAACTCCAGATTCTTCGGCTAATACAGCAGCATCTTTGGGCTTTCTAGCCTCAAAAAGATCAGCAACTCTGGGTAAACCACCGGTAATATCTTTTGTTTTAGAAGCTACAAGTGGCATTCTAGCAATAACTTCACCTGCTGTGATCTTTTGACCATTAGCCAAGTTAACTAGGCCGCCAGCTGGAAGTGGGTAAACCGCTGGCTGTTTAAATTCTCCTACTAAAACAGGTTTGCCTTTAGAGTCCACAATTTCAATTGTTGGAACAAGGTCTCTGCCAGCTGATGGACGATCTGCTACTTCAATAATTTCAATACTTGAAAGTCCTGTAAGCACATCCATTTGTTCTCTAACGCTTACTCCATCATCTATATCACTAAACTTAACTTTTCCTGAGGTCTCAGAAATTATTGGTCTTGTATATGGATCCCATGAAGCTATTTGCGTTCCCTCTTCAACTTCTGCGAGATTTTTTACTTGAAGAGTGGCTCCATATGGAAGTTTATATTGTTCAGTTATTTTTCCGCTTGCATCTGAAATTGTACAAGATGCATTTCTTGAAACTATAACTTCAAGTTTCTCTTTGTTGGTAACCGATTTAATGTCATCAGAAAAAGTTACAACACCAGAATTTTTATTATATATAGCATTATCTTCTGAAGAACTTGATGCAGCACCACCAATATGGAAAGTTCTCATAGTTAACTGCGTGCCTGGCTCACCAATGGATTGAGCAGCCACAACACCGACTGCTTCTCCTCTGTGGACTAGATGACCTCTAGCTAAATCTCTGCCATAACAATTAGCGCAAACTCCTATTGGTGCATCGCATGTCATAGGAGATCTTATTTTAAGGCTTGATAAATTTAGTTCATCAATAACATCAAGTGCATCTTCATCTAGCATAGTATTAACTGCAAAAATTTCTTTCCCATCTGCATCCAAAATTGGTTCTGCTATAACTCTACCGAGAATCCTATCTGTCAGTGCTTGAATTATTTCACCTCCATCAATAATTGAGGTAACAGTAATAGAATCGTCTGTCCCACAATCATCAATATTGATAACTGAATCCATTGATACGTCACACAATCTTCTTGTTAAATATCCTGAATTAGCTGTCTTAAGTGCTGTATCGGCAAGACCCTTTCTGGCACCATGTGTCGAGATAAAATATTGCAAAACAGATAATCCCTCTCTGAAATTTGCCGTGATAGGAGTTTCAATTATCGATCCATCGGGCTTGGACATCAAACCTCTCATTCCAGATAACTGTCTTATTTGAGCTGGTGAGCCCCTAGCACCAGAATCAGCATAAATGTATACAGAATTAAATGATGACTGATCAACATTTTCTCCGTCAGGAGTTTTTGCACTTTCAGTACTTATTTTTTCCATCATCGCTTTTGCTACTTGTTCGTTAGCACGCGACCAAATATCAATAACTTTATTATATCTTTCGCCTCTTGTTACCAAGCCAGAGTCAAACTGCTTTTCGATTGCCTTTACTTCCTTTTCTGATGCATCAATAATTTTTGCTTTTTCCTCTGGAATCACAAAATCATTTACACCTATAGATGAGCCAGATCTAGTCGAAAAGTCAAAGCCCAAATACATTAGCTGATCAGCAAAAATTACAGTTTTTTTCAAACCTGCCTTTCTATATGATATGTCTACAAGCTTAGAAATTAATTTTTTATTTAAAACATTATTTATATTTTCAAATCCAACTTCTTTTGGAGTAATTCTCCAAATAAGTGTTCTTCCAACTGTTGTTTCTTGAATAGACGATTCTCCATTAAGATCCTTAATTCTTACTCTAACAGGTGTATGAACTTGTAAATTTTCAGTTTCATATGCTCTCAGTACTTCATCAGGATTACTAAATACTCTTCCACCCCCAATTGCATTCGCGTTATCTCTGGTCATGTAATACAAACCAAGAACAACATCCTGAGTTGGGTTAATGATTGGTGATCCGTCAGCTGGAGATAGGATATTATTAGTTGACATCATAAGAGCCCTAGCTTCTAGTTGAGCCTCTAAAGTCAGTGGAACATGAACAGCCATTTGATCTCCATCAAAGTCTGCATTAAATGCGACACATACAAGTGGATGAAGCTGTATAGCTTTACCTTCAATGAGCTTTGGCTCAAAAGCCTGTAAGCCAAGCCTATGCAATGTTGGAGCTCTATTTAATAGTACAGGATGTTCTCTTATAACCTCGTCAAGCACTTCCCAAACTTCAGGTGTTTCTCTTTCAACAAGTTTTTTTGCTGCTTTAATTGTAGTAGCAAGCTCTCTGTTTTCTAACTTTCCATAAACAAAAGGTTTAAATAATTCCAACGCCATTTTTTTGGGTAATCCGCATTGATGTAATTTCAGATTTGGGCCAGCAACAATTACAGATCTTCCAGAATAATCAACTCTTTTACCAAGTAAATTTTGTCTGAATCTGCCGCCTTTACCTTTGATCATGTCGGCAAGTGATTTTAGAGGTCGTTTATTAGTTCCTGTAATTACTCTTCCTCTTCTTCCATTATCTAAAAGTGCGTCAACTGATTCTTGGAGCATTCTTTTTTCATTTCTTACAATAATTTCAGGAGCGTTTAATTCTAATAATCTTTTTAATCTATTATTTCTATTAATAACTCTTCTGTATAAATCATTTAAATCTGATGTAGCAAACCTTCCTCCCTCTAGAGGAACAAGTGGTCTTAAATCTGGCGGAAGCACAGGAAGAACGCTCATGACCATCCACTCTGGTTTATTTCCAGAATCATTGAAAGCTTCGAGTAATTTTAATCTCTTGGACAGTTTTTTTAGTTTAGTTTCTGAATTAGTTTGAGGTATTTCTTCTCTGATAATCCTAATCTCATCATCAATATCTAATTCTTCAAGAAGAATCTGAACTGCTTCAGCACCCATTCCAGCAGTAAACTCATCACCAAACTCTTCATATTTCTCGACCCACTCTTCTTCAGTAAGAATTTGTCCCTTCTCGAGCTCTGTAAGACCGGGGTCTGTAACAATATAGCTTTCAAAATAAAGAACTCGCTCTATTTCTCTCAAAGTAACATTTAGCAACAGTCCAATTCTTGAAGGTAGTGATTTTAAAAACCAAATATGTGCAACTGGAGCTGCTAGATCAATATGACCCATTCTTTCTCTTCTTACCTTAGCAAGAGTTACTTCAACTCCACATTTCTCACATACAACACCTCTATGTTTCATTCTTTTGTATTTTCCACAAATACACTCATAGTCCTTTACAGGTCCAAAGATCTTAGAGCAAAATAATCCATCTCGCTCAGGTTTAAAAGTTCTATAATTTATGGTTTCTGGTTTTTTCACCTCACCAAATGACCAAGATTTAATAACTTGGGGAGAAGCAAGGCCAGCAGATATTGTAGTAAAATCGTCTTGACCAGTTTTTAGTGCATTTAATAAGTCTTTCAATTTATTCTCCTATTGGTTATCTAAGTCTAGTTCTATATTGATGCCAAGAGACTTTATCTCTTTACTGAGTACATTAAATGACTCTGGAACATTTGCATCCATCTCATAACTTCCATCAACAATATTTTTATACATTTTTGTTCTTCCTGATACGTCATCAGATTTAACAGTTAGCATCTCTTGTAAAGTATAAGAAGCTCCATAAGCTTCTAAAGCCCATACTTCCATCTCACCAAATCTTTGTCCACCGAACTGCGCTTTTCCTCCGAGAGGTTGCTGTGTTACAAGACTGTATGAGCCAGTTGATCTTGCATGCATTTTGTCATCAACTAAATGATTTAGTTTAATCATATACATATATCCAACCGTAACTGGTCTATCAAACTCAGTTCCGGTTCTACCATCATAAAGATTGATCTGTCCTGATTCAGGCAAATCAGCCAACTTAAGAAGGTCTTTAATTTCACTTTCTTTTGCACCATCAAAAACTGGTGTTGCTATCGGCAATCCATCTCTTAGATTTTCAGCCAATTCAACAATTTCAGAATTATTAAAAGAATTCAAATCTTCTTTATTAGCAGCATTTTTGTTATAGAGCATATCGAGATAAGATTTAAGTTCAGCTGGTTTTGCATTTTCATTCAACATTTTGTCAATTTTCATTCCAATGCCTTTAGCTGCACATCCCATATGTGTTTCTAAAATCTGTCCGACATTCATCCTAGATGGAACACCCAGTGGGTTTAAAACAATATCTACAGGATTTCCTTCACTATCATATGGCATATCTTCAACAGGCATAATTTCTGAAATTACGCCTTTGTTTCCATGCCTTCCAGCCATCTTATCTCCAGGCTGTATCCTTCTTTTTATAGCTAGATAAACCTTAACTATTTTTATTACACCAGGAGCCAAGTCATGACCTCTAATTATTTTTTCTTTCTTTTCTTCAAATCTTGCTTTGATATCTTTTATATATTGCTTGTACAAAACTTCAGTCTCTTCGACAACTTTATTTGTATTTTCAGTATCTGTTCTTAGTGAAAAAATATCATTAATGCTAAGTGTTTCAAGTTTTTCAACATTCAAAACTTCGCCTTTTTTGACACCATTGCCTTTCACGGCTTTTTTAGATTTTAATAGATCGATCATTCTAGTTTTAGTAGCTCGCTCAACAACAGCTGCCTCATCATCAGAATCTTTCTTTGACTGATCTAGATGGTCTTGCTCAATAGCTTGAGTTCTTACGTCTTTTTCAACTCCATCTCTAGTAAATACTTCTACACCGATAACAGTCCCTTTTGAACTGGATCTTTGTGATGTATCTTTTACATCAGAGGCTTTTTCTCCAAAAATTGCTCTGAGAAGTTTTTCCTCAGGTGATAACTGTGTTTCACCTTTTGGAGTAATTTTACCAACAAGAATATCTCCTGGTTCAACCTCTGCACCAACATAAACAATACCGCATTCATCTAATTTATTGAGTGAGCCCTCTCCTACATTTGGTATATCAGCAGTGATCTCTTCAGAACCAAGTTTTGTATCTCTGGCGATACATACTATTTCTTGAATATGAATTGATGTAAATCTATCCTCTCTTGCAACTTTTTCAGAAATTAAGA
The DNA here is from genome assembly GCA_902632555.1 of uncultured SAR86 cluster bacterium. Taxonomy (GTDB): domain Bacteria; phylum Pseudomonadota; class Gammaproteobacteria; order Magnimaribacterales; family D2472; genus SAR86A. Next base: position 27,503 of record CACPCZ010000003.1, on the reverse strand, counting down.
TTGAATCTTCAAAGTTATAACCATTCCAAGGCATAAAAGCTATTCTAATATTTTGCCCAAGAGCCAATTCACCATTATCAATGGATGGTCCATCTGCAAGTATATCTCCAGCTTTTACTACATCACCAGACTTAACAATTGGTCTTTGATTTATACAAGTGTTCTGATTTGATCTTGTATATTTTATTAAATTATAAACATCAGATGCTGTTTTTGATTTTTTATCAGTAACTCTTACAACAATTCTAGATGCGTCTACACTTTCAACAACTCCTGAATTCTTTGCAACTATACATACCCCAGAATCTCTTGCAACAACTGTTTCAAGTCCAGTACCTACTAAAGGTTTTTCAGCTCGCAATACAGGTACAGCCTGTCGCTGCATATTTGATCCCATAAGGGCTCTGTTAGCATCATCGTGTTCTAAAAATGGAATTAATGAGGCAGCAATTGATACAACCTGTTGCGGTGATACGTCCATTAAATCAATTCTGTCAGGCGACATTAATTCGAACTCGTTTGCATGTCTTACAGCAACCAAGTCATCAATGAACTTGTTGTTCTTATCTAACATTACGTTAGCTTGAGCAATAACGTGCTCAGCTTCGTCTATAGCAGAAAGATAAATAATTTCATTAGTTACTTTTCCGTTAACAACTTTTCTATAAGGTGTTTCAATAAATCCATACTGGTTAGTCCTTGAGTATGAAGCAAAAGAATTTATGAGTCCTATGTTTGGTCCTTCAGGAGTTTCTATTGGACAAACTCTTCCGTAATGAGTTGGGTGAACATCTCTGACTTCAAACCCTGCCCTTTCTCTTGTCAATCCCCCAGGCCCAAGTGCCGAAACTCTTCGCTTATGAGTGATCTCAGATAAAGGATTATTCTGGTCCATAAATTGTGACAACTGACTTGAACCGAAAAATTCTTTAATTGCAGCTGTTACGGGTTTTGCATTTATTAGATCTTGTGGTCCTAATTCATCTGCCTCAGCCATACTTAATCTCTCTCTAACAGCCCTTTCTACTCTAATGAGTCCAACTCTAAATTGGTTTGCTGTCATTTCACCGACTGATCTAACTCTTCTATTACCAAGATGATCTATATCATCAACAATGTCATGACCATCTCTAATATTCACAATACCTTTCATTACTTCAATAATGTCTTGCTTATCGAGAATATGTGGATTTTCTTTATCCGAGTCTAGCTTCAATCTCCTGTTGAATTTCATACGACCAACTTCAGAGAGATCATACCTTTCTTCATTAAAAAATAAGTTATTAAATAATGTTTCAGCTGAATCCTTTGTAGGTGGTTCTCCCGGTCTCATCATTCTGTATATCTCGACAAGTGCTTCTAACCTGTTAGAGGTCGGATCAACTCTCAGTGTATTTGAAATGTATGGCCCTTTATCTAATTCGTTTATATATAAACATTTAATTTCTGATATTTTATTTTCTTTTATTGACTGAAGAACCTCTTCATCAATTTCTGTATTAGCTGCAAATAAAACTTCACCTGTTTCTTCGCTAAATATATCCCTTGATAGAACCTTGCCAATTAGAAATTCTTCTGCGAGAGATATTTCTGATGCTTTTGAATTAGTTAATTCTTTGATGTGTCTGGCGGTAATTCTTTTACCAGCTTCAACATAGACTTTACTTTTTACCTTTATATCTACCGAAAGCGTCTCCCCTCTCAATCTTTCTGGGACGAGAGCAACTTTTACTGAATCCTTATCTAACGTAAATAAGTCTTCATCATAAAATTCAGAGAGAATCTCTTCTGTGCCCATATCGAGAGCTCTTAGCATAATTGTTGCAGGAATTTTTCTCCTTCTGTCAATTCTGCTAAATAGAATATCTTTTGGATCAAATTCAAAGTCTAACCAGGAACCTCTATAAGGAATAATCCTTGCAGAATAAAGCACCTTGCCAGAAGAATGCGTTTTACCTTTATCATGGTCATAAAAAACACCTGGAGATCTATGCAATTGAGAAACAACAACTCTTTCAGTTCCATTTATTATGAAAGAAGCATCATCTGTCATTAATGGAACTTCGCCCATAAAGACTTCGCCCTCTTTGATATCTTTTACTTCTTTAAAGTTAGAATCCCTATCAAAAAGAACAAGCTTTACCTTTATTCTAAGAGGCGCAGAATATGAGAGTCCTTGAATTAAGCATTCTTGAACATCGTATGTATTTTTTCCGAGCTCATATGAAACATACTCTAGGGCTGCATTACCTGAAACACTCTTTATAGGAAATAAAGATTGAAAAACCTCTTCTAGGCCTTGTTTTTTTCTTGCATCAGGAGCCACATCAGCTTGCAAAAACTCAGCATAAGATCTAGTCTGAGTTTCAATAAGATTTGGTAAATCCATTACCTTTGCGAAAGTCCCAAAGTTCTTTCTAATTCTTTTCTTTTCTGTATAGCTATATGACATAAATGCGCCCTGTTAAATTAATATGATTATTGTTTACTTGAGTTCGCCAGTGGCTCCAGCTTCTGTTAACTGAGCTAACATACCTTCGGCTTCCTCTTTTTTTACACCCTCTTTTAAAGTGCTGGGTGCACCATCAACCATATCTTTTGCTTCTTTTAAGCCCAAGCCAGTAATTGCTCTTACCGCTTTAATCACTTGAACTTTTTGATCGCCTGCTGCTGAAAGTACAACATCAAACTCATCTTTTTCTTCAGCTGCAGGAGCATCATCGCCCGCCGCCGCTGCTGGCGCTGCTGCAACTGCTGCTGCTGCTGTAACACCAAATTTTTCTTCAATAGCAGAAATGAGATCCACGAGATCCATTACAGACATTTCTTCTATTGCTTTTAAAATATCATCTTTATTAGTTGCCATTTTTAATCTCCTTATTAATTAGGCTGACGCCTCTTTTTGGTCACGAACTGCTGATAGAACTCTGGCAAGCTTACTTGGCACTTCATTTAATAAAGTAGCAAATTTACCTACTGGAGCTTGTAATACGCTAGCAATTAAAGTGTATGCTTCGTCTTTAGATGGAAGTTTAGCCAGAATATCGATTTGACTACCATCAAGTAATTGTCCTTCGACAACCAATGCCTTGATTTCTAACTCATCAAAATTTTTAGCATACGTTTTAAGTAACTTAGCTGCTGCACCTGGCTCTTCAAACGAAAAAGCAAATAATGAAGGACCAAAAAGCACCTCATCAGAACATCCAAAATCAGTACCTTCAAAAGCTAACTTAGCAAGTGAATTCTTAATAACTTGAATATGAATACCAGATTGGTTAGCTTTAGTTCTAATTTCAGAAAGTTCAGATACTTTCAAACCTCTAGCATCAGATATGACTAGAGAAGATGCATTAGATGCAACTTCTTTAACACTCTTAACTATACTTTCTTTTTCACTTTTAGATAATGCCACAGCAATTCTCCAATTAAAGCCTTACGGCTATTCGGCGACAAATTGCATAATTACAATTTGATCACCACCTACGTAGGCAATTAAGTCTTTCGACACCTACGGTCTTTGACGGCTGCGTAAACGCAACTATCTAGTTTTGTAATTAAACAAAACTAAAACTTATACCAGCTCGCTAGAATTAATCTTAATTCCAGGCCCCATAGTGCTGCTTAAAGCAATATTATTTATATACACCCCTTTAGCGGATGCTGGTTTTAATTTTTTTAATTCGTCCAATAAAGCTGAAGCATTTGCTTTGATCTTATTACTATCAAAGGTAACCTTACCAATGCTTCCATGAATTATCCCATTCTTGTCTGTTCTAAATCTCACCTGTCCAGCCTTCACATTCTTAATTGCTGAGGCAACATCATCTGAAACTGTTCCTGTTTTAGGGTTTGGCATTAAACCTTTGGGACCCAGTACTTGTCCAAGTTTACCAACAACCTTCATTGCAGCATTTGTAGATATTACTACATCAACATTAATCTCTTCTTTTGTGAATTTTTCAGCCAGATCGTCCATGCCTACAAACTCAGCACCAACATCTGATGCTTCTTTAGCCTGATCTCCGTCAGCAAAAACAGCCACGCTAACATCTTTTCCTAAACTATTTGGCAATGTAACTGCACCTCTAACATTTTGATCAGACTTATTTGGATCAACACCGAGTTTTACAGATATATCGACAGACTCATCAAATTTTTCAGATTTTACTAATTGCATAATTTCCATTGCTTCATCAATAGAATATGTCTTTTCAGGATCAAGTTTCTCTTCAAGTATTTTTTGTTTTTTAGTTAATTTACTCATAAATCTACCTCAACTCCCATACTTCTAGCTGTTCCAGCAATAATTTTTACAGCTGCATCAATATCATTAGCATTAAGATCAGGTTCTTTGGCTTTAGCAATATCTTCAAGCTGAGATCTAGATAACTTACCAACCTTTTCTCTATTTGGCTCTCCGCTTCCTTTTTGAATATTAAGAGCTTTTCTAATTAAAACAGCTGCTGGAGGAGTTTTAACAACAAAATCAAAAGATTTATCCTCATATACATTAATTACAACTGGCAATGGCATACCTTTTTCAGATTCCTGTGTTGCTGAATTAAATGCATTACAAAAATCCATGATATTTAAACCAACTTGACCTAGTGCTGGTCCAACTGGAGGGCTTGGATTTGCTCCACCAGCAGGAATTTGTAACTTTAAGATGTTAACTACTTTTTTTGCCATTATGTTTTCTCAATTTGCATAAAATCTAATTCAACTGGTGTTGCTCTCCCAAGGATTTGAACAGAAACCTTTACCATATTTCTTTCGTAATCAACATTTTCAACAACACCATTAAAGTCGTTAAAAGGACCATCACATACTCTTATAACTTCTCCAGGTTCATATATTGTTTTTGGAGCAGGTGCATCTTCACCAACTTCAATCCTATTAATAATGTTATTCACGTCTTCTTCTGAGATAGGTAACGGTTTATCTCTTGTACCACCAACAAAGCCAGAGACTCTTGGTGTTGACTGAACTAATTGCCACGAGTCATCCTCTAAATTCATTTGTATCAAGATATAACCTGGGAAAAATTTTCTTTCAGTAGTTTTCTTAGCTCCGCCTTTAAGCTCAACGATTTGTTCTGTAGGGATGAGAATTTCTCCAAATTTTTCAGATAAATTATTCAAATTAATGCGCTCTTCAAGAGCTGCTTTAACTTTTTGCTCATATCCAGAGTAAGCTTGAATCACATACCAGTCCATAATTAACCTAATACCAGCCTAGTTAAAAAACTCAATAATGACTCTAAACCCCAGAAGAAAAGACAAAGGATTACTATTGCACCAAAAACTATCATAAATGTTTGCGTTGTTTCCATTCTTGTTGGCCAAACAACTTTTCTAATTTCAGTCCTTGATTCCTTCATTAGTTTTAGAGCATTAGATCCGAAATTAGTCACTGCAATTAGTGCAAGTCCAACTAAAAATAGTGCAAGAACTCCTAGAACTCTATAAAGAAATGCTACTTCAACAAAATAACTGTTGCCTACGACAGCAACTCCAAAAACAACGATTGCTAATAACCATTTAAGGTTATCAAGAGTTTTTGAAGCAGATCCTTTATTCATATTTCAACACTCTTCCAGTTTGTTCCATTTGGCAGGCCAGGAGGGACTCGAACCCCCAACCCCCGGTTTTGGAGACCGATGCTCTACCAATTGAGCCACTGGCCTAAAAACATTTTTCATAATCTTTAAAGACAAGCAAGCCGAGACACATAGCCTCGGCTTAAAAATCTTAATTTACTCTACTATTTTTGATACTACGCCAGCACCAACAGTTCTTCCGCCTTCCCTAATGGCAAATTTTAAACCTTCATCCATTGCAATAGGAGCAATTAAAGAAACTACCATCTTAACGTTATCGCCGGGCATAACCATTTCTGTGCCCTCTGGTAATTCACATGCACCTGTTACATCAGTTGTTCTGAAGTAAAACTGAGGTCTGTAATTATTCATAAATGGAGTGTGTCTTCCGCCCTCATCTTTGCTCAAAACATAAATTTCTGCTTCGAATTTTGTATGTGGTGTAATTGAACCAGGCTTCGCAATAACTTGACCTCTTTCAACAGCTTCTCTTTCGACACCTCTAAGTAAAACTCCACAATTTTCTCCAGCACGACCCTCATCAAGTGACTTTCTGAACATCTCTACACCTGTACAAGTAGTAGAGGAAGTTTCTTTTATTCCAACAATTTCTAGTGGATCACCAGTATTGACAACACCAGTTTCAATTCTTCCAGTAACAACAGTACCTCTTCCAGAAATAGTAAACACATCTTCAATAGGCATCAGGAAGTTACCATCTACTGGTCTTTCTGGCTCAGGAACATAAGTATCCAGTGTTTCAATTAATTTCTGTACGGATGGAACACCAATCTCTGATGTATCTCCTTCTAGAGCTTTTAATGCAGAACCAACTATTATAGGTGTATCATCACCAGGAAATTCATACTCATTTAGTAATTCTCTAATTTCCATTTCAACAAGCTCAATCATCTCAGGATCATCATTCTGATCTGCTTTATTCATATATACAACGATGTATGGAACACCAACTTGTCTTGCAAGCAAAATATGCTCTCTTGTCTGTGGCATTGGTCCATCTGCTGCACTTACAACCAATATAGCACCATCCATCTGAGCAGCACCTGTAATCATATTTTTTACATAGTCTGCGTGTCCTGGACAATCAACGTGCGCGTAGTGACGAGCTGTGGATACATACTCAACATGAGATGTAGCAATTGTGATACCTCTTTCTCTTTCTTCTGGAGCATTGTCAATATTAGCAAAATCAACTGCATCTCCACCATACACCTCTGCAGCAACCTTTGTTAAAGCAGCTGTTAATGTTGTTTTACCATGGTCAACGTGACCTACAGTACCCACATTAACGTGAGGTAAGGTTCTCTCGAATTTTTCTCTAGCCATTTTTATGCCTCTCTAAAATTGTTATTAATGGAGCTCATAACCGGACTTGAACCGGTGACCTCTTACTTACCAAGCAAGTGCTCTACCGCTGAGCTATATGAGCCCGTTCATAAGCATCCTATTTTTGGTGGCGTATTATCACTCTAAAAAGCGATAAACTCAACCTTTTTTAGAAGATATTTTAAGTATAGTTTTTTTAGGAAAAAATGAGTAAAAATCGGTGGTGGAGAGGGTAGGATTCGAACCTACGTAGCCGAAGCGGCAGATTTACAGTCTGCTGGTATTAACCACTCACCCACCTCTCCATTCAAAGGATGCTATTTTTGTTCTAGAATGACATTAAGTCAACTAATTTCTTGTATTGAAAGAACTAAATAAACACATAATTCTAGCAAATTTACCAAAAAACAGGGTAAATCTTGAAATTTATGATGAAATTGATTCAACAAATGAATTATCAAAGAAAAAAAACATAGAAAACGAATTTAATCTTATTATTGCTGAAAAACAAACTGCAGGAAAAGGAAGACATGGTAAAGAATGGGACAGTCCTGATAATGGGAACATATACATGAGTCTCTCATCTAAAAAAAAATTGAATTATGGCCCTGAAAGTTTACTAACAGGAATAGTGTGCGCAAACGTCCTCTCAAATCATACAAAAAAAGGCGTTATTGGATTGAAATGGCCAAACGATATAATTTTAAATAATAAGAAAATTGGGGGAATTTTATTAGAAAAAGAAGTTTTCAAAGAAAATACAAAAACTATTATTGGAATTGGTATTAATTTTAATATTGAAAGCAAAGAAGTCTGGTGGGGTGATCTCTCAGAGTTCAACATAAACCACTTAAGAAATAATATTATTGCAGATATCGTAAATGGGATTATTGAAGCTTATGATAAAAAAATTACTAATTGGGTTAGTGATTGGAAAAAATACTGCGTTCACATAAATAAAAAAGTTAAAATAATTCACAACACTGAGACTATTGAGGATGCTACATTTGAAAATATTGATGAAAATGGGTCTGCTCTTTTAAAAACAGAAACAGGTGTAAAAATATATAACAGCGGTGAAATTAGTATTAAAGGAGTTTATTAAATGATTCATTACGTAAAAAAAGTTCCTATTGAACAAAAATTTTCATCAGAAACTAAAGAGATAATATTAGGTGCTGGATGTTTTTGGGGAGTTGAGAGAAAATTTTGGGATATATCTGGCGTCTTGATGACCTCTGTTGGATACTCAGGTGGGGAAACAGAAAATCCAACTTATGAGGATGTTTGTTATAAAAATACTAATCATGCTGAAGTAGTTAAGATAATTTATGACAAAAATATTTTAAAACTTGAAGATATTTTAAAAGTTTTTTGGGAGTGTCATGATCCAACTCAAGGAATGAGACAGGGAAATGATATTGGAACACAATACAGATCTTTAATATATGTTAATGATCAAGAGGATCTTGATATCGCTCTGAAAACTAGAGACATTTATCAAAGTGAATTGATTAAAAATAATTTTAAATCAGATGAACTAGACAGTATAACTACAGAAATTAAGCACTTGGAAAACTATTATCTTGCCGAAGAATATCACCAGCAATATCTTGCGAAAAATCCAAATGGATATTGTGGCATCGGTGGAACAGGATGCTCTTTCCCAAACGAATAATTTGTATATAATACAAATCTTTGCCACCTTAGCTCAGTTGGCTAGAGCAGTTGATTTGTAATCATCAGGTCGTCAGTTCGAATCTGACAGGTGGCTCCAATTATTCAGATTCAGATCCGGGTATTATTTCGCAAATTACATTTGGATTTGGATACCCAAGATTAACTGATTTAGGGTTTGGGCTAAGATATATCTTTGTTTCGCTTAGTAACTTAATATTAAATGGCATAGAGGTTTGATTGCCAACAGTAAAAAAGTATAAGGTGTTTCCTAAAATAGAATACGTGCCACTATTTAGGTTGACTGAATCTTCTTCAATTTCTTCATTATCAAAAATAACATCATCACGATCTATTGACCAAATTTTTGGTGAATTAAGGCTTGATTCGGTATCATTTTCTGAGAGACTTAATGTGCCAGTATTTGAATAAAAACTTCCACTGCCAACTTGACCATTTCCTCCATTCTCTGCAAGGTGAGATGAGTCTGCAAAATCTTTGTATGAAGTACACTCCCAATTTCCTAATAAATCAGCATCAACAATTTCGCCAACAACTCCGTTCAAGGCACTAAATTTTGTATTAAATGCATCAGCAGTAACAAGATCACCCGGAGCAAAATCTTCACCTAAATCAATATCTGAATTTACATTTGCAATAAAAAATAAAGAAACAAATAATAACTTTTTCATAATAACCTCTACTCAAATAAACAAAAATCAAAAATTGCAGCAGTATCTAACTCACACAAAGTATCATTTACTTTAACTTTAACATTAATTGTATCTGAACCAGCATCATTTGAAGCAGTAATCTCAGTTAGATACTCATTTTGTTCTTCAAAGTCTGGTTCAACTAAAAAAGAAAGTTCGCCTTCTGATGATATTGTCATATCTGTATTGGATGTTGAATAAGAAATTGTACTCTCATCTTGAACTGTTGCAGTATAGGTTCCTATTACAATTTGCCCTTCAGCAACATTAGCAATTCTATCAACATGATATCCGAAATCAGGTGCCATATTTTTTACCTCTTCAGACGAATTACAGGAAACCAATCCAAACAAAATAATTAAAGTAAATTTTTTCACCCCTTCATTATAGTATTTAAATATTTTATATAATATTAAAATCTTTAACTTTTAAAATCTGACAAAACATAAATTTTGATATAGCATTTATAGGTGCATAAGATCAAAACATAAAAGTAATGCTAGTTTAAAAAATTAAGGATGCAAAAGGTAAATTATGAATGAAGAAAACATATCAAAAGAAGAAAAAGACGCACTGTTAAAAAAAGATTTCAGATTTGGTCAAATTTTATATATTGGAATCTATCTCACTCTTGTAATTTTTCTAATTGTAAATGCTTATAAATAAATGGATCTAACTACGTACGTAATCGGTAATATTATTTTAATTGTTTTGCTTATTTGGGTAGTGAAAAATAAAGATAATTAATTTCTGTAAGTAACCGGTTCGTTCAATTTTTTTGTATATCTATCTCTAAGTCTTGAAGATCTGGTTGTGAGATCTATATTCTCACCGTTTATAAACACATAGTCCGGCATTGAAGATGGCTCTAGTGGGTCAGCATCCCAAATTATCAAATCAGCAATCTTTCCAGGCTCGATTGTACCTTTTCCTGAAATTCCAAAAGTATCTGCAGGAGTAGATGTTAGGGCTTTTATGGCACCTGCATAACTCATGCCATTTGCAACAGCAACACCGGCGCCTTGCCTTATTAAGTGGTAATTATGATCACGAGGAGCATTAAACATCAACTTAACTCCTGCCTCTTCTAATCTTTGTGCCATGTTTATATTTGAAGCTAGTTCGTCAAATGATCCAGGAATATTATTAATAGGATTTATAATTAGAGGTATTTGGCTTTTAGCAATTTCCTCAGCAACTAAACCTGCCTCCTGAGCACCCATGATAATCATATTTAAATTATATTTATTTTTTAGTTCGATTAATTTTAATAAATCAGAAGCCCTATTTGATTTCATAATTAATGGAAGGTTATTATTTACTAACTCATATAACGCCCTTAAATCTCTTGGATGGAGATTCATTGCGTCTGATACAGACCAATCATCTATAAGGTCTGATAATTCCAAGTCAGAACTTATATCACTTTTTGTCAAAGATTTTGCAAGTATTAAAAGGTCTTCAATTTGAGCAAAGTGTTCAGCTCTTGATCTATTACTGCTTCCTCCAACCCTTCCTATCATTACCATATCTCTCAATCCGGTGACTTGAAGCTTGCTATCTAAAACAAAGTATGAACCCAGGCCGCCTATTGGGCTTGAGGTATTTTGAGGAAGAGTCAAAGTTGAAGTTATGCCATTTGATCTATTCCAAGGTATTAGTGTTGAATTTGGATTAAAGGCATCAAATATACTAAAACCAATTTTATACATTTTTCCAGAATCATCTCTGGTAACGCTTAAGGCACCAATTTCCACAATTCCAATCTCAGTATCTGTAGCAATTATTCCGGGTGTGAGAATTTTTCCAGAAGCATCTATCACAAAGTCACCCTGCAAATTTGAGGAAGAAACCCTCTTAATACGATCTCCATCTATCAAAACATTACCAACAAATGGCTCATTGTTAATCCCATCAAGAATGGTTACATTTTTGATCAATATGCTTTCTGCTTTAATATCAAATGAAAAAACAGTAATTGTTAAAGAGAATGCCAAACAAAAAAGAAAGTTTGATGTGTAATGTTTCATCTTATTCATCGATCCTGTTTCGGTTTGGAGATATTATCCCAATATCAAAATCACTAGCCGGTAAAATATTTTCTTGTCTATCGTAGGCAATTGCTCCATCGATAATTACTTTCTCAGCAAGTGCATAGACACTAAAAGGATTTTTAGACCAAACCACTACATCTGCATTTTTGCCGACTTTAAGTGATCCAGTTCTATCATAAATACCTGCAGCCTTGGCTGGATTTGATGTTATCCATTTCATTGCTCTGGCTTTTGATATATCAAAGCCAGCTCTTAACCCAGCTGATAATGCTTTTGAAGCTTCTTGATTAAGATGCTGAATTCCAATTGCATCGTCAGAATGAACAATTGCGCAACCAGTTCCGTTTCTTGCCTGATCTACAATAGCTATATTAGCTTGAACCATATCATATGCTTCATGCTTAAATCCCCACCAGTCTGCCCAAAGAGCAGCACATATTCCATTTTCAGCCAATAAGTCAGCTATTTTATAGGCCTCAACTCCATGATGAAAAGCGGTGATCTTATAATTGAACTCTTTGGCAATATCTATCATTGTTGCCATTTCTTCAGCTCTATAACAATGATTGTGAACTAATATTTCCCCTTTTAAAACACCTGCCAATGTTTCCATTTCGAGGTCTCTTCTTGGAGCATACTCTAGCTCTTTTGCTTCATCAGACTTTTCTTCATATTCAACTAGCTTCCTAAGATAACTCTCAGCTTGGATCCAAGATTTTCTATAGCCTGCTGCATTACCCATCCTAGTTGATGGTGCCTGTCCTCTGTTACCATAAACTCTTTTTGGATTTTCACCACATGCCATCTTCAGCGAATGAGGTGCATCAGGGAACTTCATTGAATTAATTGTATTTCTCTGTAAATTTTTAACTGTGACCCCTCTTCCTCCAATTAAATTAGCCGAACCAGGTAAAATATGAAAAGAAGTTACTCCACCAGTTAGAGCAAGTGCATATTGAGGATCTTGAACCCATATTGAATGTTCCGCCCAAACATCAGCCGTCACTGGACTTGTAGCTTCATTTCCATCAGAGCTTGTTGAGACACCTGGTGCTGGATAAACTCCCATATGAGAATGAATGTCAATTATGCCAGGCGTCACCCATTTGTTCGATGCATCAATAATTTTAAAATCATCTGTTGCAGGAAGATCGGTACCAATTGCTACAATTTTTCCATCCTGAACTAGGATGTCTGTGTTTGAAAATTCGTTTCCATCTCCATCATAAACATTAGCATTTTGAATCAAAATTTTCTCAGCTGGAAGAGCAATATATGTTGATTCAAATGGCTCTCTTTCAGATCTTAATAGCGTCGAAAAAAAACAAACAAAAAGAACAAATGAAATTTTTTTAGAATTGGTCATAACTACAATAATATAATCTATAATCTACAAAAAACAATATAAAGTCATGAAAGCGTTTCAACTAGTAGAAAATGGTAAGCCTCTTCAAGAAGTAGAAATTGATAAGCCATCTCCAGGAAAAAATGAAATTTTGCTCAAAACTGTAGCATGTGGTGTATGTCATACAGATGTTCACATTCATGAAGGTTTTTTTCATTTAGGAGGTGATGCAAAACTTCCATTGCCTTTGCCCGAACCAATTGCAATGGGCCATGAAATTTATGGTGAAGTTGTTGAAATAGGTGATGGTGTTAAAGATATAGAAGTTGGAAAAAAATATGTGGCCTATCCTTGGATAGGTTGTCGTGAATGTAATGAGTGTCTCAATGGCAGAGAGCATTACTGTTCTCCAATGATCACTCAAAATTTAGGCGTAAATGTAAATGGAGGCTATGCCGAATATGTTTTAGTTCCAGATTCAAAGTATCTCTTTGATGCTGGTGATACACCTGATGAAGTTGCAGGAAGCTATGCTTGCAGAGGTTTAACGGCATATAGCGCATTAAAAAAAGCTAACTTAAAAAAAGGAGACGATTCTGTAGTAATAATTAGTGCTGGTGGTCTTGGATCTTTGGCTCTACAAATTATTCAAGCAGCGTATTCTATCAATCCTATTGTAGTTGACATTGACGATAAGAAACTTGAAATTGCATATAAAAATGGTGCCAAAGCAGTTATAAATTCTAATCATGAAAATGCTGCTCAAAAAATAGTTGAATTAACTAATGGAGGTGCTTCTAGCGTCATAGATTACGTAGGTTCAGCATCCTCTTATGAATTTGCAGCAGGTTTGTTTGGTGTAAGAAGAGGAAGTACATATGTCATGGTTGGTCTAATTGGTGGTCAAACAACAGTTCAACTGCCCATGATTACTTTAATGGCAAGAACTATTACAGGCGTTTATCTTGGAAGTCTTCAAGAAATGGATGAACTAATGTCACTAGTTAGAGAAGGTAAAATTGAAAATGTTGATGTTGAGGTAAGACATGCATCTAAAGCAACTGAAACATTAGATGACTTGAAAAATGGAAAAATTTCTGGTCTAGTATGCTTGACTCATGAAAAATAAATTAATTTTATTTGTATCAGTATTCTTTATTGTCAATATAGCAATTCATGATTTTATTGATCACCACGATCATATTTCTTCAGAATATTTTACAGAATGTAATGCATGTGAAGAAAATGTTGATGTCAAAATTGAAGCGACAAAAACTAAAGATAGTTTTGACCAGATTAAATACTTATCAAATTTATTTTTAAGATTTATACCTTCAAATAAATTTAATTTAGATTTTCCAAGAGCCCCTCCTTTAAATTAGTTAATTTTATTTTTTTAACTAATTTTTCATTTCAAGGAGGAAATAATGAAAAAATATTTAAATGCGATTGTGATTTTAATCGCTTTTCATTCATTCAACTTAGCTTCGCAAGATAAGGATGTAGAGGAAATCCTTGTCATAACATCAGCTTTAGTAAGTTCAACTGAAATTAATAATCCGGTATATGTGATTGACGGTGATGAATTTTTAGATGGTGCTACCACAAGTTTGGGTGACGCAATTGATAGCTATTTAGGTGTATCTATTGCTGATTACGGTTCAGCAGTTGGGCAACCAATAATAAGAGGTATGTCTGGCCCGAGAGTAAAAATACTCAAAAATGGCATGGTTAATAGAGATGTGTCTGGATTAGGTGTTGATCACTTAAATGATGTTGATTTGAATGATATTGAACAAATAGAAATCGTTATGGGGCCTTCATCCCTATTATATGCAAATGGAACCAGTGGCGGCATTATAAATATTGTTGATGATTGTATTTCTGCTATCAATTATGAGCTACCTGAGTTTAAGGTTGGTTTTGAATCACAATCAGTCAATGATGGAAGTGCTGAGCATTTTAATTTTAAAGATAATATCAATGGTTTTAATGTTAATTTTGGCTATAAGAATGTTGATTTTGATAATTATGATGTTCCTTTCGGCGCTGTTCTTCATGAAGAAGATCATGATGAGCATGATGATCATGATGATCATGATGATCATGATGAAGATGAACATGAAGAAAATATGGGATTTATTAATAATTCTGATTATGCGGTTGAAGCAACAAAATTTGGAATTTCAAAAGCTGGTGATTGGGGTTACCTTGGTTTTTCTGTTGATAATTTAGAGAGTGTCTATGGCATACCTTTTCATGGTGATGAACATGGTGACGAGCACGGTGACGAACATGGTGATGAAGAAGATCATGATGAGCATGAAGAGCATGGTGAGGAAAGAATCTTTTCCACAACTGACTCTGAAAGCTTTACCATCAAAGGATCATATAACCTTAACGGAAATCTAGTAAATAAAATTGACTTTACTTACCGTGATTCTGACTACTCTCTTACAGAGGCACATGAAGAAGAGGAGCATCATGAAGAAGAACATGAAGATGAAGAGGAACATGAAGAACATGCTCCAACAGTTTTCATGAATGATGCTGTAGAGTATGGTGCAATTTTTGATGTTTCCAATGATTTTTCAACTCAAAAGATTGTCGTTAATTTTGTTGATGAAGATAACTCCATTGTTGGAGAAGAGGCATTTATGAATCCTGCAAATAGCAAAGAATTCACGATTGGTTATTACATAAGTAAAAATCTTGGAATTTATGATCTTGATTTAGGATTTAGACTTGATCAAATAGAAAGAAGTGGAAGTGTTGCTGAGGAAGATCATGATGATGACCATGGAGATGATCATGGAGATGATCATGGAGATGACCATGGAGATGACCATGGAGATGTTGATTATTACAATATTGATGATTCTACAAGCAGTTTTGCAGTAACTCTTGGCAGAAGCCTTACTGACAACCTTGGTGTTAGTCTAGGCTATGCAAGTGTTGAGAGACTTCCATCTTCAATCGAGCTTTTTATGAATGGACCTCATATGGCAACGGGAAGATTTGAAGTTGGCGATCCAAATCTTAACAGTGAAACTTCAAATAACTTTGACATCACTTTCAACTTTAATAATGGTGATTTCTATGCTTACGCAAGTTTTTATATTACCGATGTTGATAATTATATTGCTCTTATAGATGAGGAAGATGACCATATGGATGAAGACGAGCATCATGAAGAAGATGATGATCACCATGATGACGATGATCATCACGGAGATGAGGATGACGATCATGGTCATGGTAACTTGATTCATGCGAATTATATGCAAGAAGATGCTGAATTTGATGGATACGAATTTGAAATCGGCAGAACTCTTGATGTCGGGAATGGAGAATTAAAGGTATCTTTTGGAAGAGATGTTGTTAATGCTGAATTTTCTGATGGTCATTTTGTTCCGAGAATAAATCCAGCAAGAAATGTTTATTCTTTATCTTATAAGCAAGATGATATTGTTTTCAAACTGAATCTAAAGGATGTTGATAAACAATCAGATATTGGTGAGGGCGAAACTGTAACTAATGGTTATAGCATGCTTGACGCCAGATTAACTAAAACATTTAATTTAAGAGAAAATACTGAATTAAAGGTTTCATTGTTTGGAAAAAACTTGTTAGATGAAGTTGCAAGAAATCATGCTTCGTTTGTAAAAAATGAAGTTCCCCTGCCTGGCAAAAATATTGGAGTTAAATTTAACTTAACTTTTTAATTCATTTACTTTGCTAGTTAAAAGTATTGGGACATAATGTCCCAATACTTTTAGATATAAAGTTCACTTTCAATATAGGGTCTGAAAAGGCCCTTTTTATTAGTTATAGAAAGATAAAAACATGAATTATTTAGAGTTGAGTATTAATCAGGCCATTGATGAACAAGAAATTCCTACTTTTTGGTCTGAAGTCATAAATAGTGAATTAAAAAAAATTAATCCTATTTATTCAAGCTCAAGGATCAATCTAGTTAAAAAACCTTTTGTTACAATTGATGGCAAAGATGCAAAAGACTTTGATGATGCTATATTGTGCGAACAAAAAACAAATGGTTTTACTCTTTGGGTTGCAATTGCTGATGTAGCAGAGGTCGTAATTGAAAATTCTGCACTAGACAAAGAAGCCCTAAAAAGAGGCACATCAATCTATTTTCCAAATTATGTAATTCCAATGTTGCCTGAGAAAATTTCAAATGATGTCTGCTCTCTTGTTCCAAATAAAAAAAGAAATGTTTTGGTTTGTAAAATTGAATTTAATTTAAAAGCTGAAATTGAATCCTTTGAGTTTCTTGAAGCGATTATTAGTTCACATAAAAGATTTACATATAGTGAAATTGCTAATTATTCAGAAAATAATTCAATAGTTACAAGTTCCTTGGAATGCCTGAAGATTCTCACAAATAAACTTTTGAAAAATAGATTAAATAGAAATGCATTAGA
This sequence comes from uncultured SAR86 cluster bacterium, assembly GCA_902632555.1. Classification (GTDB taxonomy): domain Bacteria; phylum Pseudomonadota; class Gammaproteobacteria; order Magnimaribacterales; family D2472; genus SAR86A. Next base: position 10,320 of record CACPCZ010000003.1, on the reverse strand, counting down.
AATTGATTCACAGGAACCAAGTCTTATTGTAGATAACGATGGAAACCTAAAAGAGATTAATCTTCCAAAAAGACTATTTGCTCATCAAATGATTGAAGAATCAATGATAGCTGCAAATATTTGTGCAGCAAAATTTATAAAAAAAAATTTAGGTTTTGGTATTTACAGGATTCATGAAGAACCAGATTTTTTAAAAATTGAAAATCTAAAAAAATTCTTTTCACTTAAGGGTCATTCTTCAAAAAATTTTGACAATCCAGTTGAACAAATAAATTCTTTTGTGAAACACTCAAATAAAGCTCAAGAAAAAAAAATATTTAATGTATTAATCTTACAATCACTTAAAAGAGCTAGTTATTCAATTCAAGAGGTTGGTCATTTTGGTCTTCAGCTTAATCAATATACACACTTCACATCTCCAATCAGGAGATATCCTGATCTAATTGCTCACAGGTTGATTAAAAGCATACTAAATAATTCAAAACTTGAGGTTACTAAAGATAAATATGAGGAAACTTTACATGACCTATCGGACCTTGAAAAAAAAGCTGAAATTGCATCAAGGCAAGTTACTCAACAAATGATTTGCTTCGGGTTAAAAAAATTTATTGGAGAAGAATTTTCAACTTATATCATAGGAGTAACTGAATTTGGTTTATTTTGTGAAATAGAAAATTTTTTTATATCTGGGCTAATTCATGTTTCTGATTTACAAAAAGACAGGTATATTTTTGATAGCCAAGCAAATATACTCAAAGGAAGAAGAACCGGTAAAATATTTAGGATTGGTCAAAAAATAAAAGTTCAATTAGTGAATGTGCTTCCTGAGGAGAGAAAAATTACATTAGTGCCAAAATGAAAACAAAAAATAATGATATACGAACTGGCTTTCATAGTATTGAAAATATTATTAAATTTAATCCACATAAAATAAAAAAAATTTTCGTGCCCTACACACGAGATTTGAGAGGAGATAAGAGATTAAAAGAACTAATATCGCTGGCTGAAAAAAATGGAATTAACTATGAGTTATCTAAAAAATTAAAGCAAGACCCAGAGGCAATCATAAAAATTGAGGATATTCCAAATTTTAAAGATCTTAAAAATTTTCTTGAAAATAAAAATAGTGAGGTTGTTTTATTAATTCTTGATAATATTATTGATCCAAGAAATCTAGGCGCATGCATTAGATCAGCAGCTGTATTAAATGTTGATGCAGTCATATTAAATAAACATCAATGCGCGCCAATTAATGATGTTGTTCATAATGTTGCAGCTGGTGGTGTAGAGGCTGTTAAAGTTTTCAGTGTAAGTAATTTAGTTAATTGCTTGAAGTACCTCCAAGATTTAAATATTGACATCTTCGGCCTAACTGAGCATGCAAATGACAACTATCTTGATATAAATTTTCAAAATTCCTGTGCTTTTGTAATGGGGTCAGAAGAACTAGGAATAAGAAAAAAGACCCAAGAGAAATGCAATTTGCTAATCAGTTTGAGTGGTAATAAAAATTTCAAAAGCTTTAATGTTTCTGTTGCAACTGGGATAATACTTTCAGAGGTCATTAGGCAGCGTAAATGATAATATATTTAAAATTAAATGCTTAAACAAAGAACACTTAGGAACTCAATTAAAGCCGTAGGCATAGGTTTGCATACTGGTAAAAATATCAATATGGAGCTTATTCCATCAGAAATTAATACTGGGATAAATTTTATTCGAACTGATGTTGATGAGAATCTAATAATCCCTGCCATTGCTGAAAATGTTGGAGATACAAGTCTCTCTACTGCTCTAGTAAAGGACGATGTTAAAATTTCCACAATTGAGCATCTTTTATCTGCTATAGCTGGATTAGGTGTAGATAACTGCCTAGTTAAAGTAGATGGGCCAGAAGTACCTATTATGGATGGAAGTTCGAGTCCCTTTGTTTTTTTAATACAATCGGCAGGATTAGAAGATCAAAATGCATTAAAAAAATTTATTAAAGTTAAAAAAGAAGTTACTGTTACAAGAGATGATGCATATGCAACTATCAAGCCATTTGATGGTTTCAAAGTCTCGTTTAAAGTAAGTTTTGATCATCCTGTTCATAAAAAGCTTCCATCTGAGTCCATAATTGATTTCTCATCAACTTCATTTGTAAAAGAAGTTTGCCGAGCAAGAACATTTGGTTCTATGAGTGAAGCAGAACTATTAAAATCAAGAAATTTAGCACTAGGTGCAAGTGAGTCTAATGCAATTATATTTGGTGAAGATGAAATATTGAATGATGAGGGGCTTAGATTTAATGATGAAATTGTAAAACATAAGATGTTAGATGCAATTGGTGACCTCTATCTACTTGGTGGAAATTTGATCGGTGAATTTTCAGGATATAAATCTGGACATGAGCTTAATAATAAGCTGTTGAGAAAAATTATTGAAGATGACGATGCATACGAAACCATCGAGTTTGAAAATTCTGAAAATGCCCCAATTTCATATGTAAGGCCACCTTTTGGGGATATAGAGTAAGTGTATTTAAATTGATCGCTTAAATAATAAGAATGCTAAATTTTCTTTCAAACATCTTTGGTTCAAGCAATGAACGAATCCTAAAAAGGATGATGGTGCACGTGAATGCCCTAAACAACCTTGAAGAAGAGTTATCATCGAAACCAGACACTTATTTCAAAACATTAAAAGATGAACTTCATAAAGAATACATAAACAACAATAATGACTTGTATTCGATTCTTCCGCTTGCTTTTGCTGCTGTTAGAGAAGCTAGTAAAAGAACTTTAGGTTTAAGACATTTCGATTCTCAAATGCTCGGGGGAATTTCACTTGCTGAAGGAAATATTGCTGAAATGAAAACAGGTGAAGGAAAAACTTTAGTTGCAACTTTGCCAGCTTATCTTAATTCAGCGATAGGTAATAAAGCTGTTTTGGTTACAGTAAATGATTATCTAGCAAAGAGGGATGCTGAGTGGATGCGACCTATATACGAGTTTCTTGGACTCACTGTGGGCGTAGTAAATTCAAATCAAAACATAACTGACAAGATCAATGCTTATAAATGCGATGTTATTTATGCTACAAATAATGAATTAGGCTTTGATTATCTAAGAGATAATATGGCCCATTCAGTCCAAGACAGGGTTCAATGTTCATTAGATTTTGCAATAGTTGATGAGGTAGATTCTATTCTTATTGATGAAGCCAGAACTCCTTTAATAATTTCAGGCCCCTCCTCTGAGAGTTCTGACTTGTATAGACAAATTAGGAAATTTATACCAAAACTATCTCAACAATTGAGAGAAGGTACTGAAGAAGAGCCCTTAGCTGATGATGAAAGAGGCCATTATCTTATCGATGAAAAAAATAGAAGTGTTGAATTAACTGATGATGGTTATTTATTAGTTGAAGGATTGCTTGAAGATGCTGGGATCATTGGTGGTTCTGATGGGCTTTATTCTGTTTCAAATTTAAAAATAATGAAGTTTGTCCAAGCTTCGTTAAGAGCTAATTTCCTTTTTCAAAAAAATGTACATTATTTAGTTAGAAATAATGAAGTTCTTCTAATTGATGAACACACTGGAAGAACTATGCCTGGTAGAAGAATGAGCGAAGGTGTTCATCAAGCTTTAGAGTGTAAAGAGAATGTACCTATTCAAAGAGAATCTCAAACTTTAGCATCAACAACTTTTCAAAATTTCTTCAGATTATTTAAAAACCTGTCCGGTATGACTGGTACAGCAGATACTGAAGCAATGGAGTTTAATCAAATATATGGATTAGATGTAATTATAATTCCTACAAATGTTCCTATGATAAGAAATGATCATAACGACTTAGTATTTCTTACAAAAGATGCAAAATATAAAGCGCTAGTAGAGGAAATTGAATCTCTTAGAAAGAACTCAGCTCCCATATTGGTTGGTACAGTTTCTGTTGAATCATCTGAAGAAGTCTCAGGATTTTTGAAAGATAAAAAAATTCCTCATCAAATACTCAATGCAAAACATCATGAAAGGGAAGCAGAAATCATAGCTAATGCTGGTAAACCTGGGATGGTGACGATTGCAACAAATATGGCAGGAAGAGGAACTGACATTGTGCTTGGCGGTAAGAAAGAAGATCAACCCGCAGATGAATGGGAAAAAAATAATGCTATAGTTTTGGACTCTGGTGGATTACATATTTTAGGAACAGAAAGACATGAATCACGCAGAATCGATAATCAGCTTAGAGGAAGATCTGGGAGACAAGGTGACCCAGGATATTCCAGATTTTTTCTTTCTCTAGAAGATGATTTGTTACGCTTATTTATTTCAGATAACAGAAGATCTTTATTCGAAAGAATAGGAATGGGTGATGACCACATTGAGCATAAAATGCTTTCAAGAGGTATTGAAAATGCTCAAAAAAGAATTGAAAACAGAAATTTTGATGCTAGAAAAAATTTACTTGAATATGATGATGTGTCTAATGATCAAAGACAAGCAATATATTCACTAAGGAATCAGTTGCTTGAAGAAGAAGACATTAGCGAAACAATAGAAACAATGATTGATAGAGAGTTCGAAAGAATATCGAATAATTTTATACCGCTTGAATCAATTGAATCTCAGTGGAAAAGTGAGGAGCTCGAAAATTATCTTGAAGAAAATTATGGACTTACTACAAACATTCACAATCTAATAAAACAAGACAAAAAGCTTCTTCCTGAATCAGTTTCAGATCTTATCGTTGGTAAAGCTAAAGATATGTATAAAGAAAAATACTCTACGCTTGCTGAAAATAGATTACTTCTTGAAAAACAGGTAATGTTGCAAGTTTTAGATGTTCACTGGAAAGAACATTTAGCAGAAATTGATCATCTTAGGGGCAGTATTGGTCTAAGAGCATATGCACAAAAAAATCCTAAAAATGAATTCAAAAAAGAGGCATATTCGATGTTCGAAATCATGTTAGATGAGATAGACATTGAAACAGTTAGAATTTTATTTTCTATTAAATTTGCGAGCGAAGAAGTTATTGAGGGATTAAAAAAAGAAAATAAAGATGAAATTGTTTTAGAAAAACCTGAACCGCTTATAAATAATCCTGAAGAAGGTGAAAAATCTGTCAATGAATACCAAGATCCTTCTCCTGCCAAAGTTACCAGAGAAGAGCCAAAGCTAGGCAGAAACGAAATAGTAAAAATTACAAACGGTTCTGAGACCAGGGAAATGAAATATAAAAAAGCTAGGTCATTAATTGAATCTGGCGAGTGGAAGATAATTTAAATACTAAAAATTAATCTTCGTAGAAGTCTTCTGATTTAATAGGTCTT
>CACPCZ010000002.1 GCA_902632555.1 uncultured SAR86 cluster bacterium | reverse complement strand
TATTAATTATGAAAATAAAATATGCTCATTTGAGTTAACTTGCTCCAAAGGAACGTATATAAGATCGATTGCAAGAGATTTAGGCAAAAAATCTTGGCTGTGGTGGGCATATGATTTCTTTAAAAAGGCTTTCACAACATAATTTTAATATTATGGATTCTGAAATTTTAGAGAATCTTTCTGAAAATCAATTAATTTCAATAGAGAATGCTTTTAACGAATATAAAAAATTCACACTCACAAATGAAGAATTAAAATTTTTTCAGAATGGAAGAAAACTAAGAGTGAAGATAGATTCAAAAAATATTGTCAGAGTTTATAGTCAACGCAATGATTTCATCGGCCTTGGAGAGGTTTCCGAGAGCAACCTAAAACACAAACAACTTGTTTAAAGTGTTAATAAGTTATAATATTCGCACGCTTACTTTAGTAATGTAAGGTTTGCGTAATTCATATATAACATTACAAGGATAGAAATATGGCATTATTAACTGAAGAAAAAGCTAGTATAGTCGAAAAATTTAAAAGAAATGAGGGCGATACTGGATCGCCAGAAGTGCAAATTGCGCTTTTAACAGAAAATATAAATAAACTTCAAAGTCATTTTAAAAGTCACAACAAAGACCACCACTCCAGAGCTGGTTTAATAAGGATGGTAAATCTTAGAAGAAAATTATTGGCATATCTAAAAAGAAAAGATCCTGATAGCTATTCCGAGTTAGTGAAAAAACTCAATCTAAGAGGGTAATGTCCGATAAATAAAAAGGGAAAATCGTGGAAAATAATAAATTAGAATCTACTCAAGTAGAGTTTCAGTACGGCAATCAAACGGTAAAATTAGAAACAAATAAAGTTGCTAGACAAGCTACAGCTGCAGTAATGGTAACTATTGGTGATTTAGTTGTTCTCACAACGGTAGTTGCCAAAAAAGAGGCTGATCCAAGCAAGGACTTCTTTCCATTAGCAGTTTTTTATCAAGAAAAATTTTATGCAACTGGAAGAATTCCTGGAGGATTCTTTAAAAGAGAAGCCAGACCTACAGAAAGAGAAACACTCACATCAAGACTTATAGATAGACCCATAAGGCCAATGTTTCCAGATCATTTTACAAATGAAATACAAATTTTTTGCACAGTTATGTCGTCCGATAAAAAACAAAATCCTGACATTGCAGCTATGATTGGTGCATCTGCTGCTCTTACGATTTCAGGTGTTCCATTTGATGGTCCTATGGGAGCAGCTCGCGTTGGATTCATAGATGGTGAATACGTTCTTAACCCAAATTTTGAGGAGTTAGATGATTCGTACTTAGATATGGTAGTTGCCGGAACAGATGATGCTGTTTTGATGGTTGAATCTGAAGCAAAAGAGTTAAATGAAGATTTAATGCTTGGTGCAGTACTTTTTGGACATCAAGAAATGAAAGCTGTCATAAATGCTTGCAATGAATTAAAAGAAAAGACCGGAAACGAAATTTGGGATATTGAGATTCCTGAAGATCAGCATAGTTATTATCAAGATCTTGAAACAAACTACAAGCCACAAATTTCAGAAGCTTTTAAAATATCAATTAAATCTGATCGGAATGAAGCTTTGAGGGAGATTAGAGCTCAAATTCAAGAGAAATACGAAGAACTTGACGAGACGGAAATGGGAAAATTGATGGGAGATTTCAAGAAACTAGAAAAAGATATTGTTAGAGGAAATGTTCTTAATAATCAACCAAGAATAGATGGAAGAGACCTAGATACTGTCAGACCAATTTTTGTTGAAACAGATGTTTTACCTGGAGCTCACGGCTCAGCTCTGTTTACAAGAGGAGAGACTCAAGCAATAGTTGTTGCAACTCTTGGTTCCTCCAGAGATGCGCAAAGAATAGAATCAATTGAAGGAGAGGGTAGTGATAACTTTATGTTGCATTACAATTTTCCCGCGTATAGTGTTGGAGAAATTGGAATGCCAATGGGTCCAAAGAGACGAGAAATTGGTCATGGAAATTTAGCAAAAAGAGCAATTAAAGCTGTACTACCAGATGTTGACGAATTTGGATATACGATGAGAGTAGTATCTGAAATTACAGAATCTAATGGTTCTAGTTCAATGGCATCTGTATGTGGAACCTCTTTGTCTCTAATGGATGCTGGAGTACCCCTTTCAAGTCCTGTAGCAGGCATTGCGATGGGACTAATTAAAGAAGGCGAAGAATTTGCCGTTTTGACTGATATTCTCGGAGATGAGGATCATTTAGGTGATATGGACTTTAAAGTTGCTGGAACAGAATCAGGCATTACAGCCTTGCAAATGGACATAAAGATATCCGGTATAAATGAGTCTATTATGGAAACAGCTCTAATTAAGGCTAAAGCTGCAAGAGATCATATTCTTGGTATTATGAATGAAGTTATATCAAAACCAAAAGAATTATCAGAGAATGCTCCTGCTATGAAGTCATTTATGGTTGACAAAGAAAAGATTAAAGAAATTATCGGCAAAGGCGGAGCAGTAATAAAGTCAATGCAAGAAAAAACTGGGGCTACAGTCGATATCAATGATGATGGTGTTGTTTCAGTCTTTGGTCAAAATCAATCTTCTATGCAAGAATGTTTAGCTATTATAGAGGGAATATTAGAAGAGCCTGAGCTTAATAAAGTATATAAAGGCACCGTGGTAAAAATTGTTGAATTTGGTGCCTTTGTAAATATATTACCTGGTAAAGATGGACTGCTTCATATTTCAGAAATTTCTTCGGAGAGAACAGAAGACGTTAATGATGTTCTCGAAGAAGGTCAGGAGGTAGAGGTAAAGCTTATTGGATTTGATAGAGGTAAAATGAAGCTTTCAATGAAAGCTTTAATTGAAAATAAAGAATAAGTTTCTAAAAAACACTTTTTTTATTCGTATTAGATATATTTTCAAATGTCAAATATTGTGTCTAAATTTTGTTTACATAATTTGATTCGAGACAGAAATTATGTTCTCATTGTTCCTGCAAAACATAAAAAAACCTATGGGGGGAAATATTATGGATAATGCATTTAAGATGGTACTTGGTTTAGTTGGAAAACTTACTGAAGTGCTTGTTGCTGTTCTAGGACTTGGTATCGTAGGAGCATTGGTATTCGGCGATATGGGTATGGGGATAGATGTTATTGGAAATATAACTTCTCTTGTTGAAAACTTAACTTCAATGGGTGTTGTAGGACTAATAGTAATTGCAATCTTAATGAGTCTTGTTAAGTAATTAACTTAACAACTTAATGGAAGGGGGAAACCCCTTCCAGTTTTTTTAAAAATATGAATTTTAAAGTCACACTTACAACTCTTACTAATCTACTAAATAAAATTACTAAATTACTTGTTCCACTAGTAGCATCTTCTTTGCTTTTAGGAATCATTTTGGGTATAGATACACCATTTGTGGGCGACGTTTATAAAAATGTCTCTGATGTTTTAAACATGCTTGGTGAAGATGCTCTACTTGCATTAGTTTCGTTAATAATAATTTTGGCTTTTCTTAGAAAAAAGTAGATTAAAATTGGTGGCTATGGGTGGAATTGAACCACCGACCCCAGCGTTATGAGTGCTGTGCTCTAACCATCTGAGCTACATAGCCAATCGTTGAATGATAAGCCGAAATATATAAGAGTCAATATTTTTTGTTTCATTACACATTAAATTTGAAATGTATTACATCTCCATCTTTTACCAGGTAATCTTTACCTTCTAAACGCATTTTGCCATTTTCTTTTGCTCCAAGCTCACCATTATTTTTAATAAAGTCATCAAAATCTATCACTTCTGCTTTAATAAAACCTTTCTCAAAATCAGTATGAATTACCCCTGCAGCATTGGGGGCGGTAAAGCCATTTTTAATGGTCCATGCTCTAATTTCTGATGGCCCTGCTGTAAAAAAGGTCTTGAGACCTAACATTTTATAACCTTCAAAAATGATTTTATTTATAACAGGCTCATCCATCTCAAGTAATTCAAGATATTCTAACTTTTCACTCTCACCAAGAACAGAAATTTCTTGTTCTATTTTAATAGAGGCTGGAATTACAAATGTATTTAATTCCTCAGCAACTTTTTCAACTTCCTCAATGTGTTTCTTTGATACATCACTATCGTTGGTGTTGCCGATAAAAAAAGTTGGCTTTGACGATAATAATTGAAAACTTTTAATTAATTTTATTTCTTCTTCATTAAAATTTTTAAGGTCAATAAGACTACCATTTTCTAAGATATTCTTTAGGTGCAGCAACATATCAAATTGAGCTTTATTATTCTTATCATTTGTTTTTAAAAGTTTTTCACATTTAGTAATTCTTTTAGAAATAGTTTCAAGGTCTGCAAATATTAACTCTAAGTTTATAACTTCAATATCTCTTATAGGATCAACCATGCCATCAACATGAGTAATATTTTCGTCATCAAAACATCTAACAACATGTGCAAGTGCCGACATTTCTCTAATATTTGACAAAAACGAATTTCCCAGGCCTTCTCCATCGGCAGCACCTTTAACAAGCCCAGCAATATCGACAAGGTCTAATGATGCAGGAATAATCTTATCTGAGTTAACAATCTTATTTAGTTCATTTAGTCTTTTGTCTGGTAGGGGTACTCGACCAATATTTGGATCTATAGTACAGAAGGGAAAATTTTCGGCTGGAATATTCGATTTGGTTAAAGCATTAAATAATGTTGATTTTCCAACATTAGGAAGTCCAATTATCCCGCATTTAAATCCCATAAGAATTATTCCGTATGAAGAAATTTTTGAGCTTCGGAAATCTTATTAGATTTAATTAATTCAAATACATCAACAAATTTTAAAAAAGGTTTTTCAAGTTGAATTTTTTCTTTTGGCGTAAATTTATTTAATACCCAATCAGTAACTTCATCCTTTGAGCCTGGATGACCTATACCAACTCTAAGTCTATAAAATTTTTCAGTACCAATTCGATTAATTATATCTCTTATTCCATTATGCCCACCATGGCCGCCAGAATCTTTAAGTTTAATATGTCCAACCTCTAGATCGAGCTCGTCGTGAATAATTAAAAAATTTTTGGGCTGAAGATTTGTTGACTTAATAATTCTTGAAACTGTCTTTCCAGAATTGTTTACATAATTAGAGGGAATTACCCATAGAATATCGCCTGAAAGCGATTCTCCAATTTCGGCCTCAAATTTGACCTTTTTTCTGAAATCTATTCTTTGATTTTTTGATAGGCTTAAGATCCAATCTTTTCCGATATTATGACGAGTATTATTATATTTAGTGCCCGGATTGCCTAATCCAACAATACAGAGCTTATACATGAAATTATCCCTCTTCGGAATTTTCTTTTTCAGTAGTTTCTTCAGTAGTTGCAGATTCATCCCCAGTAGTCTCTTCAGATGTTTCCTCGCCCTCAGGTGCTTCACCATCTTCTAATACATCTTCAATTGGATCCTCTTCAACTGCTTTAGGCGCATTAATAGAAACAACCATTTGATCAGTTTCCTCAGATAATCCAGGTATTTCGGACCCTTCAGGTAATGATACTTCAGTGAGTCTTAAAGATTCTCCAAGATGTAAATTTTCGATATCAACATCAATTGATTCAGGAATATTTCCTGCTAAGCACATAATTTCAATTTCTCTGATAGCTTTAGCTACAACGCCACCATCCTCTTTAATGCCAACACATTCATCTTCGTTGACAAAATTTACGGGTATTACAACTTTTAGCTTTGTCTTCCTAGAAACTCTTTGAAAATCAGCATGAAGGAATTTACCTTTTGCCGGATCTTTTTGAAGTTCTTTTAAAACAACTTTTTCTTCGTTTTCACCTGTTTTTATAAGAAGTACTTGAGTATAAAAAAGCTCATTTTCTGCAGCTTTTGTTAATTCATTTAGCTTAAGTTTAATGTTAAGAGTCTCTTTTTCGTCTCCATAAACAATCGCTGGAACCATTCCATCGATTTTTCGAATGACTCTAGCTTTATTTGATCCAGTTCTTTCTCTTGAATCAGCATTTAAAATTATTTGGTCTGTCATAATTATCTCTATAAAAACATTTCACTTAGTGACTCTTCATTGCTAAGTCTTTTGATACACTCAGCAATTATATTCGCAATTGAAATGACGCGTATTTTACTGCATTTTTTAGCTTCTTGGGACAATGGAATAGAATTTGTTACAACTAATTCATCTATAGCTGAGCTTTCAAGTCTCTCTATTGCCGGTCCAGATAAAACAGGATGAGTGATATATGCTTTTACAGCCTTTGCTCCATTTTCTTTCAAAGCATTTGCTGCATTACAAAGTGTCCCAGCTGTATCAATAATATCATCTGGCACAATACAAACTTTTCCATCAATATCACCAATTATATTCATTACTTCTGATTGATTTGCAGCAGCTCTTCTTTTATCAATTATTGCTAAATCAGTATCATCAAGTAATTTTGCTAAAGCTCTTGCTCTGACTACACCGCCCACATCCGGAGATACTACTACAACTTCATTCCTTTCATTATTATCTTTGATATCGTCGACCATAAACTTAGTTGCGTAAACATTATCTGCAGGCATGTCAAAAAAGCCTTGAATAGTCTCAGAGTGGAGATCAATTGTTAGTACTCTATCTATTCCAACAGAAGCAAACATATCAGCTACTACTTTTGCACTTATAGGCACTCTAGCTGATCTTACTCTTCTATCTTGTCTTGCATATCCATAATAGGGAACAACTGCGGTAATTTTTGATGCAGATGATCTTTTTAGTGCATCAGCAATCAACATAACTTCCATAACATTTTTATTTGTTGGAGCACACGTAGACTGAATTATAAAAGTATCATGACCTCTGACATTTCCTTGTATCTCAACTTTAAGCTCACCATCAGAGAAATAGCCAACATCTGCTGGCGCAATTGCAATTCCAAGTATTTTTGATACCTCTGAAGCCAATTCAGGATTTGATGTTCCTGTGAAAATGTCTAAGCCGTTATTATTTTTCATAATTTCCCCCAAGATCTATTATAAAACATGGCTGGGGTGGTAGGATTCGAACCTACGCATGACGGGATCAAAACCCGTTGCCTTACCGCTTGGCGACACCCCAAAGCTATTAGATATAACATATCGGCGAATATTGTAATGGTTTACAGAAAAAGAGTCTCCAATTAGTTGGTATTTTTTTTAAAATTTTATCAATTTCGTTTTTTTTGTTGAACCTTAAATATATACACGAACCGCTTCCAGAAAGGTTTAATTCATAGTCTTGTGAGAAATTGTTGTAAAACTCTTCAACTTGCTTACTTCGAGAAATATAAACACCCCAAAAATCATTTTGATCTGAGCTAACAATTAATTTATTTTTAATTCTAAGAATATCAAGCTCATCAAACATTTCCTTTGTAGAATTCTGTATATCTGGGCAAATCAAAAGCAAATTTTCTTTGATAGACTCTGTAAATTCTAATTTTTCACCTATTCCCTTACCAATTGAATTTTTTCCATATATGAAAAGTGGAACATCTGCTCCAATGTTTTTTGCTATGTCAAACATATCTTTTTTTTCAAGATTTAAATTCCAAAGCCTATTAAGCGCAACAATTGTTGTTGCTGCGTTTGAACTTCCTCCACCAAGACCGGCACCTAGAGGTATATTTTTCTTAATATTAATTTTAGCTCCATCAGAGACATTAAACATTTTTTTGAGCTTTTCAGCAGACTTATAAATTGTATTATCAGTTCCTCTTAACAACTCCTCATTTGATTCAATTACTATATTTCCTTCACAAACTTCAAAAGTCATTTGATCACTCAAATCAATCAGTTGAAAAGAGGTCTCAATTTCATGATATCCATCATTTCTCTTGCTACCTACTTTAAGAAAAAGATTTAATTTAGAAGGACATTTAGTTTCTATCATACTCATTGTCTTATTAAAAAACCCTCAATATAAAATTCATTATATTCAATTATTATGTTTGTATTATCTTTGTTTTTGTTACAAAGAAATTGAAAGGTCAGATCTTCGGTTGATTCAAATATATTAAAATCCTTTGAGAACAAACATTGTACTAGCCAATATCTTAAGTTTTGATCAATATAATCAGGTAGATAAAATTGGTTAGCATATTGAGTAGTGAAAATAGAGGCCTTTTCCCCTTGATTAAGCTCAATTTTTAATACATTTCCATAAAATGGTCTCTTAATCTGTATAATAGATGAGTTTTTATAGATACTTACGTTAATATTAAAAGATAATGATTCAGAATTTTTCTCGTTTATTATTACTTTTCCTTTAAACTGCGAAGTATTTTTATCATCAATGACACTTGCACATGACGAAATAAAAATAATAACAAAAACATAACAAAATACTATTGAAATGGAATTACAACTTTTTGGCATTAATCACAAGACCTCAAATGTTTCTGAAAGAGAAAAGTTTATTATAAATGAGTCCAATCAAATTTTATTAGATAATCATTTAAAAGAATTTTTTAAGAAAGACATTGAATCTTTTTATGGAATTTCTACTTGTAATAGAACCGAAATTTATTTTATCGGTAAAAAAAATATTGGAAAAAGTGTTCTAAAGGAAGTTTTTAAAGTTCTAAAGATAAGTGATGTGCCATTAGAAAGTTTTTATTTTTTAGACAATCATGATGCTCTCGTTCACATGAGCAAGGTTGCATCAGGAATTGATTCACAAGTTCTTGGGGAGCAAGAAATATTTGGTCAGTTTAAATCTGCTCTTAAAAAGGCAAAAGATATCGGTATTGTTGGGAGAAATTTAGCTTTTTTATCAGATAAAGTTATTGAGATTTCAAAAAAAGCAAGAACAGAAACTAATATAGGACTAAATTCTTTATCTGTAAGTGGATTAGCCCTTAAGCTAGTAAAAAATATTTTTGAAAACCCTAACGAGCAAAATGTACTAGTTGTTGGCGCAGGATCATTGGCGCAGAGCGTCATTGATAATCTTTATAAAAAGGGAATAAATAATATTAAATCTGTAAATAGGACAGTTCGTAAGATTCAGCTGGATGATAATTATGAAATATTGTCCTCCTCCCTAGAATCTTTGCATGATCAGCTAGAGATAGCAGATATAGTTATTGCATCTTCTTCAACTGATCTACCTTTAATAGGAAAAGGTGCTATAGAAAATGCTTTAAAGATAAGGAAAAATAAACCAATGCTTCTTATTGATTTGGGAGTGCCCAGAAACATCGAAGAGGAAATTAGAAATATTGAACAAGCATATCTTTTCTCTATTGATGATATAGAAAAAATTACACAAGATAACTATGGCCAACGCTCCATTGAGGCCGAAAAAGCAATGAATATAATTGTTCTTCAAGCTCAGGCAGCTTTAGATTCATTTATCAATAAAGCTTCGAAGGATAACATTAATATTCAGCTTGAAGCATTCTTAAAAAGTTTATCAATAGAAGAAGTTAGTCAGTTCAAACAGTCAAAAGACTTTTCTGAACTAGTAAAAGCTATAAAGACCATGAAAATTAGCGATAAAGATTTAAATAATTTTAATGATATAAAGAATATTGATGATCATATTATTGAGTCTATGATCAAAAATTATTTTGATAATGCATGATTCAATGCTCAAGAAGCTAGATCAGCTTCAAAATAGGATTAATGAAATCGAAAGCCTATTAGTTGATTCTGAAACAGTTAAAGATATTGATAAATATACCAAGTTAAATAAAGAATTTTCAGAACTAAAACCTATCGTCGAAAAATTTCATGAATATAACGAGGTTATAGAAAGTATTAAAGATGCCAATGAAATAATCAATTCCGATGATGAAGATCTTAAAATACTTGCAGAAGATGATTTAAAGAAATTTTCAGATAAACCAGAAATTCTCGAGCAAGAGTTAAAGTTAATGCTTCTTCCTAAAGATTCTGCAGATGATGGCTCTGCTTATCTTGAAATTAGAGCTGGAGCAGGTGGAGATGAGGCAAGTATTTTTGCTGGTGATTTATTTAGAATGTATTCCCGATTAGTCGAAAGAGAAGGATGGAATCTTGAAATAATTGATATAAAACCTTCTGAGCAAGGTGGTTTAAAAGAAGTTGTTGCAAAGTTAAATGGTAAGAGTGTATTCAAGGTACTTAAATTTGAATCAGGCGTTCATAGGGTCCAAAGAGTGCCAGAGACGGAGTCACAAGGAAGAATTCATACATCTACTTGTACAGTTGCCATTTTGCCTGAGGTAGAGGAAGTTAAAGACATTTATATTGATAAAAATGATTTAAGAGTTGATACTTTTAGGGCTTCTGGTGCTGGAGGTCAGCATGTAAATAAAACTGATTCCGCTGTTCGTCTAACACATATTCCCACAGGATTAGTAGTCGAGTGTCAAGACGGCAGATCTCAACACAAAAATAAAGAAAAAGCACTTTCCCTCTTGGCAGCTAAACTTAAGCAGCAAGAGATTGACAGCCAACAAGAGAGTATTGCTAGTGAGAGAAAAATTCTCGTTGGCACTGGAGACAGAAGCGAGAAGATAAGGACATACAACTTCCCTCAAGGCAGAATGACAGATCATAGAATTAAACTTACCCAGCATAATCTAGATCAAATTATGGATGGTGACATAAAAACAATTTGTGATGCTCTTCTTGCAGAAAATCAGCTAGCTATGCTTTCACAACTCGAATCCGAATAATTGAAAAATAAATTAAGTCATTATCAAAAAATGTTTTATAGCCATGAGGCAAAAGATGAATTTATTTATTATTTAAAAGAAAGTTTAGGTTTTAATTACAATGATATTTATCTTAATTCGGAACGTTTTTTAACAGAACAAGAAGAGAATTTAATAAAAGATTTTAAAAAGAAAAAAGAAGAAGGTACGCCACTCGATTATATTTTAAATTCGAGTAAATTTTATGAAAATAATTTTTATATTGATAACAGAGTATTAATTCCTAGACCAGAAACAGAAATTTTAGTTGAATATGTAAACAATCACTTTACATCTTCACTGAAACTGCTAGATGTTGGAACAGGTTCAGGATGCATTGGAATCTCAATTGCTTTAAAAAATTTAAGTGCTACTGTTTATGGTTCTGACAATTCAATTGGTGCATTAGAAGTAGCCTCAATTAACAAAAGAAATTTGAATGCTGATAATTTCTTACTCATTCATGCAAACTGGTTATCATGTTTTACGAATAAATCATTTGATCTTATTGTAAGTAATCCTCCATACATTGATGAGAATGATGATCATTTGAATAATTTAAAACATGAACCCTATAGTGCTTTGGTGGCAAAAGATCATGGTTTAGGGGACATTAAAAAAATAGTATCACAGTCAACTTCGATTCTTAGAGAGGGAGGTGTTCTAATGATTGAACATGGTCATGACCAAGAATTTGAGGTTAAAAATATTTTTAGTGCGAGTAACTTTTCAAACATATTATGTTTAAAAGATCTCAGCAGTATTCCAAGAATAACAATTGGGACTTTGAAGATTTAATCTAAGTACCACAGAAAGTAATATATGGCTGATTATAGTCAGATGAAAAATAGTACCTTGAATTAATTTTTTGTTTTTTATAAGGCATTTTTAAGTATTCATTCATCATTTCTATTTCTGACATATTTCCATTTATCGCCTCTTTAAGAGCATTCTCAATAATATAATTTCTTGGAATATAGCATGGGTTATATCCGTCCATATGTTCAGAAACTATGTCTTTCGGGACATTCTTAATATTTACAGTGTTAGAAAAATCTTCGTACCATTTCTCAAAAACCTTGATCTTTTTAAAAATTGATTCAGAAACTTTGATTTTATTTGAATGAATCATTGATAGGTCTCTGAAAGATATTGTGTAATCAATATTTTCAGTTTTTAAGATATCTAAATATTTATCAATGAGTCTTATTATTTTTTCATTAACATCTTTTATTCCTAACTTAATTGACATCTCTGTATAGAAATATTCTTCATAGGTTGGCATTGTTATATTAAGAACTTCAGAGAGATCTTTTACAGCTTTATCAATATTTTCATTTACTAAAGGAATAAAAGTTTCTGCTAGCTTTGTTAAATTCCATATCAAGATTGCTGGCTGATTTTTGTATGAATATCTTCCATATTTATCAATTGAACTGTAATAGATATTTGGATCATATCCATCCATAAAAGCACATGGACCATAATCAATGGTTTCACCAGATACTGTCATGTTATCTGTATTCATGACACCATGAACAAAACCTATACTCATCCACTTTGAAATTAAATAAGATTGTTTATCGCAAATGGCTGCAAAAAGACTTAAATACTTATTATTAACATTAGATAGCTCAGGAAAATGTCTTTTTAAGGTGTAATCGGCAAGAAGTTTCAAACTTTTAGGCTTAAAGTTATATACGTACTCAAAAGTACCAATTCTAATATGACTTTTTGCAACCCTTGTAAGAATACCTCCCGGTATTTCCTTTTCTCTATAAACAGTTTCATTTGATTTAATTGCTAATAAAGATCTAGTAGTCGGTATATTGATTGAGTTCATAAATTCACTTATCAAATATTCTCTCAAAACCGGACCTAAAGCTGATTTTCCATCTCCATTCTTTGAAAAAGGTGTTTGACCACTTCCCTTTAATTGAATATCTCTGTTATTAATTTCACCCAATAAAATTGCTCTTCCATCACCCATATTTGGATTGAAATTTCCATATTGATGTCCAGAATACGCTTGAGCTATAGGAATTGAACTATTTGAAATGGCACATCCAGAAAATATATCCAAACACTGTTTAGAATCTAAAAATGATTTGTTTATTCCCAGTTCAGCTGCTAGTTCATAATTCTTTAAAAGAACTTCTGATTTTTCAAAAGGAGAAGGAGAGCATCTCTCACACAAACTTTGAAGCTCATCTGCATAAGAATTCTTAAAAAAAATATTATTTGAAGATTTGCTCACAGATTTTATTCAATAAATGAAACAAAAGAATCTAGATTTTCTCTTCTTGTTCTATATTGATTTATTGGTTTTGAAGAATCTTCATATCCAATAGCAATACCACACCATACAATCTCATTATCAGGATGTTTTATAAATTCTTTTACTGTTTTAGGATATATTGACCATGATTCTTGTAAGCACATAGCTAGTCCGTGATCGATTGCGCTAAGCCAAAGATTTTCAAGGAACATTCCAACATGCCCCCATCCATTTTTGCCAAAAGATCTATCTATTGTAATTATCATTCCAAGTGGAGCACCAAAAAAATTATAATTTTCTCTAATTTGCTTGAAACGAGAATCCAAATCATCCTTTTCTATTGAAAGCGCACTATACATGTCAGCACCACACTCATATCTTCTTTTTTTATATTCATCTGCCAAAGGTTTTGGATAGATGTTATATTCGATTTCTTCTTGAACTCCATTATCAAAGTTATATAAAGTCTTATCAGATAATTCTTTTTTTGCATTTTCACTTAATACATAAACTTTCCATGGTTGGATATTGCCGCCCGATGGAGCAGTACCCGCAGTTTTCAATATTTCTTTAATCGTATCTATCTCTGGGACTTTTTCAGTGAAAGCCCTAACTGAAAACCTCTTTTCTATAGCTTCTCTAATATTCATAATTTTTGTTATCAAATAATGTTGGTTCTTATATAATTTATATCAAACATCTTAAGGGAGCAATTCAAATGATTGGAGATATGCAAACATGGACGCCTAATATTGCTGGCATTATTGAGCACGCTAGAGAAATTCATCCAAAGACAGAAATTATAAGTAGACTGGTATCAGGAGAAATACATAGATCAAATTACGAAGAAGTGTGTATCAGATCTAGAAAATTGGCATCGGCACTAGAAAAGGACGGAGTTAAGCATGGCGATGTCGTTGCTACGTTGGCTTTAAATACCTACAGACATCTAGAAATGTATTATGGGATATCTGGCATGGGAGCTGTGACACATACGCTTAATTTTAGACTTCATCCAGAGCAGGCTGTTTATATTATTAATCATGCTGAAGATAAGATGATATTTGTAGAATTGCCATTTGTTCCAATTCTCGAAGCTCTACAAGAAAATTTAACTACTGTCGAAAAATACATTGTGCTTTGCGATGTAAATGAAATGCCTGAAACCTCTCTTAAAAATGCAGTTTCATATGAAGAATATATTTCCAACGGAGATGAAAATTACATTTGGCCTCATCTGGCTGATGATGCTGCTTGTGCACTATGCTATACATCAGGAACAACAGGAAATCCTAAAGGTGTTTTATATAGTCACAAATCAAATATTCTTCATGCTCAAGCTTCATTGACAGCTCTTACAATCCAACAAGATGATTCGATTTTAATGGTAGTGCCTTTATTTCATGTTTTGGCATGGGGTATACCTTATTTTGGTGCAATGAATGGATTGAAGCTTGTAATGCCTGGTATGCAGATGGAGGGTGAACCGTTATATGAACTTATTGACAAAGAAGATGTAACATTAGCTTTTGGTGTACCAACAATATGGATGGGTCTGTTAGCTTACTGTAGAGAAAATAATAAAATTTTAACTTCAGTTAGAAATACTATTATAGGTGGATCAGCTCTTTCTCTTTCAACACTGCAGGAGTTTGATGAAGTTCATGATGTAAATGTTATCCATGCATGGGGCATGACTGAAATGAGTCCTCTTGGTACCACAAATGTACCAACGCCTGAAATGAAAAATATGTCAAAAGAAGAAAAATACGCCATTCAGCTAAAGCAGGGTAGGCCTATATATGGAGTTGAGCTGAAAGTTGTTGATGATGAAGGTAATGAACTTCCAAAAGATGGAGAATCGCAAGGGCATTTGTTAGTAAGAGGTCCATGGATTCTTAAAAAATATTTTAAAGCGGAAAAAGATGCTGTTGATGCCGATGGCTGGTTTGATACAGGAGATATCTCAGTCTTAGATGAAGACGGATATATGACCATTAAGGATAGGGCAAAGGACGTTATTAAATCTGGAGGAGAGTGGATAAGTTCTATAGATTTAGAGAATGCAGCCTTTGGACATCCTGAAATAGCTGAAGCATGTGTGGTGGGTATTCCTCATCCTAAATGGGATGAAAGGCCAATGCTTTTTGTTGTCACTAATTCAGGGGAGCCAATTGAAAAAGACAGCATTATAGATTTTTTGAGTGATAAAGTTGCTAAATGGTGGCTTCCTGATGAAATAGTATTTTTAAAGGAGTTGCCACATGGTGCAACAGGAAAGCTACAGAAATTTGAATTAAGGGAAGAATATAATAATCACTATATGGAGAAGTAGTATGTTAAAAGTTGTAAAGACTGACGAAATTGATTCAGTTATTGGAACTGAGGTTGGTGTTTCAGATTGGGTGACAATAGATCAGGATAGAATTGATAAATTTGCAGATGCAACAATGGATCATCAGTTTATACACGTTGATCCTGAACAAGCTACACCAGTTTTCGGATCTACAATTGCTCATGGTTTTTTATCTTTATCATTAGTTGCTGGAATACCCTTTGATCAGGAAATTGGCATGGTCTTAGAGGGAACAAAGATGGGACTTAATTATGGATTGGATAAAGTTAGATTTTTGAGTCCAGTGCCTGTAAATTCTGAAGTAAGAATTCATATGAAATGCATTGACATAAGTGAAAAAAACCCAGGTCAATTTCTCGCAAAAACTGAAGTTACCATGGAAATAAAAGGTGTTGAAAAGCCAGCATTTGTTGCTGAAACATTAAGTATGTTTGTGATTTAAGACTAGCTTAATAATTTTTTTAGAATTTTGTTGACACTCTTTGGATTAGCCTTTCCTTGTGTTTCTTTCATAACTTGTCCTACAAAGAATCCAAATAATTTGTCTTTTCCACCTTTATAAGCTAAAACCTGTTCTGGATTAGATTTAATAATCTTATTAGCAATTTCTTCTAGCAACGATTCGTCTTGAATTTGAACAAGCCCTTTTGACTCAATAATTTCGTCAACATCTGATCCATTTTCCCATATCTCTTCTAAGACAGATTTAGCAATTTTTCCTGAAATAGTATTATCAGAAATCCTTTCAATCAGTTTTCCAAAATTTTCTGCTGATAAGTTTGATTCATCAATCTCAATGTTTTCTTTATTGAGAAGGGCGCTCACATCACCAACAAGCCATCTTGCAACTAACTTAGCATCATTTGTTTTTGATGAAGCTTGTTCAAACATATTTGCCATAGTCTTTGAAGATGAAATTATTTTTGCTTCGGATTCTTCTAAACCAATTTCTGATATATATTTCTTTTCTTTCTCCTCAGGAAGCTCAGGTAAATTACTGATGATTTCTTTTAATTCATCGTCCGAAATTACAACCGGAAGAAGATCAGGGCATGGGAAATATCTATAGTCATTTGCTTCTTCCTTTGAACGCATAGATCTTGTTTCATTTTTTTCACTATCATATAGTCTTGTTTCTTGAACAACTGATTCACCATTCTCTAAGACCCTTATTTGTCTGTCGATCTCATAATTAATAGCTTTTTCAATGAACTTAAAAGAATTTATGTTTTTTAGTTCGGCTCTGGTGCCTAACTCACTTTCATTAGTTTTTTTAATAGATACGTTAACATCACATCTCATTGATCCCTCTGCCATATTTCCATCGCATATATCGAGAAAAGTTACCAATTGCCGAATTGCTTTAAAATACGCTACCGCTTCTTTTGCACTCGATATTTCAGGTTCTGAAACTATTTCAAGTAAAGGAGTACCTGCTCTGTTTAAATCTACTCCAGTTTCTCCTTCAAAAAGATCATGAATTGACTTGCCTGCATCTTCCTCCAAATGAGCTCTAGTAATGTTTATTACCTTTTCTTCATTATCAATAACTATTTTTATTGAACCTTTTTCAACAATTGGTTTTGTCATTTGTGTTATTTGGTAGCCTTTAGGCAGATCAGGATAAAAATAATTTTTTCTATCAAAAGTTGATGTTTGGTTTATTTCTGCGCCTATTGCAAGCCCAAATCTTATTGCTTTATAAAATGCCTCTCTGTTTGCAACTGGCAGAACTCCAGGCAAGCCCATGTCTATAAGATCAACATGAGTGTTAGATTCCGCACCAAATTCAGTTGACCCGCCAGAAAATAATTTTGATTTCGTTGATAGTTGCACGTGGATTTCTAATCCAATTACTGTTTCCCAGCTCATTTTCGTAATCCATCAGGTGTATGCATGTGCCAATTTGTAACATTTTGGTACATGTGAGCAAAATTTAAAATTGAACTTTCATCAAGAAAATTTCCAATAATTTGTAAGCCTAGAGGTTTATTATCAATGTTTCCATTAGGAAGCGACATCGCTGGCAAACCAGCAAGATTTGCAGAGATTGTAAATAAATCTTCCAAATACATTTGTATGGGATCGCTTCCTTTAGACCCCATTTCAAAAGCAGTTCCTCTTGTAGTTGGCGTCATTATTACGTCAACTTTTGTAAATGCACTATCAAAATCATTTTTTATAAGTCTTCGTACTTGTTGAGCTTTTTTGTAATAAGCATCGTAATATCCAGCTGAAAGAACATATGATCCAATTAAAATTCTTCGTTTCACTTCATCACCAAATCCTTCAGAGCGAGTTTGCACATATAATTCCTCTAAATTTTTTGGATTTTCAGATCTTCTCCCGAATTTTACACCGTCGAACCTTGACAGATTGGATGAGCATTCAGCTGGAGCAATAACGTAATAAGTTGGAACCGATAATGAAAGATTTGGCAAAGTTATATCTACCAATTCAGCTCCTAATGATGTGAATTCATTTAACGATTCCTCATATACCTTAACAACTTCATTGTCCAAACTAGAAAGATCAAGATCTTTAACAATGCCAATCTTTTTCCCTTTAAGTGATTCATTCAAATGTTTTTGAAAATTTGGAATATTTTCGTTTAAAGATGTTGTATCTTTTTCATCATGCGAGCACATTTCATTAAGTATAATTGCACAGTCCTCAGCCGAACGAGCCATTGGTCCTGCTTGATCTAAACTTGACGCAAAAGCAATCATTCCCCATCTAGAAATTCTTCCATAAGTAGGCTTCAATCCAGTAATGCCACATAGTGAAGCAGGCTGTCTTATTGATCCTCCAGTGTCTGTTCCTGACGCAGCTGGAACTATACCTGCTGCTACAACTGCAGCTGATCCACCCGAGCTACCTCCCGGTACTAGATTTTCACCCCAAGGATTTTGAACATTACCAAAAAAGCTAGTCTCATTAGATGATCCCATTGCAAATTCGTCCATATTAGTTTTACCAACTGATATACAACCTGCACTTTCAAGATTTTCTATTACAGTTGCTGAGTATGGAGGTATAAAATTATTAAGAATATTCGAACCACATGTTGTTCTGAGGCCTTTTGTACAAAAAAGATCTTTTTGAGCGACAGGTATTCCTGAAAGTGCTAAATCTGAAGGATTATTATCTAAATATAAAGCTTTTTTTATTGAATCTTCTTCATTAAGAGTTATAAATGCATTTAGATGTTCATTTTCAGTGATATTTTTAAAAACTTCATTAACAATTTCTACATTTGAGATTTCTTTATTAGAAATCATTTTCTTAATCTCTTTAATTGACTTATATTTTATTGTCACTCAACAACCCTTGGAACTAAAAAGTAGTCCTCATTAGAAGAGGGAGCTATTTCAAGGAGCTCCTTTTTAAGATTTTTTGCTGTAACATCATCTTTTCTTGTTTTTGCAGTTTTTTCTAAAGGATTTGATAATGGCTCAATATTATTTGTATCTGCATCATTCAACTGATCTACAAACGCAATTATATTGTCTAAATCATTTATGATTTTATCTTCTTTTTCAGCATCAATTTTGAGCCTTGATAAGTAAGATATGGTTGTTACTGTTTTCTTGTCCATATATAGGATATTATTATAGTTTAGAGGGTGGATATTAACCTATCTAGCAAATTAATTAAATTGTTTTATTTAAAGGAAGCCGAGTGAAATTTAACTTATTCAAGATGGTTGGAGGGTATTTCTCAAACGATTTATCGATTGATTTGGGAACTGCTAATACCTTAATTTATACCAAAGACGTTGGTATTGTTTTAAATGAGCCATCTGTTGTAGCTATCAGAGAGTCAAGAGGTCAAAAAACAGTTGTAGCTGTTGGAACAGAGGCAAAAAAAATGCTTGGAAGAACGCCTGGTAACATTAAGGCAATCAGACCGCTATCTGAGGGTGTAATAGCAGACTTCCAGGTGACTGAAAAGATGCTGCAACACTTTATTGCAAAAGTGCACGAAAAATTATTTATTAAACCAAGTCCTCGAGTACTGGTTTGTGTTCCATGCCGATCCACTCAGGTTGAGAGAAGAGCTATTAGAGAGTCTGTTCTGGGTGCTGGTGCTAGAGATGTAAAATTAATTGAGGAGCCTATGGCTGCAGCAATAGGTGCAGGATTGCCTGTTGAGGAAGCAAGTGGGAATATGGTTGTTGATATTGGCGGAGGAACATCTGAAATAGCAATTCTTTCGCTTAACGGTGTTGTTTACTCTGAGTCAGTCAAGATCGGTGGTGATAAAATGGATGAATCTATAACATCATGGATTAGAAGAAATTATGGATGTGTTATAGGAGAGTCAACAGCAGAAAAGATTAAATATACCATTGGTTGTGCTACAGCTGATTCGGAAAAGCTTGAGATGTCAATCACAGGAAGAAATTTGGCTGAAGGCATACCAGAAACTTTTGCAATAAATAGTGAACAAATATTTGAAGCTATGAAAGATCCTCTATATGGTATGGTTAGAGCAATTCGAAATGCCCTAGAACTATCACCGCCCGAGTTGGCCGCAGACATTGCAGAAAGAGGTATCGTTTTAACTGGCGGGGGTGCTCTTATGAGAGACCTAGATAAATTGATTTCAAGTTCAACAGGTATACCAGTAATTGTTGCCGAAGACCCATTAACATGTGTTGCAAGAGGGGGAGGTCAGGCACTTGAAATCATGGATAAATACAACATAGATTTATTATCATCTGAATAAAGATAATGGCTAGGAATTCACCCAAGCCTAGTGAAAAAATTATATATTTTTTAGTAATTCTACTTGGCATATTAATTTTGTATACAGATATTAATACAAAAAAATTTGTCGGAATTAAAAATAATCTCTACTCTTTCCAGATTTCATCATCATTTATATTTAATAGAGCAATAATTGAATCTTTCTCAGAATTTATAGAAATCTTCAAGTCAAAAGAAAAACTAATTATCGAAAACAATTTGCTAAAAGATAAACTTGAAGAGAGCTATCTTAAAAATTATATAATCTCAAAAGAAAATAGTTTTTTTACAGATCATAATTCTTTGATTAATTCTTTAAGAGAAAATCGTCTAAATGGAGATTTTTTCTATGCAAAGCTCAGAAGTGTTGACCCAAATATGTTTAGTTGTTGTGATAAGCATAGATTATTTCTTGAAATAATTGATGAAGAAGACCAGTCTTTTGAAGAGAGTGTTGTATTAAATTCTACCGGTCTCGTTGGCCAAATTATCGACAGTAAATCTTATCAGGAAGTTATGCTTTTAACTGATATCAAATCTTCGATACCCCTTATAGATTCTACTGGAAATTTTTATTGCAATGCAAAAGGAGGCGGCAAAGCAGGATATATTTTTTGTACCTTTAGTCAATTAGTTTGGACTGAAAAGCATGAAATAAATGATCCGTTTTTTTCCTCTGGACTCGGCGGGATATATCCAAAGAATATTAAAATTGGACACATAGCATCTATAAATAAAATAGATTCAACCTCAACTGTGTTAAAAATAGAGCTGATTAATGATCCATTGAAGGATAATTTATTTGGCGTTTTGAAGATGTAATGACAAGCTTTATAAAAAAATTAATTCTTATTTTATTTGTATGTTATCTTGACCTAAGATTAGCCGCTGTTTTATCACAAATATATGTAATCCTCCCTTTAACATTTTTAACTTATTTACTATATTTGTATAAATCTAATAATAATATTGGACCTTTTGAATCATTTTTTACTGGCTTATTTATTGATTTAATTACCAATACTTATCTCGGACATAACGCAATTTTATTTTGTTTTGCTTCGTATGTGGTTAATACTTATGTAAATACTTTTAAACTATTTTCCTATTTGCAAATATGCATTTTCTTCGGATTGTCCTCATCTGCATTCGTTGGATTCTCGCAATTAATTGTAAATCTATATAACTTTTCATATCTAACGTTATTAATAAGTACAATTTTCAATATAGTTTTTTGTTTACTCATTGCAATAATCTCTGTTTATTTTCCTGGTTTGTTTGGTAGACGAATTTGAAAATGGAAATAATTAAAAAGGGCTTTAAATTTCTGATTTATACAATGCTTGTATTTATGATTTTTTTTATGGGTTTATATTCATTAATAATATTTAAGCCGGAAAGTATTATTAATTTAAATAATTATTTTGAAATTTTTGACTATAAAGCTGAATTTAAATCAGTTCAATCAAACAAAAACTTTATTAAACCTGAATATTCATTTAGTGAATTGAAAGTTAAAGATCATAATAAAAATGATTTGCTTTCAATTGACGAATTTCTAGTAGGATTTAATCTTTACAGAACAATATCAGAGGATTTTTGGTCTATAAGCAAGTTAAAAATAGATAATATTTCTATTCTAAATTCACAACCACCAAATGAAGAAATTTTAAATTCTAATAAGATTCAGTTAACAGACATAGAAATTAAAAACGATAATTTTTACTTTATAAGCGCAAAAACTTATGTTTTTCAATCGAATGGAGAAACTTCAATAAATGTTAAATCTGGAAAAATAAACAATACACCATTTAAAAAATTAAATATTTTAATACCACGACTATCAGAAAATATCTTTTATAACGGGATATTCTATTTAGATGAAACCGAGATAATCAATCAAAATTTAATAAATTTAAGCAGTTTTTCTGATACTGATATTAATTTGGATATTCAAAGTAAAGGCTACTATGCAATCGAAACCGGACAAATTAGAAATATTAACAAATTCATATTCAGAGAATCTACACTCAAAACTAATACAAATTACTTAATAAGAAATATCGATATTGATCTTTTTAGTGATGTTAATGGAAGTTTGCATGGAACTTTTGATTCTGATATTCCAGATCAATATATACAAGGCTCATTATCTGTAAAAGATGGTATTGAACTTAGAACCAAATTAGCAGTAAATCTTAACAATATCTTTAATGACGATAGATATTTTGGCATTCAAGGAAATGAATTATTTCAAGCTTTATTGAAAGTGCAAAATAATAAACTGAGCTTATTATTAGAAAGCGATTTAAAAAAAACAAAATTCTCATCCGCTATTGATGAAATATCTAAAGATTTTGAAGAAACTCTAAAAACAACTGTTGTAATAGACGACTTGAGATATCCCTCATATCTTATTTCAAATAATTTGTTCAAAGCATTTATTGATAACGAAAGTAATGGATTTTTCCATTTTGGAAATGGTTTTACCGATGAACAAATTTTTAGTAGCAATGATGTTAATGGATTCAACATTTTTCTTAATCTTGAAAAGATTGAAATTGAGAATTTAATAGTTGATTCTAGTGATAATAACTCATCAAAACTAAGATCAATTTTTATTAAAACAAAAGAATTAAACTTATTTAATAATTATTATCCAGATCAAAAAATTATTATTCAGTTAGATTCTGATGAGACTAATGCAAACTTTTCTGGAGTCAATCTAAATGGAAATATAAGAATTGATAAAACAGGATTTACTAGAATAGAGGTTTTTGATACCAAATTTGAATTTGATGGATTTAGCTTGGCTGAATCAGGCAATTCATTTGAAAATCAAAATCTAAGAATAAGGTTTATTGGAAAAAACATACAAACATATGATGATACCTTTCAAGATGTTGATTTCTATCTGCTAAGAAACAAAAATATAACTACGATAGACAACATAAATATAAAAAGTGAAAAACTTAACATTGGACCGTTCAGAGATGAAAAAAAAGCTTATATAAGTTTTGATAATAGAAAAGATTTATACAAGGTTCGAGGGTCCTATGTAATTGATGCAGAAAATTTTCCTTTCAAAGATTCAATTAATTATGATTTTGATTATTTATCTACTGATTTAAGTATCCAATGGAATAGCTTAAATGAACTAAAAAATTTAGAGGGAGAGATCGCTTTTTTAATCAAGGGACTTGAGTCAAAAACATCTTTACCTGATTCTGCTTTTTTAAGAGCTCTTAGAATTCTAAATTTAAATGCGATTATTGAGAATATAAACAACGACTCAAGTCTCGCATCATCAGATTTGATTATAAATAGGGCAGAAGGTGATTTTGTAATTAGTCAGAATCGAGCTTTTATAAATAAACCAATAAAATTAAGTACTTCAGAAGCAAATATTGAATGGTACGGTGAGATTCTTAAAAATTCAGATGGAATTTTAGATGACTTGAATTTAGATCTAAGCATGAGATTAAAAGTTTCTGAAAATATTCCCTGGTACGCTGCAATTTTCGGAGGATTTCCTGCACTAGCTGGCGGATTATTATTTGAAAATATTATTGAAGAGAGCTTAGATGATGTTTCGACTTTTAAATTCGAAGTTACTGGAAATATTCAAAAACCAGAAATAAAAAGGCTAAATTAAATATATTGTTGCAAGGCCAAGAAAGGATATAAAGCCTATTACATCTGTAACTGTCGTAACTACTACACTTCCTCCAATTGCTGGATCTTGATTAAGCTTTCTTAAAATTAATGGAACTAGTATTCCTGCAATTACAGAGCTTATAAGGTTTATTACCAATGCACATGATATTAAAATTGCTAACATCTTATCTTCAAACCAAACAAAAGTAGACACACCAACTAATAAAGATAGAACAATTCCGTTAATTATTGAGACAGCTAGCTCGCGCTTAAATAACCAACCTATATTTGATGTATTTATTTGTTCCAATGTTAATCCTCTGAGAACAATTGTAAGAGTTTGAGTTGCAGCCACTCCTCCCATGCTTGCAACTATTGGCATCAGTACAGCCAAATAAACGATTTTATCAAGAGCATCTTGAAAAAGATTAATAGCACTGGCAGCTATAAAAGCAGTAATTAGATTCATACTAAGCCAAAAAACTCTGCTTTTTGCAGCCCTTCCTGGTGGAGCAAATGTATCCTCAGCTACTCCAGCCATGCCCAATAAATTTTGATCTGCATCTTCTCTTATGACATCTACAACATCATCAATTGTTATTCTTCCAATTAATCTTCTATTATCATCAATTACTCCTGAAGAAACCAAATCGTTTCTCTCAAAAAGTGTTGCAACTTCTTTATCATCCATATTTACATTAAGAGCAGTAGATTCAGTTTCCATTATTTCTCTGACGAGCATAGAAGGATCTTTTGTAATAATTTCACCAATTGATACTTCACCCAAATATTCATTTTCGTCATTTACGACAAAGATTTTATCTGTATTATCTGGAAGTTTTTTTTGTCCCCTTAAATAGCTTATAACAACATCAATTGAATTTTCAGGCCTTACGCTTATAACATCTGTATTAAGTAACCCACCTGCTGTATTTTCTGGAAATGTTAAGCCCATTTCAATTCTTTTTCTATCAACTTGTGACATGCTTGAAAGAACCATTTTCATTCTTTCTTCAGGCAAATTTTGAAGAATGTCTACAATCTCATCTAGTTCTAATTCTTTGACGGCTTCAGTAAGTTCTTCATTTGATATATTGGAAATTAGATCTTGTTGAATTTCTTCTCCTAATTCAAACAAAACATCTCCTTCCTCTTCAGTTTTTAATAGCGAAAATAAAAAGTTTCTTTGTTTCGGTGGTGACGATTCGAGCATATGAGCAATTTCAGACGGAGACATCTTATTTAATAACCTTCTGATTTGATTTAGCGATAGATTTGAAGAATCATCTAAAATTGTCTCAAGGTTATTTTGTTGCTCTGTCCTATCCATGACCATATTTTAACTTAATAATTTTCTGTATCTTGAGGATGGTATATTATTCTTCTTTCTATATTTAGTAATTGTTCTCCTTGCCAAATTAAAACCTTTTTTATTTAATTCTAATGTAATTTGTCTATCACTTTTAGGCTTTCTTTCATGTTTAATAATTTCTTCTATTAGCTTCATTAATTGAGTAGATGTAATATCTCTAGATTTTGATACAGATGAAACCATCAAAGTTCTTAAAGAAATTACACCCTTTGGTGTTTCAACATATTTATTTCTCAAAATTCTTGATACTGTTGAAGGATGGATATTTAATTTTTCAGAAATTTCTTTATTTGATAATGTTTGTATTTTCATAGGATTGTTTTCAAAAAAGCTGATTTGTTTTTTAAAAATGTATTCACCAACTTTAAGTACGGTATCATTTCTCTTTTTGATGGAAGATAACAACCATCTTGCATCTGCAATTTTCGCGGAAATTTTAGGATTTTTATTTTTTTTTAAATCTCTCTTGATATCACTTATTAGATTTTCATCAACTTGTATTTTTGGAAAATTACTCTCAATAAATCTTATCTTTGTTACTGAATCTTCCTTTAAAATTTTAAGATCTGGATAAACGTATCTGGTTTTTTCAAAGTTCAATCCCGGACTTAGGTCACATTTTCTTATTTCTTTTAAAGCTAAGTTAAATAATTTTAAATCGCCACCCCCATCTATAAAACTTTTTTCAATTTTATCAAGATCATCTAAGTAATCATTGAAAATAATTTGCTCACATATTTCGAACAAGCTATCGGTTATGTTTTTACTTTTTATTTGAATGTGAATACATTCTTTATGATTTCTATATCCTATTCCAGGTGGATCCATATTATGAATTATATTTTTTAGGACAGATTCTATTTCCTTTTCTTTAAATTTAAATTTTGAGATATATTCTAATTCTTCAGTGTGCTCCTCTAATCTTCCTATTTCATTTATATTTTCAATTATTAAAATTGCAATATTTTTTGTATGATCATCTAAATTAAGATCGTTAACCTGGTCAAGCATGCTTTCTCGTAAACTTTTACAAGATTCTTGATCAAAATCAAAATTTTCCTTTGTCGAAGAAATCTCAAAATCATCAACTTTTTCTAAAAATGGATTTTCTTCAATCTCTTGCTGTATTTTATTTATTAGCTCATATCTCGAAAGCTGAAGTAAATCTATAGATTTTTTAAGAGATGGAGTTAATGAGAGTTTTTGACTTTGTTTAAATTTTTGAGATAGAACAATTCCCATTTAATTGTACATATTTCCTAAATAAACTTCTTTTACGATGCGATTGGATATCAAATCATCTTTTGTTCCTTGTGCAATAATTTTTCCATCATTAATAATTGCTGCATGATCACATAGTTCTAAAGTTTCACGAACATTATGATCAGTTATTAAAATACCAATATTTTTATTTTTAAGGGACTTTAAGACATCCTTAATATCTTCTATAGCCATTGGATCAATTCCAGCAAAAGGCTCGTCAAGTAATATCAATTTTGGATCAGTCGCTAAAGTTCTCGCAATCTCAACTTTTCTTCTTTGTCCACCCGAAAGCTCTCTTCCTTTTAGGTCGCAGATCTCTTTTAATCCAAACTCCTCAATAGATTTTTCAACAAAATCTTTAATATCTTTTTTATTATCAAATGTTAATTCAGCCAATCCAATCAGATTTTCATTTACAGTTAAATTTTGAAATATTGATGGCTCTTGTGGCAAATATTTAATACCTAATTTTGATCTTTGATGCATCGGTATATTTGTAATGTCTTTTTTATCTAATTCTATATGACCTCTATCTGCACTATTTAAGCCAGCTACGATGTAAAATGTTGATGTTTTACCAGCACCATTTGGCCCGAGAAGACCACATATTTCTCCAAAACTAACTTCAAATGAAAGATCTTTTAAAATGGCCTTTCCTTTAATTTTTTTTGAAATAGAATCTATTTTTAACATTATTCTTGTGACGACAAGCTACCAGTTTGTGGATTAAATAATATTTTATTTGAGGAAATATTAATATTTTCATAGTTCATACTTGCTTCACCAATTAAATGTATTTTCTCATCTGTAAATATTATTATTTTCTTTGCCTGTCCTTTAAATAAATTATTAGGATTATTTGATGAAATTAAAGATGGATTTCCATATACAGAGATAGTATCTTTATCATTATCTAATACTGCTTGGTTAGCCAAAACATTTATATACTCAGAATCGATTCTTACATTATTAGTAAATGATATCGAGTTTGATGATTTATTAATTTCAACAATATCAGAACTGATATTTATATTATCTCCGAAAGCAAAATTTGCTAAGCTCATAACGCAGGCAGTTAAGGATAGGGCTATTAAATTTTGCAATTATAAAATCCTTGCTTCTATTAGATCATGCATTGAAATTACCCCAATATTTTTATTATTTTTATTCACAACCACTGTAAAAATTTTATTTTTTTCCATAATTTCTGCTGCATCAACTGCTAAGTCATTTGCATTTACAGTTTTAAAATTTTTTGTCATTACTTCAGAAATTTTGGTTGTTTGAATATCTATTTTATTGTTTATACATCTTCTCAAATCACCATCGGTAAAAATTCCTACTACTTTATGTTTATTCGTAACCAAAGTTATGCCTAAATTTTTCTTTGTTATTTCAATCAATGCTTTATCAAGAATCATTTTATGATCAACTTTTGGTACAGAATTTCCGGTATGCATTAGGTCTTTAACTTTCGTAATTAGCTTCTTTCCTAGTTTTCCTGCTGGATGTGAATATGCAAAATCTTTCTTGGAAAAGCCTTTTGCTTCTAGTAAGGCTATTGCAAGCGCATCACCAAATGCTAGAGCATTTGTAGTTGATGATGTTGGAGCTAAATCTAAAGGACATGCCTCCTTGCTAGATTTTATTACTATAGA
Source organism: uncultured SAR86 cluster bacterium (assembly GCA_902632555.1). Taxonomy (GTDB): domain Bacteria; phylum Pseudomonadota; class Gammaproteobacteria; order Magnimaribacterales; family D2472; genus SAR86A. The sequence goes on along the minus strand of CACPCZ010000002.1, from coordinate 99,105 downwards.
GATATCAGCATTTTTTGATATAGAGGAACTTTTACTGCTCGTTAAAGAAATAATTTTTTTAGAATGCCTTTTTAGTGAGGGCAAGATATTTATAATTTCATCGGTCTCACCAGAATTTGATATTAATAAAATTAGATCTCTTTTATTTATAAGACCCATATCACCATGAGCAGCCTCAGTTGGATGAATAAATATTGATGCAGTTCCAGTGCTCGACAAAGTTGCAGCAATTTTTTGACCAATATGCCCAGATTTTCCAACACCCATAACAATCAAAATACCTTTTGAGTTTATAATTTGATCACATAATTTTGAAAATGAACCATCTAACTGATTTGAAATATTTTTAATTGAATCAGACTCAATCTTTAGAGTTCTTTTTGCAGAAGCAATGTAGTTAAATTTTTTTTTCATAATTATGTTTTTTGAAAATAATGAAATATTCAAATGTTATAATAGACTAATGTTACAACTACTTAAAAATAATTTTCTTCTTTTTTTTATTCTTTTAAATTCATATAAACTTTACTCAGAGGAAAATCCTTATCTTTTCATAGATACAAATGCTCAGAAAATGGTTGAGATCCTAACAACCGAGGCATTTTTATTTGAAACTAATAGAGAACTTTACGAACAAAAAATTAAAGAAATTTTTGAGCCAATGATCGACTTTAGAAGAGTTGCTGCTAGCGTAATGGGAAAAAAATATTATCTTCTTGCAACAAAAGATGAGAGATTACAATTTGTAAACATTTTTAAAGATTCTCTGTTAGATACTTATGCAGAAACTTTAGCACAGTGGGGAAATTCAACAATTACAACAAAATTTCCGGATGATAAAGATATAACTCTGCAAAATGTTGAAGTTAAACAAATTCTTGATACCGGTACGAGCACATATCCAATTTCATACAAACTTAGAAATAGTAAAGATGGATGGAAAATAGTTAATATTATTATCAATGGAGTTAATTTGGGATTAACTTTTAGAAATCAGTTTCAAGCATTAGCAATTACACATGATGAAAATATTGCTTTGACTTTAGAGAACTGGGTTTCAGATGCTGGAACTGCAGGAATCACTTAAATGCGAGATATTATTGAAAGTACCATTCTAAAAAACATTCCTGATGCAGTGTGTACATTTGAGGGAGATGCATGCAATCTTAGATTAATTGTTGTTTCAGAGGCTTTCAAAGATATGTCACTTGTAAATCAACATAAGAAAATCATGAAGCTTTTAGAAAATAAATTTGAGTCTGGTGAGCTTCATGCACTCAGTCTAGAAACTAGATCAAGCTAGTCATGGAAAAACTTCTCATCAAAGGTGGTAATTCCCTATCAGGAAAGATAAGTTGTTCTGGTGCAAAAAATGCTGCTTTGCCAATGATAGCAGCTACGATCTTGTGTGATGAAAAGGTAGTTTTAAAAAATCTTCCATATCTGCAAGATATTACAACAATGTTTGAACTATTAGGCTCAATGGGATCAGAAATCTTGTTAGATGAAAACATGGATTTCACAATATCTTCATCAAATCTCAAAGACATTGAAGCTAGATATGAGCTAGTAAAAACAATGCGAGCTTCAATATTGGTACTCGGTCCACTTTTAGCAAAATATGGAAAAGCTAAAATTGCGTTACCTGGTGGTTGTGCCATTGGAACTCGGCCAGTAAATTTTCATTTGGATGCTCTAAAGCAGCTCGGCGCTTCTATTAAATTAAGAAACGGTTACATTGAAGCATCGGCAAAAAAACTTTTTGGCACAAATATTAAATTTGATGGGATAACAGTTACAGGTACAGAGAATTTAATGATGGCAGCGACGCTTGCTGAAGGTACAACAATACTTGAAAATGTTGCAAAAGAGCCTGAGATAGTTGATCTAGCTAATATGCTAAACTCTATGGGTGCAGACATTCAGGGAGCCGGATCAGACAGAATATTAATAAATGGTGTCAAAAAACTTTCTGGAACAATTTTTGACATTCCAGCTGACAGAATTGAGGCTGGAACTTATCTTGTTGCAGCTGCAGTCACAAAAGGCAATATTACAATTAATGGAATAAATCCAAATAGACTAATGAGAGTAATTGAGAAATTAAGGAATGCAGGAGCAAATATCGATTATGAGGATAGTTCAATATCAATTAACATGGATTTGGATTCACCACGTCCTGTTGATATCACAACTGCTCCTTTCCCAGAATTTCCAACTGACATGCAGGCACAATTTTCTGTAATTAATGCAATTTCAAGTGGTACTTCGAATATATATGAAACTGTTTTTGAGAATAGATTTATGCATATTTTAGAGTTGAATAGGATGGGATGTAATATAGAGGTCAAAGGCAATCATGCAAAGATTAAAGGAGTTAAATCAATATATGGTGCACAAGTAATGGCAACAGATCTTAGGGCTTCTGCTAGTCTGATTTTGGCAGGCTTATGTGCAAATGGCGAGACTGTAGTAGACAGAATCTATCATATCGATAGAGGATATGAACGAATTGAGGAGAAGCTTAATTATTTAGGTGCTGATATTGTGAGATTACCTAGTTGACCATTTCGTCTAAGTATTTAAATTCATATGTTTGAAATTCATTAGAGTAAGTGTAAAAGTCAAGTTTTAAATTTTCTCCAAGTGTAGCAAATCTTAAAGACTGTATTAGATTATTCCAATTGCTATCCTGATCGTTAATTCCGATTATAATGTCATTAATTTTAATGCCTTTTTCGAAAAGTGGCCCTATTTTTTCCATCTCTACAATCCTTAGACCCGGCGTAAACTTATTGTTTATTTTAAGATTTATTTGAGAAACTCTGAAATTGCCAATCCATAGTGACTTTACCTTACCAAACCTAATCAGTTGTGTTGCTATCTCCACAACAAGATTGGATGGAATTGCAAAACCTATACCTTGATATGCTCCAGTGCTTGAAAAAATTTTTGAGTTAATTCCAATAAGATTTCCGTTTTCATTTATTAAAGCCCCACCAGAATTTCCAGGATTAATTGCTGCATCTGTTTGAATTAATTGAAGATATGGATTTCCATAATCTCGACCAGTTGCACTAATAATGCCATTAGAAACTGATATACCAATTCCATATGGATTGCCAATTGCTAAAACTTTGTCTCCAATTTTAAGATTGTCGCTATCCGCAATATTTATAGGATTAAGGTCATCTTCAGTTGTTATTTTAAGAACAGCGATATCAGCGTTTTTATCAATTCCAATAATATTAGCAGGATAGTTCTTTCCGTTAGATAGCTTTACATTTATATTTTGGCTATTAAGGATGTGCAGATTAGTAACAATATAGCCTTCATTTGAAAAAACTACACCTGATCCAATTCCATTTTTACTTTTTGAATATGAGGAATTGTTTTGTGAAGAAATTGTTACTACTGATTCTATAGATTTATCAACGGCCGAAACTAATTTGTTTTTGTTATCTGTTATAAAGTACCATGTGACTGCAAATGTTAAGAAAATAACAAGTAAATAATTTAATCCATATGTTCGAGATTGTTTCATAATGCCAGCTTCACAAAATATCATTGATGAACTAAAAAACCAAGGTATTAAACCCGATTCCTCACAAATTATTTTAATAGATAATCTTTGCTCAATAGAATTTAATAAAAAGAGTATTTTTAATCTTAGGATCAAAAAAAATATAAAAAAGTCAGGAATATATATCTGGGGTGATGTAGGCAGAGGAAAAACTCTTATTACACAAACTTTTATAAAAAGTTGCACAAATATAGTTACAAAGAGCTTTCACTATATTGATCTGATGAAATTTATTCATAAGAAACTTTCTGAATATTCAGGCAAAAAAAATCCTCTAATCAAGGTAAAGAAGGCGCTTTATAAAGATTGTCAGTTGCTTTTTATTGATGAATTTCAAGTTGAAGATGTTGCTGATGCGATGATAATTGGCAACCTGATCTCTGAACTAATTCATGACGGATTAAATATTATTATTACATCAAATGCACATCCGAATGATTTATACAAAGACGGCTTACAAAGAAAAAAATTTTTAGATTCTATGGAAATACTAAAACAGAAATTGGAGATTTTTGAACTTGATGCAGGAACCGACTATAGGACAAAAAAAATTATGGAATTTAATGCTGATGCTAAAAATTATTCAGATAATGATATTAGAGAACTAATTAGCGGCAATGTTGATGCTGAGAAATTTTTGAGTTCAAAACTTGCAGTCAATAATAGAGATTTTGAATGTAAGCTGGTTATTAATAATTTATTATGGATAGAATTTTCGAATTTCTTTAGACAGGCAACAGGCACAGATGACTATATTTTTATATGTGACAGATATGATTGGATTTTTATAAGTGATTTCATGGAGTGTGATGACGATTCGCTTGATATAATAAGAAGGTTCATTTCTTTTGTTGATATAGCATATAAAGAAAAATCAAAAGTTAGATTCTTTTTTAACAGCCATGATATTTCAAAGACCTATTCTGGAGAAAAATTAGGGATTATTTGGGATAGATGTGAAAGCAGACTGAAGGAAATGATTTCATTTCACCATTTAAGTTAGCCAAATTTTTTAATTAAAATACCTATAAACATTGATATATTTCTCACTAAACATTAATATTCGATCTCAATTTAAATGAATATGAAAACTTTCTCATTAAAAAAAGAAAACATTAACAGAGATTGGTTTGTAATAGATGTTGCTGACATGGTCTTAGGAAGGGTTGCAACAAAGATTGCTGACAGAATAAGAGGCAAAGATAAACCAACGTATACACCTCATACAGATGGAGGAGATTACGTTGTTGTTATAAATGCTGAAAAGATAAGGGTTACGGGATCAAAATTTGAAAATAAGAAGTATTATTCACATTCACTTTATCCCGGGGGATTAAAAACAAAAACATTTAGAGAACTTAATGAAAAAAATCCTGAAAAAATAATTGAAGAAGCTGTTAAAGGAATGTTACCAAAAAATAAATTAGGCAAATCTATTATAAAAAAATTAAAAGTATTTCGTGGTCCCAGTCATGATCATGAATCTCAACAACCTAAAGAGTGGAACCCAACTATATGAGCACAGATGTACATTACGCAACAGGTAGGAGAAAAACTTCCTCAGCAAGAGTTTATTTAAAAAAAGGTAAAGGAAATATTTTAGTAAATGACAGAAAACTTGATGAATACTTTGGTAGAAAAGTTGCGCAGATGCTTGTTATGCAACCACTTGAGCTTGTCGATTTAATTGAGAAAGTTGATCTGGATGTAAAAGTTAAAGGCGGTGGTAGTTTCGGTCAAGCTGGTGCAATTCGTCATGGTATTTCAAGAGCTTTAACTTCATATGATGAGGAATTGAGGCCTCAACTTAAGAAAGCAGGCCTTCTTACTAGAGATCCTAGAAGGGTAGAGAGAAAGAAACCTGGTCTTGTTAAAGCTAGAAAAAGTAAGCAGTTTTCTAAAAGATAATTATCCTAAATATTTAATACTTATTTTCAATTATAACTAAATTTTATATTGCATAATTATGTTATAATTTTTGCGTTATTTGAGTAGCACACAGCCTGAATGCAAGAAAAAGATAAGACAAGAAGAAAAGTATTAATTGGCTTGACAAGCGCCGTTGGTCTTTCTGGTATTCCATTTGCAGCGACACCCTTTATTGCTGCATGGAACCCAAGTGCAAAAGCTAAAGCCGCAGGTGCAGCAGTAAAATTAGATGTATCAAAAATGCAATTTGGACAACAAATACAAGTCGCCTGGAGAAAACAGCCAGTTTTCATAGTGAGACATACTAAAGAGAGCTTGGCATCTCTAGATCTGAGTGTACCTAAATTAGCCGACCCTAATTCAGATTTAATTGAAGAACCTTATAAAGGCTTAAATCCTTCAAGATCAAAAAATCCAGAATATTCAGTTTTTTCAGGTGTATGCACTCATTTAGGATGTGCTCCAAAATATTTTCCTGAGGTTGAACCCAAGCCTTGGGATGCTACATGGAATGGTGGATTTTTTTGTCCTTGCCATGGTTCAATGTTCGATATTGTAGGAAGAGTTTTTAAAGGTGTTCCAGCATCAACAAATTTATTAGTGCCACCGCATATGTTTGATGGGAGTATATTAACTATTGGAGAGGACAGGGAGTTATAAAATGACCGAAATAGCAGGCAAATTATTTTCATGGCTTAATACAAGATTGCCTATAGTTAATACTTTTGAGAGACATCTTTCAAAACATCCCGTTCCATCTAAAGTTAATTTTTGGTACCTATTTGGTGCTTTGGCAGCCGTGACTCTTATCATTCAAATAGTTACAGGTATATGGTTAATAATGCCATATTCAAATACTGAGGAGCAGGCTTTCTCATCCATTGAATATATTATGCGAGATGTCGATTATGGGTGGGTTATAAGATACATGCATACCACTGGCGCCTCATTATTTTTTGCAGTTGTATACCTCCATATGTTTAGAGGTCTTTTATACGGCTCATATCAAAAGCCTAAAGAACTTGTATGGATTTTTGGGTGCACTATCTATCTTGCCATGATGGCAGAAGGATTCTTAGGATACGTTCTACCATATGGTCAAATGTCATACTGGGGAGCACAGGTAATCATTTCTTTATTTGGAGCAATTCCATATATTGGAGAATCACTAGAATTATGGGTAAGAGGTGACTATTATATTTCAGGTATCACTGTGTCAAGATTTTTTGCCTTACATGTTGTTGCTCTTCCACTTGTGTTAATAGCCTTAGTTTTTTTACATTTAGTTGCTTTACATGAAGTTGGGGCTGGTAATCCAGAGGGAGTTGATATTGAAGAATTTCTTGACGATGATGGCGTCCCTCTAGATAGTGTTCCGTTCTTTCCATATAAAGTTTTAAATGCCTTAGTAGCTATAGGTGTATTTATGACAGTTTTTTCAATAATAATGTTCTTCTTTCCTGAAGGAGGAGGTTATTTTATTGAAATGGCTAACTTTGAAGAGGCTAATCCTTTGGTAACTCCTGATCACATTGCCCCAGTTTGGTATTACGCACCATTTTATACAATGCTAAGAGCAATTCCTGATCCTCTAGGTGGTTTAATTGTTATGGCCGCAGGTGTAGCAATATTTTTTGTTGTTCCATGGTTAGACAGAAGTAAAGTAGCTTCAATCAGATATAAAGGTATATACAGCAAAATAGCTATCACATTATTTGGAGTAAGTTTTCTTACTTTAGGATATTTGGGAACAGTTGGAGTAACTGAGGTTAGAAAAATTATGAGTGTTGTATGTACTGTAATATATTTTGCATATTTTTTGTTAATGCCGATATATACAAAATATGAGACCACAAAAGAAGTTCCAGATAGATTATGATCCTAAGTTATTTAAAAGAAGATTTAATTTATAAATTTATTTTTCTTTTTAGTATTTTATTATTTTCTCTAAATATCAATGCTGCCGCAGGAGGCGCATGTAAGGATTATGGAGAGTGTGATGTATTCAAATATTCCCTTAATGATATTGAATCATTGCAAAGAGGTGCTGCAACATACATTAACTATTGCTATGGATGTCATTCTTTAAAATATTCGAGATGGGGAAGGGTTGCTAGCGATCTTCAAATACCCGAAGATATATTTTTTGAAAATTTAGTTTTTGATAAATCAATTAAGCCCGGAGATTTGATGACTGGTTCTATGCCCGCAGAGGAATCAGCAAAATGGTTTGGTGTTGCTCCTCCAGATTTAACCTTAGTTTCTAGATATAAAGGCGACGATTGGATATATTCATATTTGAGAGCCTATTATGAGGACGCCTCTAAACAATATGGAGTTAATAATTTAGTTTATCCTGGAACCGCAATGCCTAATGTTTTAATGGCTCTTCAGGGTAACCAAAGACTGGTATGTAAAAATATTCCTGTTTTAGCCAGAAATGGTGGTGAAAAAAGAGACGATCAGGGAAATACTATAACAAAAGAGAAGTGCGGCTTTTTGGAAGTTGAAGAGGGGACTGGACAACTAAATAAAGAAGAATTTGACTCTTTGATATATGATTTGACAAATTTTTTGGTATACGTTGGAGAGCCAATAAAAGCAACAAGAGAAAGGATAGGCTGGTATGTAGTTTTTTATTTTTTAATTTTTACAGCATTATCATCTTTACTTTATAGAGAGTTCCATAAAGATTACAATATGAAAAAGGGGAAAGCATGATTTTATATTCAGACAGAGACGATCATTACAGCCAAAGGGTAAGAATAGTTCTTGCTGAAAAAGACATATCAGCAGAAATAAATGAAGCTAAACCTGAAGAAACCCCAGATGAAATTCTGTCAATTAGTCCATATCATAAATTGCCAATTTTAGTTGATAGGGATCTTGCAATACACGATCCATCTGTAATGATGGAGTATCTTGATGAGAGATTTCCTCATCCTCCTTTACTGCCTGTGTATCCAGTTTCAAGAGCAAACAGCAGAACATTGATGTTAAGAATAGATAGAGAATGGTGCCCAATGGTAGATTCTTTAATTGAAGGTAATAAAACCGAAAAGGAGCTCATGAAAATTAGAGAGGAGTTACTCCATGAAATATCTTCAATTGCACCAACATTCAAAGAATTTAAATTTTTTATGAGCGATGAATTTACACTTGTAGATTGTTGTTTCGCTCCAATTCTTTGGAGGCTTCCCTCAATTGGAATAAAGCTTCCAGTAAATAGGCATTTAAAGCCACTTATAGATTATCAAAAAGCTATTTTTGAGAGACCTGGTTTTCTTGATAGCCTTTCATCCATTGAAAGAGACCTCAAGGCTGAGTAATAATCTGGCTAATATCTATATTCCAAAAATTCATTTTTCTATTTATGCATTGACCTTCATTAACACTGACTTCACCAGTATTTAGCAAATATGACGTGTCATATAAATTATTCTGAGTTATTTTTTCTAAAGTTAAGTAATCTTCTAATAAAAGATTTTCAAATTTATCTTTAAAATTATTAAGACTTTTTTGATTTGCCGAAATCAGAAAGTTTCTGGAAATTGGAATTAATATATTCTCAAAATCTGCAAGGTCATTTAAATTACTTGCGCCATGAAAAATTTCACTTGATGAAAAAATAGCAAGGTCAACTGAATAATTTCTTAACAGTGGAGCAACAGCTTTTCCTAAATCATAAGAAACTAAAAAATATACCCTATCAATATCTTTTCTTATTCGAGGATTATGTTCGATTTGAATGCTGCTATCTAATTTAGAAACCATCAATTTCCTTTGATTACTTTCATTTATTTCAAGTACTTCCTGAATTCCAGTCTCAAAGTTTTGATTATTTAGTTCTAAATAAATTTGATCCGGATAATTATCTTTTAATTTACCGACAGTATTTGAAAATTTTTCTGAAGAGATAACTAAAATTTTGTTGTTTGAAGTTTCATTTTTAAATATATGTTTTTCAATTATGTTTCTCTGCTCACTAACAAAACTTTCACAAAAAAAACTTAACTTTGCATTTAAGACATCATTATTTATTGACTTGTCAGTATTTTCATTAAAAAAAATAGAAAAAATCATTTCATCATTTAAAAGAGACTCCAGTATTATTTTTTTATTTTTTTCGGAAGTGCTAATGTTAAGTTCAAGCTCACTTGAAAATACTTTGTCCAGGTCTTTAAGCATGATATCTATTTTATTAATATAGGCTCTTTTGATGTTTCCGTTTCTGATGCTTGAGATTATTAATTCTTTTTCATCATCATTTAGTTTTTTTAAGTTGTATCCTTTTGAAAGAGCATTAATTACATCAGCGTCAACTGGATTTTTAAAATGCCTATTCACAAAAGGACTATTATCCTTTTGAATTAACTCATCATTTCTATCAAATTCAGATGGAATCGTAGAACATGAAGTAACAAACACTATTAACAGAGTTAAAATAAATGTTAAGCTCAATTTCATATAATTATTATGCCTACATAAATGTTAAATTTAATATCAACACCAATTGGTAACTTAGATGATATATCATTGAGGGCAATAGAGGTCATCAAATCTGCAGATTATATTTATGCTGAAGATACTAGGAGTTTTAAAAATCTTCTTAAACATATTAAATGTGATAAAGCATGCAATAGTTTTCATGAACATAATGAAGATAAAATTTCTCAAGAAATTATTAAACACCTTAAAGATAAAAAAAATGTTGTTCTTGCCTCTGAAGCTGGAACTCCAGCTATCTCAGATCCGGGATACAAATTAATTAGAGAACTTAATAGCTTAAAAATTAAATATACTTTATTACCTGGTCCATCAGCTGTTATAAATGCTCTTGTAATGTCTGGGCTTCCAACTGATCAATTTTCTTTTTATGGCTTTATTCCTAGAAAAAAAAATTTAAAAAAAGAATTTTTAAAAAAAGTTATAAATGATAATAAAACATCAATATGTTTTGAATCTATAAAAAGACTGCGAGATTCTCTAGTAATTTTATCTACTCTTATTGATCCAAATAGAAATATCTCAATCTGCAGAGAAATGACAAAAGCACATGAGCAGATAATTACAGATAAATGTATAAATGTAATTAATGCAATTGATGAAGGAAATATCCCAATTAAGGGCGAAGTTGTATTAATTGTTGAAGGAAAAATTAATAAAAAAATAGATTTAAAAATAAATCCTAAAATCAAAGAAGAATTTCTTTCAAAACTATCTACCTCAGATGCTGCAAGACTAATATCTCTATTGACTAAACAAAATAAACGAGAGATATATAAATTTCTAAATGAATCATAATGACCTTATAATATTGTTTGAGTTGGTTGGATGATCGCTAATTTTTAGAGGAAAGTCCGGACTTCATAGAGCAGGGCGCCAGGTAACACCTGGGAGGCGTGAGCTTACGGAAAGTGCAACAGAAAATATACCGCCATTTTTTGGTAAGGGTGAAAAGGTAAGGTAAGAGCTTACCGCTTAGATGGTAACATCTATGGCATTGTAAACCCCAGCCCGAAGCAAGACCAAATAGAAATCCTATAAAGCTGCTCGTTTTGGATTTGGGTAGGTTGCTAGAATATTATGGCAACATAATATCAAGATAGATGATCATATTTAACAGAATCCGGCTTATAAACCAACTCATACTATTTTATTAAGCATTTTTATAGTTTCCATAGTGTGAAAAAGTGTGTAAAAGTGTTGCAATGTGTGCAAAAAGTCTTTATATTTTGTGGATGTTTGGATTTAATTCATTATCTATGGATGCAAAAGGCAGAATAGCTATTCCTGCTAGATATAGAAATGATTTTAGAAATCAAAATCTGAACGCACTTGTTATAACAAAAGATCCTCAATATCCATCTTTAAAGATATATTCTGATAAAGAGTGGGAAAAAATCTCAAAGAAACTTCAGTCTCTACAGGGGTTAGACCCAATTGTAAGAAATTTACAATGGACAATACTTGGAAACGCATACGAAACCGAAATAGATATTGAAGGAAGAATGTTGGTGAGGATCCCATCAGATCTTCGAGAATACTCTGAAATAAAAGATCAAAAACAGATTGCTCTGGTTGGTATGGGCAATAAATTTGAAGTTTGGAATATAAATAATTGGGAAATGAGACAAACAGGAGGATCATTATCTACTGAGATATTAGATGTTGTTCTTCCTGAGAGCATAAAAGAAATGTCATTTTAAAGGGGAAATCGATGAATTTTGAAGTAATTGGACAAGCTATTGAAAATGCAAAAATTAAAGTTGTTGGTGTTGGAGGCGGCGGCGGCAATGCTGTAATTCACATGATTAACCATAATATTGATGGCGTTGACTTTATATGCGCAAATACTGATACGCAAGCACTTTCAACCGCAGATGGTGCTATAACTCTTAAACTAGGGAATGGCCTTACCAAAGGACTAGGAGCGGGAGCTGATCCTGATATTGGTAGACGAGCAGCAGAAAGTGATAGGACCGCAATAGAAGAACTATTAAGCGGAGCGGATATGATTTTTATAACAGCTGGAATGGGTGGTGGTACTGGCACAGGAGCCGCACCGGTAATCGCATCTATTGCTAAAGAACTTGGTGCTCTAACAGTAGCTGTTGTAACAAAGCCTTTTCGTTTTGAAGGTAAAAAAAGAATGGGAGCTGCTGAAAAAGGATTGGCAGCTTTGGTTGAGGAAGTTGACAGTCTCGTTACGATCCCAAATCAAAAACTCTATGAAATTCTTGGTGAAGACACGCCTATGCAAGAAGCTTTTGCAAAAGCAGATGACGTATTAAGGGGCGCAGTTCAAGGTATTTCTGACATCATAATGAAAAAAGGACACATTAATGTTGATTTTGCTGATGTTAAAACTGTTATGTCTGAAAAGGGCATTGCTATGATGGGAACTGGCAGAGCAAGTGGTAAAAACAGAGCTGAAGCAGCGGGTACAATGGCTGTTAAAAGCGAACTTCTTGAAGATATAAATTTAAAAAATGCACGAGGCGTTTTAGTAAATATCACTGCTAAGAAACCAACACTAGGGGATCAAACTGAAGTTGCAGATATTGTTGATGAAATTGTTAGCGAAGATGCAAACATAATTTACGGATTAGTCTACGATGATAGTTTTGGAGATGACTTGCAAGTTACTATTGTCGCAACTGGAGTAGATCAAAGAGCACCATCTCTAGTGATAGACAATGAACCATCTATGAAGTTAAACCCTGTTGGTTTAGACAAAGATAAAACAAGTCAAAAAGTTGGCACATCGTCTGCAGAGGCTATAGATTTCCTTGATGTGCCGACTTTTATGAGAAAACAAGTAGATTAAAATGCTTCACTTTCCAGTTTTACTGGAAGAATCTATTGATTTTTTAATTCATAACAATGACGGTGCCTTTATAGACTGTACTTTTGGGAGAGGCGGACATTCAAAAAATATTTTAGAAAAAATACATAGAAATGGATTCTTAACCTCTTTCGATAAAGATCCTGATGCAATTAAATTTGCAAAAAAAATAACTCATAAAAACTTCAAAATTATTCATGATTCATTTTGTAATTTAAATAAGTACTTTAAGGAAAATAGTGTTGATGGCATATTATACGATCTAGGAACTTGCTCAACACATTTTGATGATCCTGATAGAGGCTTTAGTTTTAACAAAGATGGTCCACTTGATATGCGATTTGATAATACCAATGGTGAATCATTAATTGATTGGATCAATAATGCCCCGGAATCTGAAATAATGAAAATTTTATATACTTATGGCGATGAAAAGCATGGGAAGCTTATATCAAAAAAAATTATTTCTGAAAGACAAAAAACCCCTATTCTTAGAACTATCCAATTAGCGGACCTCATTAAAAATATTTATCCAGAAAAACAAAAGAAAAATCATCCAGCTACTAAATCATTCCAAGCTTTCAGAATTTTTATAAATAATGAACTTGATGAATTGGAAGAATCATTAAGATCAGCTCAACATATTATTAAAAAGAATGGGATAATTGTAACAATCGCCTTCCATTCGTTGGAGGATAATATTATTAAAAACTTCTTCAAGCCAAAGGAAATACATTTTCCAAGAGATATTCCATTAAACAATGAAAGAATCATAACGTTCAAATGTATTGCAAAAAAAATAAGGCCATCTAATAAAGAAATTAAAACAAATACAAGATCAAGAAGTGCAATTATGAGGGTATTTCAAAAAATATGATCAATAGAAAAGAAATATCCTATTTTGTTGTTATGAATATTCTTGTTCTATTTCTCAGTCTTGAAAAAATTAAGCTGTCATGGGAAATAACAACGCTACATAATAATTTTGAGAATTTACAGATTGAACATGACAACTTAAAAGACCTTAACTTGAAATTAATTACACAATTTTATGTTGAAAATTCTCCAGCAAGTATTGAAAAAATAGCCAAACAAGACCTTGGCATGGTGAAAAAAAGACCAACAAAAATTATTAAAAATGAAAAATAAAATAAAAAATTTTAATTGGAGATTTTCATTAATATCTATTTGTATTTTATTTTGCTTTTCAACAATAATTTTTAAAATCTTTCAAATTCAAATAAGTGAGGGAAATTTCCTTCAAAACGAGGGAAATAAAAGATATATAAAATATAAAAATATAATTCCAATTAGAGGAACAATATTTGATCGTAATAACTTTCCTCTTGCCGTCTCAATAGTTAATTATGATTTATATGCTCTTAAGGGATTTAAGAAATCAGATTTGTTGAAGTTAGCTGAGAATATAGAGCTTGAATTTAAACTCATCGATGAAGGTTATCAAAAAAAGACATTACTTAAAAAAAACATTTCAAAAAAAGAAATTAATCTTATAAAGAAACTAAGCTTATCTAATTTTGAGATAGAGAGTAGACATAGTAGACATTATCCACTTGGTGACCAAATAGCAACTTTGGTTGGTTTTTATGGAAAAGATGGAGCACAAGAGGGTCTTGAAAAAAGTTATGATAGTTTGTTAGCAGGTAAAGATGGGAAAAAGCAATATTTTAAAAACGCCAAACAAGAAGTATTTGTCCAACCAATTGAAATCAAAAAGGCTGTTAAAGGTAAAGATATTCAATTAACAATTGATGCAACTCTTCAATTTTATGCATATAAATACCTGGTTGAAGGAATCAAAAATAATAAAGCAGAAGCAGGAACCGTTGTTATCCTCGATAATGAAAAAGGCGAAGTTTTAGCAATTGCTAGCTATCCATCATACAATCCAAATAATCCAAACAGAAAAATTCAAAAGAATCGGGCACTTGTAGATGCTTATGAGCTAGGATCTGTAATAAAACCAATTGTTCTATCAAAAGCTATTGATTTAAATTTAATTTCACCACATGAGGAGATTTATATTCCAAGAAGACTAAATTTAGATGACAAGATAATTGTGGACTCTAAAAATCACGAACAATTAACACCACAAGAAATTATTGCCGTATCAAGTCAGATCGGAGCATCAAAAATAGCACTTCAATTAGGGTATTCAAACTTAAAGAATAATTATTTTGAATATGGATTCACAAAACCAGTATCTCTTAATTTTCCATCTTCGGCATTTGGATATATGAATATTAAAGAAAAGGTGGCTGATAAAGAATTAGCAAGTTTGGGTTATGGATATGGTATAACAATAAGTCCATTTCAGATTGCATCTGCATATTCGGTTTTTGCAAATGATGGGTATTTAAAAGATTTTAAATTACTTAAAAATGATGAAGATATTTCTAGAAAAGTAATTTCAGCTAATTCTGCGGACTATGTCTTAGAAGCACTAAGACAGGTTGTAAAAGATGGAACTGGAAAGGCAGCAGACATCAAAGGTTTTTCAGAAGGTGGTAAAACTGGTACTGTTCATCAAACCAGAAGAGGTGCAGGATATGTTGAGGACGTATACAGAGCATCATTCATAGGAATAGCTCCATTAAGTGAAAAATCTTTAACAATATTTGTTTCAATTGATAATCCTGGATTAAATTCTTACTCAGGCGGTGTAGTTGCTGCTCCAGTTTTTGCAAAAATTGCAGAAAGTTCCTTAAACCATCTTGGATACTTTGAAGATGAGTAAATTGGAAGATATTTTAGGAGTGAAATTTCCAAAAGGAACTAATATTTCTCATGCGACTAATGATTCTAGAAAAATTAAAAAAGATTCAATTTTTTTTGGGTTGCCGGGAACAAAAGATCATGGAAGTAATTTCGTTGAGGAGGCACTAAATCATGGAGCATCAATTGCAGTTCATGATGATAAAACTTATGAATCGGATAACAATAAAGTTTTTTACATAAAAGATCTAAATAAGTTAATTATTAAATTTCTAAATGAATTAAAAGGCATTGACATAAATAATAATAATTTTTTTACTTTCACAGGAACAAATGGAAAAACATCCTCTGCATTTCTTTGCCATCAATTACTGAGCCATACGGGTTATGAATCGATTTATATAGGCACTCTTGGAGTTATGCATAACAATAAAGAAATACAAACATCATTTTCGACCAAAACAACTCCAAGTGTTTTTGAATTATTTGATATTGTGAGTTCTGCAAATTGGGGCATGGACTCCCTAAACATTTGTATTGAAGTTTCGTCACATGCGCTCGAGCAGGATAGACTTTTTGGCATTGAGTACTTTAATTCAGCTTCTATATTAAATATAACCAATGACCATATTGATTATCATAAATCTTTGAAGTCATATAGAGATGCAAAATTTGGTATATTTCAGACTAAGTCAAATGTGATGCTTATAAAAGCTGAGTTAGAAAAATATTTTAGCGATTATAGTTATTTAAAGAAAAATAGAATTAATTTGAAAACAATTTGTGATACTAATTTATTTGCAGATATTTTTTTCAAAATAGAAAAATCTTCAATTAAACAATCTGAGTTTTATATATTACTTAATAATCCACCTAAAAGTCAGGAGCATGAAATAGGAAAAAAATATAGATTTAAATGCGATCTGTTTCCTGAATTCAACATTGAAAATTTAGTTTTTGCTATTTGTTCAATTGGTTTTGATGAATTTTCTGATAGCTCAACTAATAATCTTCGGTATTTAAAATTACCAATTGGCAGAGTAGAGCTCATAGAAGGTATCTCTCATAATGTCATCATTGATTATGCGCATAATGAGCATGCTATGGATTCGCTTTTAAGCTCAATAGAAAAATATTTTGATAATCTTATAGTTGTATTTGGATGCGGCGGTGGTAGAGATAAAGGAAAAAGATCAAAAATGCTTAAAACAGCCATAAAGTATTCCTCAAAAGTTATATTTACGAGCGATAATATAAGGCATGAAACCTTTGAAGAAATCTATGAGGATTCAAAAAAAGATAATAAATTGGACTCGGTGATTGCAATTAAAGACAGAAAAAAGGCTATTATAAAAGCTAGCGATATGCTTAACAAAGATGATTGCTTAGTTGTATTAGGAAAAGGCCATGAACAATTTCAGGAGATTGAAGGAGAGTTTATCAACTATAGTGATCATGAGGTTATAAATGAAATTTATAACTAACACACATGATCTTGAGAAATATCTTGAAATAAAAATAAGAAAATATTCTTCTTTTAAAAATATCTCAATAGATACAAGAAAAATTAAGAAAAACTCCTTATTTTTTGCAATAAAAGGCGACAATTTTAATGGAAATGATTTTGCTGAAGATGCTCTAAAAAATGGAGCTCTAATTGCTTTTGTCGATGATAAAAAATTTATAAATAATACAAACAAAAGAATTATCTATGTAAAAGATACCATTCAGACCCTCAAAAAAATCTGTAGAAATATTATCAAAAATTACGATGGGAAAGTAATTGCAATAACCGGCAGTAATGGAAAAACAACAACAACTAATATCATAGCAAAAACACTTGATCATTCTTCAAGCACTATAAAAAATTTTAATAACCAAATTGGATTACCATTAAGTATTCTTAATTCTTCTAGAGAGTCAAAGTATCTAGTATATGAAATAGGTGCATCCAAACTAAAAGATATTGATTATCTAAGTAAAATACTAAATCCTCATATCGGAATTATTACTAATATTGGACACTCCCATCTTGAGCATTTAAAAAATATTGAAGGTGTATTAAAAGTTAAATCTGAAATTATTAGCAATATCAAAAAGAATGGATGTCTAATAGTACCAAATTGCAACCAAAAACATCTCGCATATTGGAAAAGTATTAGAGATGACATTGATGTGATTACTTTTGGACTGACAAATTCTGCAGATTTTTATCCTTCAAATATAAAATTAACTAGTATCGGAATAGATTTCTGTATTGAATCAAAATATCTTGAAAACAATATACAAATTTCTTCGAATTTAGAGGGTAAACATAACGCTATGAATATTCTTGCTAGTTGCGCAGCTCATTATTATTTAAAAAAGGATCTTAATGAATTTTCAAAGGAGATAAATTCCTTAAAGTTTGTTGTATCAAGATTAAAAAAATCAAAATGGATAAACAATTCAACCTTAATAGATGATACCTACAACGCAAATCCGGATTCTACAAAAAAATCTATTGATTTATTGAGTAATTATAATGGTAAAACTTATTTGATTTTGGGTGATATGTTGGAATTAGGGCGCTATAAACGA
The DNA here is from genome assembly GCA_902632555.1 of uncultured SAR86 cluster bacterium. Taxonomy (GTDB): domain Bacteria; phylum Pseudomonadota; class Gammaproteobacteria; order Magnimaribacterales; family D2472; genus SAR86A. The sequence goes on along the minus strand of CACPCZ010000002.1, from coordinate 80,929 downwards.
AGCTTGCATAAGGAGGTTGGTCAATATGCATACACCAAAAAAATTGATACTTTCATTGGTTTTGGAGAGCTCACAAAGTATTCAGTTGACGGCTTTGGAAAAAACGGAATTTTTTTTGATCAAGAAGATGAACTTAAAGACTATTTAATTCAAAATATATCAAAAAATGATGTTATCTTAATGAAGGGTTCTAGAGGAATGAGGATGGAGAGATTTATTAATGTTTGAGTATTTAGGTACAGTTTTAGTCTCAGTTGATCCAGGATTTGATGTTCTTAGATATCTTACTGTACGCACAATAGGAGGTACTCTTACAGCATTAATAATTTCTATTTTAATGGGTCCTGTGATCATAAGTTTTCTTAAATCGCTCCAGTTCGAGCAGTACGTAAGGGAAGATGGTCCATCTTCTCATCATAAGAAAACAGGTACACCAACCATGGGAGGACTGTTAATTTTATTTTCTCTAGTAACCTCAACTTTACTTTGGGCAGATCTAGGAAATAGATATATTTGGGTTGTTCTTGGGGTTACTGTTGGTTTTTCAGTCATAGGATTTTTTGATGATTATTTAAAAATTAAAAATAAAAACTCAGACGGCCTTACTTCTAAACAGAAGATAATCTTTCAATCATTTATTTCATTAATATCAATAACTTATTTATATTTTTCTGCAGAAATTATTCCAGAAATCTCATTCATAGTTCCTTTTTTTAAAGATTTTATAATTCCAATGTCACCATATTTATTTATTTTTACTGGGGTATTTGTGCTTGTTGGATCTTCAAATGCTGTAAATTTAACCGATGGTCTTGATGGCCTGGCAATTTTGCCTTCCGTTCTGATCGGTGGTGCACTAGGCCTCATTGCTTATGCTATGGGTAATCAATTAATTGCTGATTATCTATATCTTCCTCACTTACCATTATCAGGAGAGCTGATAGTATTTTGTGGTGCCCTTATAGGTTCTGGCATAGGTTTTTTATGGTATAACACATATCCTGCTCAGGTGTTTATGGGCGATATTGGTTCTCTTGCCTTGGGAGCTATTTTAGGAATTATTGCAATCATACTAAGACATGAACTTGTGTTTGCCATAATGGCAGGAGTCTTTGTAATTGAAACTTTGAGTGTTGCAATTCAAGTCATATCATTTAAGACAAGAGGTAAGAGAGTTTTCCTAATGGCACCAATTCATCACCATTATGAACTTAAAGGTTTGGCTGAACCAAAAATTATTGTTAGGTTCTGGATAATTACGTTAGTTTTAATTTTAATTGCTTTATCAACCTTAAAGATTAGGTAGTTGCAATGAAATCTCTCATATATGGTTATGGTAAGACCGGTGAATCATTTGAGAGATACTTAAATAACAAGAATTTAAAATTTGACATATTTGATAAGAATATTAAAAAGTACAGTAAAAAATATGATTTAACTAAATACGATCAAATTTTATGCAGTCCAGGAATTCCAAAAGATATTTATCATGATATTTTATGCAAAAATAAAAATGTTCTCACAGATTTAGATTTATTTTTCCGAGAAGATAATTCAATAAAAATAGGAATTACAGGAACTAATAGAAAAAGTACAACCGCCTATCATCTCTATCAGCTATTTAAGGATTTTGATTCTGTAAATTTAATTGGAAATATTGGAAATCCAATGCTGGATAGCATAAATAGTAGTAAATATTCAATTCTAGAACTCTCAAGTTTTCAGTTGGACAAAATGATTACAAATAATTTAGATTTCGGAATTTTGCTCAATATAGATGTTGACCATTTAGACTATCATGGTGATTTTGAATCGTATAAAGAAGCAAAAGAGAAGATTCTTTTATCAAAAAAATTTATAAAATCTGAAATAGATCCTTGTAAGTTATTTAAATGGATTACTAAAACTGATGCAAAAGAGATTATTTTTAAAAATTTACCTTACAGATACCAGATAATTTCAGAGAAAGTTATTAATGACTCTAAATGTACTAATTTTCATGCACTTAAACATGCAATCGAAAAAACTAATAAAAAATTTTTTGATTCAGAATATGTTTTGATAGTTTGTGGTGATCCTAAAAAAGAGGGAAATAGAGAAATAGAGATATGTGGGCCTGAGGAAATTTATATATTTGGTAAGCATTCTAAGCAGATAGATAAATGTATAAAGCATACTAATAAAAAGATTTTTGAGACACTTGAAGAAATTTTTAAATCATTAAATAACAAGAAAATTTGTAAGAATATTCTTTTTTCACCTGGTTATCCAAGCGGTGAAGATTTTGCTAATTTTGAAGAGAGAGGCGATGCGTTTAACAAACTTTTCAAAAAATACTCAGTTTAAATGAAGATAAACAATAATGATGTTTTTGTAATTATTCCTGTAATATTTTTACTTATGATGGGGATAATCATGGTAGCTTCATCAAGTATCTATATAGCAGATGACATGACAAACAATCCTTTTTATTTCGCACAGAGACAAATTCTTTTTATTGGGATTGGACTTTTAATCATGACATTTTTTTTATTCATACCATCTGATTTTTTATTTAAAATCGATTGGTTGTTTATGTTAGTTAGTATATTTTTGCTTGCTATCCTTTTTGTTCCAGATGTTGGCACTAACGTCAATGGAAGTATTAGATGGATTAGACTTGGCCCAATTAATATTCAACCATCTGAGATTTGTAAATTCAGCCTTATACTGTATATTTCCGGATATTCTGTAAGAAGAATTACAGAGATTGATTCTTTGAGGGGATTTTTAAAACCTTTATTTTTACTTTTTTTAATTTCTATTTTAGTAATGGGACAACCAGATCTAGGAACAACCGCAATTATTTGTATTTTAGTTGTGGGAATACTTTTTTATGCTGGTATATCTTTTACACAATTATGTCTATTGGTTCTTTTAATAGTGCTCTTGGGATATCTTGCGATCTCTTCATCACCAATGAGGCTTGCAAGAGTACTGGCATTTACAGATCCATTCGCAGCAGATGTTGTACTTAATGCAGGTTGGCAGCTATCAAATTCTCTCATTAGCATTGGTCAAGGTGGGTGGTTGGGAGTTGGACTTGGAAATAGCTTCCAGAAGAGTTTCTATCTTCCTGAAGCACATACTGATTTTATTTTTGCAATACTTGTAGAGGAGCTTGGCATAATAGGCGGCCTTTTTTTAATAACCTTGTTTGCATTACTTTTCGTCGGATTAATATTTATATCATTTGAATCTTTTAATAAGGGTAGACTTTTTCAAGGATATGCAGTTTTTGGAATCTTTCTTTTAATTACAATACAAACTATCTTTAATATTTCAGTCAATATTGGTCTTTTGCCCACAAAAGGTCTTACTCTTCCATTTATAAGTTATGGAGGGACAAGTATTATAATTATGTTGTCTTTGATAGGAATCGCGCTGAGAATTAATAATGAAAATAAGATATTTTAAATTATGAAATTTATGATTGTTGCTGCAAAGACTGGAGGTCATGTGTATCCAGCTCAGGCACTTTCAAATGAAATTATTAGTAATAATCACGAAGTCATAGTTATTGGAACTGGGTCAAATATAGAGAAAATTGCTTTTAAAGATTTGAATATAAAATCATATCAACTTTCTATTGAGGGCTTTCGAGGAAAAAGTATATTTAAAAAGATAAGGGTCATATTTCAAATTATCGTAAATATTTTTAAAGTATTAAATATTCTAAGAATTGAAAAAATTGATGCCATGATAGGATTTGGAGGCTTTATTACTGTTCCAGCTGGAATTTCATGTTGGATATTAAAAAAACCAATTTTTCTTCATGAACAAAACTCAGTTTTAGGTTCAGCTAATAAACTTTTATCTAATTTTTCAAAAATAAATTTTTTAGGGATGCCTATCAAAAATATCAAAAATTCAATAGTAACTGGAAATCCAATAAGAGACTCATTTATAAAGTTCGAAGAGAATGAAATGATCATTGATGATCATAAAATTAATATCTATATTACCGGTGGTAGCCAAGGTGCTGAATATATAAACTCCTCTGTTCCAACTGCACTGAAAAACTTTTCTAATATCAATATTAAACATCAAAGTGGAAGTGGTCGATCAAGTGAAGTTTCAGAGCAGTATGCAAAATATAATTTGCAAGCTGAGGTAAGAGATTTCTATGATAACCCTGTTGAACAAATTTTATGGTCTGACTTTGTTATATCTAGATCAGGAGCATTAAGTATTTCTGAGATTACCTCTCTTAAAAGAGGAGTCTTAATGATTCCATTATCAAACTCAATTGATAATCATCAACTTGAAAATGCAAAATTAATTTTTGATCAAAAAATGGGATTAATTCATGAACAAAAGGGATCATTAGAGTCATTAACAGCAAAGATTAAGACAATTGTTGATGATGAGTTGTATAAAGATTGGAAAAAAAATGACTCGAAAATTCATATTAATGCATCGAAAAAAATCTTAGATAATATTAATCATTACTTGAGTAGAAAGTGAAAAAATTAGAAAAAGTAAAAAATATACATTTTGTGGGTATTGGTGGTGCTGGCATGATAGGAATTGCAAGAGTTCTTTTGCAAAAAGGGTATTCAGTTTCAGGGTCTGATATTAATTTTTCTGAAGAATTAGAAAAAATTGCTAAAGATGGTGCAGTTGTTTTTCATGGACATTGTAAGGAAAACATTGATGGAGCTGACTTGTTGGTTGTTTCATCAGCAATTGAAGCTGATAATCCAGAATTAATTGCAGCAAAAAATAAATCAATAACTGTAATACCAAGAGCAGAGATGCTTGGAAGCTTGATGATTGGTTATGAAAGTATTGCGATAGCTGGAAGCCATGGAAAAACTACAACAACTAGCATGATTGCAAAAATTTTTGACGTTGCTGATTTAAGTCCAACATATGTTGTGGGAGGAAAAGTTCTCAGCACTAATGAGAACTCTGATCTTGGAAAAGGCAAATATCTAATTGCAGAAGCAGACGAAAGCGATGGAACATTTATTCATTTACAACCTGATGTAGCCGTATTAACAAATATTGATAATGATCACCTGGTTCATTACAACAATATTTTTGAAAATTTATTAGATTCATTTGTAACTTTTCTTGAAAATATTCCTTTCTGGGGTTACGTAGTCATGAATGGTGATGATAGTGATGTTTTGAAAGTTTCAAAAAGAATCGCAAGAAAGACGATAACTTTTGGCGAAAAAACTGACTGTAATTATGTGATAAGAAATATTGAGAGCAAGGGAGGAAGTCAAAATTTTACAATCTACGACAGTAAAAATAATTCTAAATATGATTTTTTATTAAATTTACCAGGCAAACATAATGTATTTAATGCATCTGCTGCAATTTCTGTAGCGCTGGAGGAACAAATTGGTATTGAAAAAATAAGAAAAGCTATATCAGATTTTTCTGGTGTAGGAAGAAGGTATGAAAAACATAAAGTTAATATAGAATCAAAAAAGATAACACTTATTGACGATTACGGACATCATCCAATTGAAATAAGATGTAATTTAAACGGAATAAAAGAAGAATATCCAAATAAAAGAATATGTATGATTTTTCAGCCTCACAGGTATACAAGAACTGCACAACTTTTTAATGACTTTGTTGATGTTCTGGTGATGGCGGATTGCTTGATATTGCTTGATATATATTCTGCAAGTGAGAAACCAATTAAAGATATAAATTCCAAAAGGATTGTAGAATCAATTATCAAAAAGGGCCACAAGGACGTTACCCATTTAAAAGATGACGATGATATTATTGATTTTATAAAATTAAAAAAAGACTCATATGATATTTTGGTAACTCAAGGGGCAGGGAGCATTTCAAAAGTTTGCGAAAGTATAAAAAATGGATGAAATTAGAAAATTTGCTGTAATATGCGGAGGCTCTTCACCTGAAAGAGAAATATCATTAAAAAGTGGAAACGGAGTTAATGACGCACTTATTCAGATCGGTCATGATTCCCAGATAATTGACTTTAAAGATTTAGTAAGCATAAACGAATTTAATAAATTTGATGTAATATTTATTGCTCTTCACGGATTTGAAGGTGAAAGTGGTATTCTTCAAGAAAAACTAGAGTCAATTGGGATTAAATATACCGGTTCAAATTCACGAGGATGTGAGAATACTTGGAACAAAAGATTGTGCAAAAAGTTGCTAATCGAAAACTCAATACAAACTCCAAATTTTATATATTGTAAAAATCTAGAGGAGTCATTCAATCCTTTTGTATCATTTTTTGAGGAACATGGATACGATTCAGAACTTTTTATGAAACCGTCTGAGGACGGCTCAAGTATAGATATTTTTAAAATTTCAAATTTTGAAGAATTTGAAGATGCTAAAAATAAGTGTCATAACAAATCAAGGGAGTTTATATTTGAAGAAAGAATTTTGGGAAGAGAATATACTGTAACAATAATTAATAATGAGTGCTTTCCTCCTATAGAAATAAAAACAAATAATGAGTTCTATGACTATGATGCAAAGTATGTTTCCAATGAAACAATTCTTGCTGAGGCAGATTTATCAGATAAAGATTTTGCAAAAATATCCAAAGTTGCATTAAAAGCATTTAATGTCCTTGAATGTAATGGCTGGGCAAGAGTTGATTTCATGCAAGACGAAAAAGGAAAATTACATGTTATTGAAGTTAATACTGTGCCAGGTATGACAAGTCACAGCTGCGTTCCAAAATCTGGCAGTTTTCTAGGATTATCATACGAAGAGGTCGTTAAAAAAATTCTTAGATATGTTTAAAATAATTTTTATATCTATATTAAGCTTCTCATCAATAAACCTCTATTCAAAACAGCTTGATATCAGTATAAATTTTGAATCTGGGTTTGAGTTTGAATCTCAGACAAGACTAATAAAAAATTTACAAAAAATGCAATCAGTAAGTGATATTGAGAAATTAATTAAAGATCAGGATTGGATCCAGGATTTTTCAATTATTTCAAAACCCTTTGGAAATAAAATATTTATTAATATCAAAAATAAAAAACCAATTTTTGTATTAAACAACAAATTTTTTTATGATGAAAATCTAAATAAGTTTAGTTTTGACATGTCTAAAAGAGATTTAATTCATGTTGAAAGCTCCGAAGAATACCTTCAAGAAATTTTACAGATCATTGATCTTGTCTCGTCAAAGTATAAGACTCGAAAAATTGTATATAGTCATTCAAAAGGTTGGGAGATTTTCACTGATAGCACTGTAATACGTTTCGGAAAAGATTTATCAGATACAAAAATAAAAAATTTTATAGATACTTCGAATTATTTGTTCGAGAATGGAAAAATACCTAGTATCATAGACATTAGATATAAAGATGGGGTTGCTTTAAATTATGGCACTGAATAAAAATTCTAATATGATAGTTGGCCTAGATATTGGCACATCTAAAGTGGTCTGTATCGTTGGCAAATACAATAACGAAAATAAATTAGAAATAGTTGCTCTTGGAGCATATCCATCAAGTGGGTTAAAAAAAGGTGTTGTTGTAAATATTGATGCTACAACTGATGCCATTAGTAAAGCTGTCGAACAAGCTCAATCAATGATTGAAGAAAAAATTAAATCTGTTTTTGTAGGCATAGCCGGAAATCATATAAAAAGTTTAAATTCTCAAGGTGCTGTTGGAATAAGAGATAAAGAGGTAACTTCGTATGATATTGATAGAGTAATTGACTCTGCTCAAGCAGTATCAATACCATCTGATCAAAGAGTTTTACATGTTTTGCCTCAGGAATTTGTTATTGATGGTCAAGAAGTGAGTCTCGATCCTTTAGGTATGTCAGGAGTAAGATTAGAGGCTAAAGTTCATCTAGTAACATGTGCAAATAGCGCAATTAAAAACATCGAAAAGTGCATTAAAAATTGTGGTTTGAGTGTAGACGGGTTTGTCCTAGAGCAGTTAGCAAGTTCTCATTCAATTCTATCCAGTGATGAAAAGGATCTTGGTGTTTGCATGGTTGATATCGGAGGAGGAACAACAGACATTGCTATATTTAATTCTGGTTCAATTGTTTTCACAGGTGTTATTCCAATTGCTGGAGATCAAGTAACAAGTGACATTGCTCAAGCACTAAGAACTCCGACACCACAGGCTGAAGACATTAAACAGAAGCATGGCTGCGCTGTAACAGAATTTACCAAAGACGATGAAACTGTTGAAGTGCTTGGAGTTGGAGGTAGGCCACCCAGAGAATTATCTAGAAGTTCTTTGGCAGATATAATTCAGCCACGATATTCTGAATTATTTGATTTAATAAAAGCAGAAATTACACGGAATGGTTTTGAAGATAAAATTTCTGCTGGAATTGTTTTTACTGGTGGGACCTCAAAAATGGAGGGAGTTGTTGAGCTAGCAGAGTCTATTTTTCAGACATCTGTAAGACTCGGAATTCCTTCAAATTTTCAAGGTATGGAAACAATCTTACAAAATCCAATTTATTCTACATCTATAGGCTTAATTGAACACGGTAATAAACAGCTGAATAATGAAATTTTAGCTGAGCAAAATCAAAGCTTTTTTTCAAAACTTCTTAAAATTGTAAAAAGCGAATATTGAAATTAGATTTTAATTCAATTAGAATGCGTCTTCCTTGGTTTTTACATTAGGTAAAAATCTATAACCATAAGGAAAACATGAACAAATACGAAGCAGTCATAATATTAAATCCTAATCTTTCCAATAAATTGGAATCCTTTATGAAAGATTTTGATTCATTACTATCAGATAACTCCTTTAACATTATAAAGACTGAAGATGTTGGCAGACGTCAACTTTCATACTCAATAAATAATCACAATAAAGGTCATTATCTTTTATTTAATCTTGAGGGAGATCCGTCAAAACTAATCGATATTGAAAATAAAATTAAATATAACGATTCAATTATTAGACATCTTTTTATAGTGGTTAAAGAACATAACGGTGAAGACTCTCATTTATTGGTTGAATCAAAAACAAAGAAAAAGGAAGCAGATTCTGACGACAATCATGTTGAAGACATTGAAATAAAAAAAGATAATGATGCAAAAAAAATCAAAGAAGTTGATGACACAGACAGTAATGAGGCACCCAATAAAGCAGAAGATGCATCTGTTCCTGATGAGGAGGTAAAAGATGAGTAAATATGAACTTCCTAAAACTTTCGATTACAAAGATGTAAATATATTAAAACAATTCATAACAGAAACAGGGAAAATAATTCCTGCAAGAGTTACTGGTGTTACTGCATCTAATCAAAGAAAACTTACCAGACATATTAAAATCGCAAGATTTTTAGCTTTAATACCATATACTGATATGCATAAATAATGAAAATTATACTCTTAGACAAAATTCAAAGACTTGGTGAAATTGGTGACATAGTTGAGGTCAATTCAGGCTATGCAAGAAACTTTTTAATCCCTCAAAAAAAAGCAGCATTTGCAAGCGAATCAAATATTGCGGAAGTTGAATCAAAAAAAGATGAGCTTGCAGCAATGTCCGAAGATATCTTAACTAAAGCTAAAGTAAGGGGTGAGATGATTGAAGGTTCAGAATGCGAAATTCTAGTTCCTGTCACAGAAGAAGGTGCTCTTTATGGCTCTGTTGGCACACGTGAGATATCTGATGCATTTTCAAACATGGATATTTCTATAGATAAAAGTGAAGTACAGCTACCGGATGGTCCAATTAAAGAAACCGGTGAACATAATATTGTCATCAGTGTTCATCCTGAGGTTAGTGTCGAAGTATTAGTAAAAGTATCTCCAGAGTAGTTGTATATTTTGAAATATGATGTAAAAATCATATTCCATGTCTGATATTAATATTAATCAAAATGAGCAAGCTAGGGAGGCTGAAAGAGCTGTCTTGGGCGGTTTAATGCTTGAAACACAAAGATTTGATACAGTCATCCAAGTCATAAAAGAGAATGATTTTGATGGTAAGGATCATCAAATTATATTTCAGTCCATGTCAGAACTTATTGAGGAAAACAAGCCTCTTGATCCTCTTACAGTCTCAGAAAAACTTGACAATAAAAACTCACTCAACAAAGTAGGTGGAAAAGAGTATTTAATTGAATTAGCTACATCCACTCCATCTGCTGCTAATCTTGAAGCATATGCTGAAATAATTAGACAAAGATCTATTACAAGAAAGTTGATGAAAGCAAATTCAGATATTTCTGAGTTAATTTCTAATCCTCAAGGTCAGGATGGTGTTTCACTTCTCGATAAAGCAGAAAGCATGATTTTTGCTCTAAATGATGAAACAAATAAAAATGATTCAAGTCTGCAGTCAATGAAAGAGTTAGTTCCCTCAACAATGGACAGATTACATGAGCTATCTAATAAATCTGGAGGACTAATAGGATCTTCAACTGGGTTTAAAGACTTGGATAATAAACTTCAAGGAGTTCAAAAGGGCGATCTTATTGTTGTTGCGGGAAGGCCCAGCATGGGTAAAACCTCTTTCGCAATGAATATTGCTGAAAATGTTTTACTTGATGATGATTCAAACGGAGCCGTGCTGATTTTTAGTTTAGAGATGCCTGGAGAATCTTTAACAACAAGAATGTTATCTGGGATGTGTAAGCTCGATCAACAAAACGTTCGATCAGGTATGCTCAAAGATGAAGAGTTAAGAATTTTGCTTCAACAAAGTGAAAAGCTAAAAAATCTTCCGCTCTGGATCGACGATAGTTCAATATTGTCACCTATGGAGTTAAGAGCAAAAGCCAGACGATTGGCCAGAACTGAGGAAAATGGCTTATCTTTAATTGTTGTTGATTATCTTCAGCTTATGCAATTACCATTATCAACAGAAAATAGAGTTAACCAAATATCAGAAATATCAAGATCGCTTAAATCTCTTGCAAAAGAACTTAATGTTCCTGTAATCGCATTGTCACAATTGAATAGAGCAGTAGAACAAAGACCAAACAAGAGACCAATTATGGCGGATCTGAGAGATTCAGGGGCGATTGAACAGGATGCAGACGTCATACTCTTTATTTATAGAGACGAAGTCTATAACGAAGACTCTGAACAAGGAAATAAAGCCGAAATAATAATTGGCAAACAAAGAAATGGCCCTATAGGAACTATTAATCTTACATTCTTAAAAGAATTTACTCGATTTGAAAATTTTTCTACTGATAGTTTCTATGAATCTTTTGAATGACAACATTAAACTCTGAACTAATAATAGATCCTAATATTTTTAGGCAAAACATATCCTATATAAAAAAAAAATTAAATAAATCTTCAAATTTTATGGCTATCATAAAGTCTGATGCCTATGGCCATCATCTTGAAAATATTGTTAGGGATATTGATGACCTTGCAGATGGTTATGGGGTAGTTAGGACTGATGAGGCATTAAAGATAAGAGAGCTCTCAGATAAAAAAATATTATTAATGCAAGGAATTTACAACGAGAGTGATTTTAAATTAGCCAGAAAAAATAACTTGGATATGGTTGTTCATAACATAGAACAATTTAATATTGCAAAGAAATTTTCAGATTATAATAATTTGTGGTTCAAAGTTAATACTGGAATGAACAGATTAGGTTTTGAGACAGACGAATTTCTAGATATTTATTCAAGATATCTTCAAGACACTAAATTTACTCTCATGACCCATCTAGCATCTTCAAATGATAAAAATTCTATTTCAAATGATAAACAATTTTCATTATTTGAAGATCTTAAAGAAAAATTACATTCAAAAATATCACTTAGTGTTGCAAATACTGGATGTATTATGAATTATCCTGAAAAATCATATGATTGGGTTAGATGTGGTATTGGAATATACGGTGGATACATTAACGATAATAATCTTAAAACGGCAATGACTCTCCGATCTCCAATTATAAACATAAGAAAAATATTAAAAGGCGAGTCTGTTGGTTACGATGGTAGAGCAGTTGCAGAAAAAGATATGAAAATTGCATCGGTCTATTTAGGTTACGCAGATGGCCTGCCTGTAACCATTAAAGATGGTACTAAAGTTCATATTAATGATACTGAAGCAAGTGTATTTGGCAAAGTTAGCATGGACATAACAACAATTGACATAAGTGACAACAAAGACTGTAAGGTTGGAGACTGGTGTACTTTTTTTTCATCTAAACTGCCTATTTCAAATATTGCTAAATCTAATGATTTAATTTCGTATTTTTTGATGACAAGTGTTAAATCTCGCGTAAAAAAGATATATAAAAATATTAATTAATCTGTTATTCTGTTATCCCATCATGAATAAGTTTAATGATGGCAAATACTAAGTATATTTTTATCACTGGTGGGGTTGTTTCCTCATTAGGTAAAGGCATAGCAGCTGCTTCAATTGGAGCACTTTTTGAATCCAGAGGCCTTTCAGTTTCATTAATAAAAGTAGATCCATATATCAATGTAGATCCTGGAACAATGAGTCCTTTTCAGCATGGTGAAGTATTTGTTACAGAGGATGGTACCGAAACTGATCTTGATTTAGGTCACTATGAGAGATTCGTTAGATTTAAAGCATCTAAAAAGAATAATTTTACCGCAGGGAAAGTTTATGAAACTGTAATTCGAAATGAAAGGAAGGGGAAATATTTGGGAGGAACAGTTCAAGTTATTCCTCACATCACAAATGAAATCAAAAAAAGAATCAAGCAAGGTGGATTAAATAAAGATATTGCAATAGTTGAGGTTGGAGGGACTGTTGGAGATATAGAGAGTCAACCATTTGTTGAAGCTTTGAGACAGATGGCACTTGAATTACCTAGTGCCTCTTGGGCTTTTGTCCATTTGACATTAGTGCCATTTATAAATGCATCTGGAGAATTAAAAACAAAACCAACTCAACATTCTGTAAAGGAGCTCAGATCTCTGGGAATAGGGCCTGATGTTTTGGTATGTAGATCTGAACAAGAGCTACCAAAAGAAGAAAAAAGAAAAATAGCACTTTTTTGCTCAGTACCAAAAGACAATGTTATATCAATGCATGACGTTGATACCGTTTATTCAATTCCTTTATTGCTAAATAAGCAAAAAGTTGACGAAATAATTCTTAAAAAGCTGAAAGTTAGAACAAAAAAACCAAACTTGAATGATTGGAAAAGAGTAGTTAAAAGTAAGCTGTTGCCTGAAAAAGAGGTTAATGTTTCGTTTGTTGGAAAATATACTGAACTGAAAGATTCATATAAATCTATCAACGAAGCATTAGAACATGCAGGAATTCAAAATAAAGCAAAGGTAAATATAAACTTTGTAGAAGCTGAGGAAATTACCTCAAAAAATGTTAAAAAAATTCTTAAAAATGCTGATGCAATTCTAGTTCCTGGAGGATTTGGTGAAAGAGGTGTTGAAGGAATGATCTCTGCATGTAAATTTGCAAGAGAAAATAATATTCCGTATCTAGGAATATGTTTGGGTATGCAGGTTGCAATAATTGAATATGCAAGAAACGTTCTTAAATTAAAAGCAGCAAACAGTACAGAGTTTGATCCCACAACAAAATTTCCCGTAATTGGCTTAATTACAGAATGGAATGATATGTCTGGAAAAAAAGAAAAAAGGCATAAGAATTCAGATTTAGGTGGAACAATGAGATTAGGCGGACAAATATGTAAATTAAAGAAGTCCTCAAATTCACATAAAATGTATAAAACTAATAAAATAGTTGAAAGACATAGGCATAGATATGAAGTAAATCCTAAATATAAAGATCAAATGATTAAAATGGGACTTGATGTTGTTGGAACATCAATTGATGATAAGCTAGTAGAGATGATAGAGATTCCGAAACATAAATGGTTTTTAGCATGCCAATTTCATCCTGAGTTTACATCCAATCCAAGAGATGGACATCCAATTTTTAATAGTTATATTAAAAGCACTATAACAAAAAAATAAAAATTACATGAGATTAAGAAACTTCAATATTGGTAATAATGAAAACATGACCTTAATGGGTGGAATTAATGTTCTTGAATCAAAAGATTTAGCTATGAAGGTCGCTGAAGAGTTTAAAGTAATATCAAGAGATCTAAATATTAATTATATTTTTAAGGCATCTTTTGATAAGGCTAATCGCAGCTCTATTAATTCATTTAGAGGACCAGGTATGGATGAGGGTCTTAAAATACTTGAAGAAATCTCAAAAGAGTTCGATATTCCAGTAATCACTGATATACATGAGCCCGATCAAGCAAAACCTGTAAGTGAGGTATGTGAAGTCATTCAAATACCAGCTTTCTTAGCAAGACAAACTGACCTGGTTAAAGCAGCAGCAAAAACTAACTCAATAATACAGTTTAAGAAACCACAATTTCTGTCTGCTCCTGAAATGGCAAACATTGTTGAGAAATGCTCTGCTGCTGGAAATGAGAATATAACATTATGTGAGAGAGGTAATTCTTACGGATATAATAATTTAGTTGTTGATACTTTAAATTTCCAAATCCTAAAAAAATTATCAAAACCTGTAATTTTTGATGTTACTCATTCGCTACAATTACCAGGCGGCCTTGGTAGTGCAACTGATGGAAGAAGGGAGTATGTTCTTAGTCTTGCAAAAGCTGGAATATCTCAATCAATTGCTGGTCTTTTCTTGGAGGCACATCCTGATCCGGATAATGCAAAATGTGATGGACCATGCGCATTACCACTATCAATGCTTGGAGACTTTTTGAGACAAATTAAAGATTTAGATGAATTTGTAAAAAACCAAACAGATTTAAATATTAAATAAGTCATGGCAAATATAATTGAAACAAAAGCAATTCAGGTTTTTGATTCCAGAGGCATCCCTACAATTTCATGTAAGATTATTTTAGATGATGGCACTGAGGGTCTTGCAATGGTACCAAGTGGTGCATCGACCGGATCTAAAGAAGCATTAGAGTTGAGAGATAACAAGAAAGAATATCTTGGCAAAGGAGTTCTCAAAGCAGTAGATAATATTAATAATGTTTTAGGACCTTCAATTATTGGTAAAAATCCTATCGAGCAGCAATTAATTGACGAAATTTTAATAAAATCTGATGGTACTGACGATAAATCCGAATATGGAGCTAATGCAATTTTAGCTATATCATTGGCTGTTTCTCATTCAGCGTCTGTATCAAATGGATCAAATTTACACGAACACTTTGCTCATTTGTATAGTAAGTTTCATGGCAAGGACATTGATCAGTCTATACCAATGCCAATGCTTAACATTTTAAATGGCGGAGAGCATGCAAATAATAATATAGATATCCAAGAATTTATGATTATTCCTAGTGGTGCGTCATCTTTTAGTCAGGCAATGCAATGGTCAACTGAAGTTTATATGAATTTGAAAAAAATTATTGAAAAATTTGGACATTCTTCAGCTGTAGGAGACGAGGGTGGGTTTGCACCAAACCTAAAAAATAATGAAGAGGCTCTCAAATTAATCATAAGTGCAATTACTGAATCAGGCTTGGAACCTGGTAAAGACATTAACATTGCTCTTGATTGTGCGGCAAGTGAATTTTACGACGGAAAAAAATATATATTAAAAGGAGAGGATAAAATATTTTCGTCTGAACAATTAGTCGAATACTTAACTGATCTTGTAAATAAATATCCAATAATTTCAATTGAAGATGGTATGGATGAAAATGATATTGATGGATGGGAACTATTGACTGAAAAGATTGGAAAAAAATGTCAGCTCGTTGGAGATGATTTGTTTGTAACGAATAAGAAAATACTTCTAGAGGGCATTGAAAAAAATGTAGCAAATGCAATTTTAATTAAATTTAATCAAGTAGGAACAATTACTGAAACAATGCAAACAATTGCATGTGCTAATGAAAATGGTTACAACTCAATTATCTCTCATAGATCTGGTGAAACAGAAGATACAACAATCTCAGACTTAGCAGTAGGGCTTGGAGTTGGTCAAATTAAAACAGGTGCTCCATGCAGATCCGATAGAGTTTCTAAATATAATAGATTGCTATGGATTGAGGAAGAAAATAGCCATATTCTTCTTAAATGAAAAGGCCTTATTTTTTTTTAATTTTGGCATTAGCAAGCATCTCTGTGATGTTATTGAATAATATTTTTTTTGGAGACAAAAGCTACGAAGTAAGAAATCAACTTCAAATAGAAAATGAGATACAGCTTGAGAAAAATGAAGAACTAAAAAAAGAAAATGAAATTCTAGAATTTGAAATTAATAATGCAAAAAATTCAGATGATCATATTGAAAATTTTGCACGTGAAAATTTAAATTTATCATATCCGAATGAGGAATTTATAATCTTCGAAGAGATTAAAGAGCCTGAAAATGAAAAAAAATAGTCTACTTGCAATTATTCCAGCTGCAGGAATAGGTCAAAGGTTTGGCTCAGAAATACCAAAACAATATATGTCACTTGATGGAAAATCTGTTATAGAAAGAGCAACAGAACCTTTTATTTTGTCACAATATGTTTCAAAGATTATCATTGCTACATCTGAGAATGATTCTTTTATCAAAGAGCAAAGTTTTTACAATAATGAAAAAGTAGAGTTTGTTATAGGTGGAAATACAAGATCAAGATCGATCTTAAATTGCATAAAATCTATTTCAGTTGAAGATTATGAATATGTAATAACGCATGATGCTGCAAGGCCCAATATACACCAAGAAGACATTGAAAATCTTTATTTAGACATAATTTCTAGCAAATCTTTATGCTCCTATTTTTATATTCCAATATATGACTCTATTAAAAATACAACTGAGCTTGATAAAACTGAAGATAAAAATAAATTTTTATTGGTACAAACACCTCAAATTTGCAAATTAAAAGAACTCAAGAGCGGAATTATCGAATGTGAAAAAAATAATATAAGTATTCCCGATGAGTCTTTTGTTTTTGAACATACGGGTTTGGCTTCGTCTAAAATTTTAGGAAGAAGATCTAATATAAAAATTACTGAAGAGTCTGATTTAGATTTATTAAATAAATTTAATACCAGAACAGGAACAGGATTTGATCTTCATAGATATGAGGAGGGTAAAGGAATTATCCTAGGTGGATATTTTCTTGATTGTGAATTCAAGATCATAGCTCATTCTGATGGTGATGTTTTACTTCATTCAATAGCTGATTCAATTCTTGGTGCTTCGGGTCTTGGTGATATAGGAAAATATTTTTCAGATAAAGACCCACTCAATAAAGATATTGATAGCAAAGAAATTATAAATTTTTGCTTAGAAAGTATTAAAAAGAAAAATCTAGAGATCTATAACGTTGACGCTACCATAATATGTGAACAACCCAAGCTAGATCCACATAGAGATAAGGTTTTAAAATCTTTATCGAAAATTTTAAAAATTCCAGAAGAAAAAATAGGTTTAAAAGCTACAACTTCAGAGAAAATTGGAATTATAGGTCGAAACAAGGCAATAGCAGTGCAGAGTTCTGTTAACTTAAGGACTTCATTATGAAAATTTTATTGACGAATGACGATGGTTTTGATGCAAAGAATATTAAATATCTTTATGAAAAACTCTCAAAAGATCATGATGTATGGATAATTGCTCCAAAAAATAATTGCAGCGGGATGAGCGCAGCAATTTCTTACTTGAAAGAAATAGAGATTGAACAAGTATCAGATAAAGTATTTGCGGTTGATGGCACGCCCGCAGATTGCACATACTTTGGTTTATTAAGTATTGTTGATTTTGAATTTGATATAGTCATATCAGGCATTAATCACGGAGCAAATATTGGTAACGATGTTTTATATTCAGGAACTGTTGGTGCAGCAGTTGGAGGAAGAAATCTAAAATATCCACCAATAGCTATATCAGTAGCATCCTATGAAGCAAAAGATTTGGAATTTATTTCTAATAAGTCTATTGAAATAATACATAAGATTGTTGATAACTTTGAAGAATTTAAAGGTAAGGTTATAAATATTAATTTTCCAGACATTTCTAAAAATGAGTACAAAGGAATTAAAGCCACTGTTGTTTCAAAAAGAGGAGTTCCACCAAAACCAATATGCTTAGCTTCTGATGAAAAAAATAAGAAAAGATATCGTTATAATTATTCTGGTGAACCTATTTCAGAGGATTTAGATACTGATGCTGAGTCAATAAAAAATGGATTTATCTCACTATCAGTCCTTGATTATTCCCTTAATTCTGATTCCTTCATCGATCCTTTATCAAAAATAATAAATGAGTAATTCTGGTTTTACATTTAGAAGAGTAAGAGAGGAAATGATAGAGAAGTTGCTTGATCTTGGAATTAAAGATTTTAGAGTACTCGATGCAATTTCACAGGTACCCAGACATATCTTTGTTGACGAAGCCTTGAGATCTCGAGCATATGAAAATAGATCCCTCACAATAGGCTACCAACAAACAATTTCACAACCATACATTGTTGCAAGAATGACAGAATTATTAATATCTCATACAAACACCAGGGGAAAAGTATTTGAGAAAGTTTTGGAGATAGGTTCCGGATGTGGATATCAATCTGCAGTACTTTCTTTTTTTTGTGAAGAAATTGATGCCATAGAAAGAATAAAACCATTAGTTTATAAATCTCGTGAAAATCTATCAAACTTAAAGATTCATAATGTGAAATTTAAACATGGTGACGGATATACAGACTGGAGTAATAAAATCCAATACGATGGCATTTTATGTGCCGCAGCACCAAGATCTTATCCAGATGATCTTATAAACATTTTAAAAAACGAAGCAAAATTAGTTATCCCAGTTGGCGGTACCTCTCAAGTTTTAAAAGTTATTTCAAAAAAAGACAAACATGTAGAGGAAAAGATATTTGATGATGTATCTTTTGTTCCAATGTTGGCAGGGATTTCAAATGATGGCACTGATTTATGAATGAAAGATTGAGATTTTTTGTTTCAGGATTTTTTATTGGTATTGCTGAATTATTACCTGGGATATCTGGATCAACAATCGCAGTAGCATTTGGAATCTACACCAAAATCATAAAAATATTATCAAATATAAGAATAAAGAATTTTTCAGGTAATTTATCAGAAATTTCTTCAAGATTTCATTTAGATTTATTGCTACTATTGATTTCATCAATGGCATTTACCGTCATTTTTTTCTCAAAATTAGTTTTGTTTTTTTATACAAACTTTAACGATTTATTTGAGACCTTTCTTGCAATAATCATGATAATTATAAGCTTATTTATTGTGAAGGACTTTATATCTATTAACAAAAACATATTATTATTCATTAGCACAGGTCTTATATTTGGTTATGCAATTAATCTAGTGCCTAATCTTGAAATAAGCAGTAATATTTTATTTTTGACATTAATCGGCTTTATAGCTTTCTCATTTTTCTTAGTACCAGGAATTTCTGGTAGTGCAATATTAGTTACATTGGGTCAATATAGATTGATAATTGAAGCTGTTGCCGAGTTAAATTTTTTAACCCTGATACCCTTTGGAATAGGTTGTCTTATATCTTTATATTTAATGCCAAAACTTATATCTAACTTAGTCGATAAATATAACGAATATCTAATGTGCTTTTTCTCAGGACTTATCTTTATTGCTGGCTTAAATTTAATTTTTTAAAGTTCTAATCTGAACGTTAGAAAACTGATTTTTTTGAAGAAATTCCATAATCTTCATTGCCCACTCGTGGTATGCCTTACCTTCAACATCCAGGTACACAACCTCGTCTTTTTTTAAATTATCTAGTAATGTATTTTCAAAAATTATGTTATCAACTGTTGAAAGTTCGTCGATTTTGAATTTTGAATTATTTAAAACTATTTCCCCATTATCGTATAGCAAAATGTTATTGGATTTTATCTCAGTATCAGAATCTTCTGTAGCTACTTCAATGTTTAAAAAATGTACTTTTTCTTCAATATCCTTGAAATTTTCAGCATCAGGAAGAGCGTCTTTAGCTTCAGTAATATTTTCATAAACATCGGCTAATTTTGCATTGATTTCAATAAATTCAATCTGATTTTCAGGAAGTTCATCATCAGCATATATTGCTTCAATTGGACACTCTGGTTCACATAAACCACAATCAATACATTCATCGGGATGAATTACTAAAAATTCAGGTCCCTCATAAAAACAATCAACAGGACAAACCTCTACACAGTCAGTGTACTTACATTTAATGCATGATTCTGTTACAACGTATGCCATAATTTGGAAATGAGATTTTAACCTACTAATATTTAAATTTACATAAAAGTGTTTAAAAAAATTAAAATTTAACTTATACTGTATAAATATACAGTAAGGAGCTAATTATGCCTAAATCAAAAGATACAACTGGAAAGTCTCTTAAAGACACAATAAATGATATAGATAATCATTTCGGTAAAGGAACTGTTATGAGAATGGGTGATAGAGAAAATCTTGATATTCCCTCAATTTCAACAGGTTCACTCGGTCTAGATATTGCTCTTGGAATCGGCGGAATTCCAAAAGGCAGGGTAACTGAAATATATGGACCAGAATCTTCAGGTAAAACAACTTTAACGCTTCAAATTATTGCTCAATGCCAAAAAGAAGGAGGTACATGCGCATTCATTGATGCTGAACATGCGTTGGATCCTCAATATGCAGAAAAACTTGGTGTTAATGTTGATGAACTCCTTTTGTCTCAGCCTGATACAGGCGAACAGGCTTTAGAAGTTGCTGATATGTTAGTTAAGTCTAAGAGTGTTGACCTGGTTATTATTGATTCTGTTGCTGCTTTGGTTCCTCGGGCTGAAATTGAGGGTGAGATGGGTGACCACCATGTAGGTCTTCAGGCTAGATTAATGTCACAAGCTCTCAGAAAGATAACTGGCAACATTCAAAGATCAGGTGCAACAGTAGTTTTTATTAATCAGATTAGAATGAAAATTGGTGTTATGTTTGGAAGCCCAGAGACTACAACAGGTGGAAATGCTCTTAAGTTTTACTCTTCTGTAAGATTAGATATCAGAAGAATAGGTGCTGTGAAAGAGGGCGATGAGGTAACTGGTAATGAAACTAGGGTAAAGGTTGTTAAAAATAAAGTCTCTCCACCATTTAAACAAGCCGAATTTCAAATTATGTACGGACTTGGTATAAATCAAGAAGGTGAGATTTTAGACTTTGGAAATAAACTTGGCTTGGTTGAGAAATCAGGTGCTTTTTATAAGCTTGATGGTGAAAGCATTGGACAGGGTAAAACAAAGGCCAGTCAATTTCTAAAAGAAAATGTAAAAGTCAAAAATAAACTTGTCAAAGAAATAAGGTCCTCTTATATAACCTCAAAATCTAAATAGTTTTTTTGGTACAATAATTCCTGTTACTTAATTTAATAGGAATTATTTTATGGCCGAGAAAGCATATATCGTAGAAGCAGTAAGGACTGCTGGTGGAAAAAGAGACGGAAAACTAAGTTTGTGGCATCCTGCTGATTTAGGCGCTAAAGTTTTAGATGAGCTTGTTACAAGGCTGGATATGGATCCGGCTTTAGTCGATGATGTTATTTTTGGTTGTGTAGATCAAGTAGGCGCACAATCAGGAAATGTTGCAAGAAATTCAGTTTTATCATCATCTTATCCTGAATCAGTTCCTGGTACTTCAGTAGATAGACAATGTGGTTCATCTCAGCAAGCAATCCATTTTGCGATTCAAGCAGTTATGTCTGGAACTCAGGATATTGTTATTGGAGGAGGTGTAGAAGTTATGTCAATGGTGCCAATAGGAGCTGCAGTTACAGATGGATATAATGCGGGTCACGGATTACCATTTGATTCAGATGGAATGAAAGAAAGATATCCCGGTGTTTTCTTTTCTCAATTTACAGGAGCTGAGCTTGTAGCTGAGAAGTGGAATTTATCTCGTGAAGATTTAGATAAATTTGCCCTTGAGAGTCATCAAAAAGCTTCGAATGCTACAGAATCAAAATATTTTGACAGAGAAATACTTCCAGTAGAAGGAAAGAATGCAGAAGGTATAAATGAAATGGTTATAGCTGATGAGGGAATAAGATTTGATGCTAGTTTAGACAAACTAGCTGGATTAAATCCTGTCACTGAAGGTGGAGTCATTACAGCTGGAAACGCTAGTCAAATCACTGATGGAGCAGCAGCTGTTATGATTTGCAATGATGCAGGATTAAAGAAAATTCAATCTAATCCTAGAGCTGAAATTGTTTCAATTTCAGTCGTTGGCGATGACCCAGTGTTTATGTTGACAGGGCCTATTCCTGCTTCTCATAAAGCCCTAGAGGCTGCTAACCTTACTATTGAAGATATAGATCTATATGAAGTAAATGAAGCTTTTGCTCCAGTTCCACTTGCCTGGGCACATGATCTAAAAGCTGATAAATCAAAACTTAATGTTAACGGTGGAGCAATGGCTTTAGGTCATCCTCTTGGAGCGACCGGCGCAAAGCTTATGACAACTCTATTGCATGAAATGGAAAGAAGAGAGTCAACATATGGATTACAAGCAATATGCGAAGGTGGCGGAACTGCAAATGCAACTATTATAAAAAGAATATAAGTAGTGAAACAGGTAGTCGTTTATACAACAAAAACTTGTCCATATTGTTATAAAGCTAAAGGATTGCTCAAAAAATTAGGAATCCCATACAAGGAAATTTCTGTAGATTTCAATTCTAAACTAAGAGCCGAAATGGCATTAAAGGCTGGTAAAACTTCTGTTCCTCAAATTTGGTTTGATGAACATCACATTGGTGGATGTGATGATTTGCATAGTCTTCATGAAAAAAATAATCTATTAGAGTTATTGAATTAAGTAAGTTTTATAGACAATTGGCAAGATTATTTATTTTTAAAAAAATCTAGTATTGTTTTAATATCATCAATTGGATTGGAAGATGTTTGTCCATCCCTTCCTCTTAATTCAATTTCTTGCTTATCTAAAAATGACTTTCCGATAATTATATTTAAAGGAATTCCTATAAGCTCGGAATCTTTCATTTTTGCGCCGTAACCATCTTTTCTATCATCAAGCAGAACGTCATAACCCATATCAGTCAGATCTTCATACAATTTTAGTGATGCAGATGAAATTTTTTTATCTTTATCAAAACCTATTGCAATTATATTAATATCAAACGGAGCAATACTATGCGGCCAAATAATTCCATTTTCATCATGATTTTGTTCTATGGCGGCGGCTACCAGCCTTGATACACCAATACCGTAGCATCCCATGTGTAATGTGGATGCTTTGCCATCAGCATTTAGTACGTTAGCTTTCATAGATTCAGCATAAAGTTTTCCAAGTTTAAAAATATGCCCAACTTCAATGCCTTTTTTAATATGAATTGTGCCTTTTCCATCTGGTGAAGGCTTTCCTTCTAGTGAATTTATCTCTTCACCATCTTTTAATAAAAGCTCAGTATTTATTGCAAACTCTGATGAGTCACTAATAGCAATAGTATCTTCTCCATTTTCTGCTAAGACATGAAATTCTTCAGAGCTGTCTCCACCAATTGCACCAGAGTCTGCAGCAGAAATCTTATAATCTAGACCAATTCGCTCCAAAACTTTTTTATAAGTATTACGCATAGTAAGGTATGTATCCTGAAGCGATTCTTCATCAATATTGAAACTATAAGAGTCTTTCATTAGAAATTCTCTTCCCCTCATAATTCCATATCTTGGACGTACTTCATCTCTAAATTTCGTTTGTATTTGATATATATTTAGCGGTAGTTCTTTATAACTTTTTACATTATCTCTGATAATATCTGTGATTACCTCTTCATGGGTTGGCCCTAGACAAAAATCTCTTTCATGTCTGTCCTGGATTCTTAAAAGCTCTGGTCCCATCTTTTCCCATCTTTTTGTTTCATCCCATAATTCTTTAGGTTGCACCATTGGCATGTAAACTTCTTGAGCACCAGATGCATCCATTTCCTCTCTAACAATATTTTCTATTTTTTTAAGGACCTTTAGCCCAAGTGGAAGCCATGTATATATTCCTGAGGCAACTTTTTTAATCATCCCAGCACGTAACATTAACTTATGACTAACTACTTCAGCCTCTTGAGGTGCATCTTTTAAAGTTGGTAAAAGTAGCTTTGAAAATAACATAGTTTATAATTTTATCTTTTTTTATAGAAATATGCCGATTTATGACTATAAATGTTCTAATTGTGAACATCAAATTGAAGTTATTCAAAAGATTAATGATGAGCCTATGATTGTTTGTCCAGAATGCTCAAAAAGAAGTCTTAAAAAACTAGTTTCAGCACCATCATTTAGACTCAAAGGAAGTGGCTGGTACGAAACTGACTTTAAAACTGGTAAAAAAAAGAATATATCCACGAAAGATGCGCGCAAAAACGATAAATCCAAAGAAAGTTCTAAATCTGACTCCAAGAAAGGCTCCAAACAAGATAAAATTAGTAATTAACTAGGGAATAATCATGAAATCTCATTACTGTGGTGAAATAACTTCTTCAGACATAAAAGAAGAAGTAATAATTTGTGGCTGGATTCACAGAAGAAGAGATCATGGCGGAGTTATTTTCTTAGACGTAAGAGATATCAAAGGCATATGCCAAGCAGTTGTTAACCCTGAAAATAAAGAAGCTTTTAAAATTGCTGAGTCAATAAGAAATGAATATGTTATTCAAGTTTCAGGTAGCGTAAGAAAAAGACTAGAAGGAACTATAAATAAAAATATGCATACAGGTGAAATTGAGATAGAGGTGTCTGATATCGTCATACTCAGCAAAGCTAACACCCCTGTATTTCCAATTGATGAATATCAGGATGTAAATGAGGATGTAAGACTAAAAAATAGGGTTCTAGATTTAAGAAGGCCCGAAATGAATGAGAGAATAATCACCAGATCAAAAATAACTTCATTGATAAGAAATTATCTTGAAAAAAGTGGATTTCACGAAATTGAAACACCTATTTTGACAAGAGCGACACCAGAAGGAGCCAGAGATTACATCCTACCAAGTAGAGTTCAGCCTGGTAGTTTTTATGCATTGCCGCAATCACCCCAGCTATTCAAGCAACTTTTAATGATGGGAGGTCTTGATAAGTATTATCAAATTGCAAGATGCTTTAGAGATGAGGATTTAAGAGCAGATAGACAGCCAGAGTTTACTCAAATTGATATAGAAGCATCTTTTATAACTCAGGAAGAAATTATGTCTGTGAGTGAAAAAATGATTAAAAAAATAATCAATGAATTCTGTGGCGACAAGTTAGAAAAATTTGAGGTAATGGATTGGAATAATGCTATGAATGAATATGGCTGTGACAAGCCTGATTTAAGGATTCCTCTAAAATTAGTAGATATTGCCGATTTAGTAAAAGATGAGGAGTTTAAAGTATTTTCAGAGCCGGCTAAAAAGACACATTCGAGGGTAGTTGCATTAAAAGTGCCAGGTGGAAATTCATTAACAAGGGGTCAAATTGATGACTATACCAAATTTGTTTCTAAGCTTGGCGCAAAAGGATTAGCTTATATTAAAATTAATGATGCTGAAGATATAGAAAATGGCATTCAGTCACCAATACTAAAATTCCTCAAGAAAGAAACGGTTTCAAGCATATTGAATAATTTAGATGTTAAATCAGATGACTTAATCTTCTTTGGTGCCGGTTCTGAAACAATTGTAAATTTATCAATGAGCAGTCTAATTAAGAAAATCGGTATGGACTTAAATTTATACAATTCTAAATGGGCTCCGTGCTGGATAATTAATTTTCCAATGTTTGAAACTAATAGTGATGGTGAACTAACACCACTTCATCATCCTTTTACTTTGCCACAATGTAATTCAGATGAATTGAAAAATAATCCTGATACATCTTTAGCATACGCGTATGATGTAGTGCTAAATGGTTATGAGATCGGAGGTGGTTCACTTAGAATTTTTGATAAATCTATGCAAGAAACTGTTTTTGAGACCCTTAAGATCTCAAAAGAAGAAGCAACTAATAAATTTGGTTTCTTATTAAAAGCTCTGGCTTCCGGATGTCCGCCTCATGGTGGGATAGCTTTTGGTTTAGATAGAATTGTCATGCTTGTAACTGATACAACAAACATCCGAGATGTAATTGCTTTTCCAAAGACTCAAAGCGCAGCATGCCTTTTAACAGAAGCACCTAGTAAAGTTGATGAAAAACAACTTGATGAGCTGAAAATAATCAGTACGCATAAGGAAGAATAGAATATGGCCGGTCATTCTAAATGGGCTAATATCAAACACAGAAAGGCAAGACAGGATGCTTCGAGAGGTAAAGTATGGACTAAGGTTATCCGAGAAATTACAGTTGCCGCAAAAGAAGGACCAGATCCTAATGATAATCCTCGATTAAGACTAGCATTAGAGAAGGCTAACTCTGCGAATATGCCAAAAGATACAATTAAAAGGGCTATTGAGAAAGGCTCTGGAACTGGAGAGACAGGAGCCCTAGAGGAAATTATTTTTGAGGGATACGGGCCAGGAGGTGTAGCAATTCTCGTCGAGACAATGTCTGATAATAGAAATAGAACTGTTTCAGATGTAAGACATGCATTTTCTAAATTTGGTGGCAATCTTGGTACAGATGGATCGGTATCTTATCTTTTCAAGAAAATGGGAATTATTCATTTAGATAAAAGTTTTTCTGAAGAGGAGTTAATGGAATTAGTAATTGAGATTGGTGCAGAAGACTTATCTGAGGAAGAGGACTTTTTTGAAATTACAACTGAAGTTAATCTATTTAACGATATTATTAATACTTTAAAACAGAAAAATATTGTTTATTCTAATGCTGAATTAACACTTAGAGCAGAAACTCTTGTTAAATTAGACCAAGATATGTCAGAAAAGGTATTAAATATAATGGAATTTATGGATGATTTAGATGATGTGCAAGAGGTTCACACCAACGCAGAGTTTCCAGAAAATTTTGAGATTAAGGCATAATTTTGTCTATTAATTCAAGAAATAAAGGCGCTGCATTTGAAAGGCAAATCGCTAATGCCCTTATCGAAGATTTAAATCTCAAGAATCCAGTTAAAAGGATTCTAGAGCAGACTAGAACAAAAGAGCTTCCTGACTTGATGTTAGGAACATGGTGTATTGAATGCAAAGCCTATGGAACTGGAGCAGAACCTAGACCAGACTGGTGGGATCAAGTAATTGCTTCGTCTTCTGGCCAAAATATGAAACCCGCTTTGGTTTATAAATTTAATAATAGACCAATTAAAGTTAGGATTCTTGCAAGCACGTTAAACAAAAACATTAAAAATAATCTAGTTACTTTAGATTTATTATGGCCTGACTTTATTCAAATTATTCTTGAACTATTTCAAGAGGACATAGAGATGCATGAAAAAAATTATCAAGTGTAAGCCATTAAATTTCAAAATATATGTTGAAGATACTGATTTTCAAGGTGTTGTATATCATGCAAATTATATAAAATTTTTTGAAAGAGCAAGATCTGAATTTTTATCAAAAAATAATGTATCTCAAAGAGCACTTAAACAGCAAAATAAAGCGTTTGTTATAAAAGGCATTAACATAAAATATATTGCCGCTGCAGAGTTAGGTGATGAAATTACAGTTGAGTCATCTGTTGATAAAAAATCAGATGCTAGGATGATTTTTACCCAAAAAATAATAAACACTCATAGTGGACATGAATATGCAACAGGAGAAGTTGAAGTTTGTTTTATAGATTTAATAACAAAAAAACCAAAAAAATTCCCAGATGATTTATTATTAATTTTCAACAGGTAAAGTTATGGACGATATTTCAGTATTAAATCTTTTTCTTGAGGCAGGCATTGTAGTAAAGGCTGTAATGGTATTGCTTTTTATAGCATCTATATTGTCTTGGATAATTATTATTGAGAGGTATAGATTTTTTAAAAAAATTAAAGATATTAATAATGCATTTTTGAAAGAGTTTTGGACTGAAAAAGATCTAGACAATCTTTTTTCTAAAATAAATAAAAATAGAATTAGCTATGGAGCAATAAATTTATTCAAAAATTCTTATTCAGATTATAAAAATTCAGTTTCACCAGAAAACTTTGATCAATTTGACCTTGAAAGCATCAGCAGAACTATGAGAGTTTCAATAGCATCCGATGAAGAAGAGATGAACAAACACTTGTCTTTTTTAGCTAACGTTGGTTCTGTAAGTCCTTATGTAGGACTCCTGGGAACAGTTTGGGGAATAATGACATCATTTCAAGGATTGTCAGATGCAACACAGGCAACAATCAATGCTGTTGCGCCAGGTATTTCGGAAGCACTAATTGCTACTGGAATGGGACTATTTGCTGCAATACCAGCAGTAATAGCTTTTAACAAGTTCACATCTGAATCAGAGTCAATAAGTCAAAATACACTTATTTTTGCTGAAGAATTGGCGAGTATTTTTTATAAACAATCAAATAAAAAATGATATATAGGCTTGGTAAGAAGAAAAACTTAAAAGCTGAAATTAATGTTGTTCCTTATATTGATGTAATGCTCGTACTATTAATTATTTTTATGGTTTTGTCCCCATTGCTCATTCAAGGCATAGAAGTAAATTTGCCAAAGACTGATACAACAAAAATGAGCATTCAAAGTGAACCTTTGGTTATATCAATCAATGCAAAGGGAGAATATTTTATTAATGTGGGCGATGAATCACTTAGCATAAATCTAGAGGAGCTTAAAAGAAAGTCAGAAGTCATTTTTGAAGCGAATCCTGAAATTGAAGTTGTCTTTCAAAGTGACAAAGATGCTTCCTTTGATTATGTAGCCAAAGCAATGGCATCAGTTCAGAGTATTGGAATATCTAAAATTGGAATTGTTACTACAGGATATGCAGATTAATACAAGATATTTAGAGGCTTCATTTATTTCTTTCGTAATTCATGCCCTTATAATAGTTTATTTATTTGGCTTCTTTTATTTTGAAAAAATTGATAGGTCAATTCTCAGCAATCCTATAAATGTAAATCTATTGTTTGAGCAAAAACAAACAAAACCTGTTCCAAAAGAACTTAATTCAGATATTGCAGTCGATAAAACAAATGATCAAAGTACTCCATTAATTCAAGAAACAATCCTAAATGAAATTTCTTTCGAAAAATCGGTAAATATCTCAGATATTCAAGATTTACTAAATGAAGATACTTTACTTCAAGATAAGTCTGATCAGGATAAAATTGACCTATACAGCTCTATGATAATTTCTAATATTCAATCTGCATGGAGGAAACCAATCAATATTCAAGAAGGGCTAGAGTGCCTAATGAGATTAACTATAAATAAAAATGGAAGAATCATTAAAGTAAATTTAATACAAAGTAGTGGAAATATTAGATTTGATAACTCAGCATTAAAAGCAGTTGAGCGTCTTGAAACTTTCAATTTCTTTGAATCGATCTCTGTCAGTTTATATCAGACTAATTTTAAAAATATTCAAATTAAATTTAATCCGTCATGAAAAAATTTTTCATTTTATTCTTTTTACCATGTTTTCTTTATGCTGAACTGATCTTGGAAATTACAAAAGGTACTGATGATCCATACAAAGTTGCAATAGTTCAATTTAATGGAGAAGAGAAATTATCATCTGAAATTCATGGAATAATAATTAATAATTTAAAGCGATCTGGTGAATTTAAAGTTTTTACCAGTTCAGAGCTTTTATCGATTCCTTCAAAAGAAAGCGAAATTATTTTTAATGATTTTAGAATCTTGAATATTGATTATTTAGTTTTGGGTAGCGTTCTTAATGGAGATATCATCTATGAAGTCTATGACATCAGAAAAGGTTCTAAAATAAGGACCTCAACTGTTTATGGAATTCCAAACAAAAATAGACAACTCGCGCACTACGTTAGTGATGGAATTTATGAAGAAATTACAGGCATCAAAGGCATAGCATCTACAAAAATTTTATATGTAACTCAAGACAGAAATTACAAGCTGATTGTTGCAGATGCGGATGGTAAGAATGAACAAATTTTACTTGAAAGTTCTGAGCCAATTATCTCTCCAACATGGTCGCCTGATTCGAGAAAAGTTGCTTATGTTTCTTTTGAAACAGGAATGGCACAAGTGTTTATTCAAAATATAGCAAATGGTGAAAGAGAAATTGTAATTGAAAATAAAAATCAGATTAGTTCTCCTGCATGGTCACCAGATGGGAAGTTTTTATCCCTAACGCTTTATCAAGATGGAAATGCAGAAATATATATTCTAAATTTGACTAATAAAAATTTAACACGACTCACAAATCACTATTCAATTGATACTGAATCTACATGGTCTCCAAAAGGTTCAAAGATTATGTTTACCTCAGGAAGATCTGGCTCACCACAACTATACGAATTAGATCTGAGGAAATACAATGCAAAACCAAAAAGAATTACATTTGATGGTAATTACAATGCCAAAGGTTCTTATTTACCAAATAGTGACGGAATTGTTTTTGTACATAGGACGAACTCAAATTTTCAAATTGCAATGAAGTACTTTGATGAAAACTTTATAAGGCCCTTAACAATCTCGCAAATGGATGAATCACCTAGTATTTCACCTAATGGAAATGTTATAGTTTACGCTATTAAAGACAGTGGTATGGGTCTACTTGCAGGTGTTACGCTTAGTGGAGCTAGATTTAGGCTCCCTGCAAAAAATGGAGCTGTGAGAGAGCCATCATGGTCTGGATTTTTAAGATAATTTCATGGAGTAATTATGTTTTTTTCTAAGTTTAATTTTAATTTAATATTTTTTTTACTTCTTCTAACATCCTGCTCTAGCATGAATGTTACTGAAGAAACTGTATATTCTGGTGATGTAAAAACAGTTCAAGTTCAGGCAGCTTCAACAATAGAATCTGAAGACATTAACTACGATAGTGAAGCAGTCTTTGCAAATGCAACAATATATTTTGATTTTGATAAGACTGAACTTACTTCAAAGTCTCTTCAAATTCTGAAAAGTGTTGCAGACGCTTTGAATGAAAACTCAAATTTAAATATTGTTCTTGCTGGCCATGCAGATGAAAGAGGTACCCGTGAATATAACTTAGCACTTGGGCAGAGGCGAGCAGAAGCCGTTAGTCAATATCTAGAGTTAAATGGTATTAAAAAAAATAGAATTGTTGTTAAAAGTTTTGGCGAGGAAATGCCTCTAGCTCTTGGTAACGATGAAGAAAGTTATGCAAAAAACAGAAGAGTAGAAATTAATTAATGTTAAAAAAAATATCTTTTTTGTTTTTTTTATTATTTTTGCATATCGATACAACAGCAAATGAAAGCCAAGATGCAAAAACTGATATATTATTTTTAAAGATACAAGAGTTAGAAGCTGAGGTAGCCAATCTTAGAAATCAAATCGAGTCACAAAATTATTTAATTGAAAAGCTGATAGAAGAATCATTAGATAATAGTGAAGATATTAATGATCAAACAGAAATACTTGCCTTAAATGCAGATTTGAGATTTAGAGGGATTGAGGATCCTAAAAGTAAGGAGCAAGTATATAAAGCAGCCACGACTGCATTAGAGAAACAAGAATTTGAAAAAGCCCTAAATCTTTTTAAATATTTTGTCGAAAGTTTTAATGATGATGAGAAAACACCTCTGGCATACTTTTGGTTGGGTGAGATATCACTAATTAATAATGATTACGATGAATCAGAAAACTATTATATGGATCTAATTAGTCTATACCCCAATCACTATAGAATACCCTTAGCTCATAAAAAAATAGGTGATATCTATTTAAAAAATGATGATCAAAAGGCTGCAAAAGTTAAGTATAATTTTGTAGTCAGAGAGTATCCAAACAATACTGCTTCATCCTTGGCCTTGCAGTTATTGAAAAATATGGAATAATCTCCATTTTCTATTATGTATCAACGTGGGTCGCTAGCTCAGCTGGTAGAGCAGTTGGCTTTTAACCAATTGGTCACAGGTTCGAATCCTGTGCGACCCACCATTTTATGGGGCATAATATTTTAAATGCTTGCAGAAATAAAAATCTCTATCAACGACATTAAAAAATCCTTTTCAAGAGAATCTATTTTGGGTTCATTTTTATTTTTTCTTGTGCTGTCATCATGGTATGTATTAAGGCCTGTTAGAAATGAAATGGCAGTAGCAAATGTAGATGACTTACCATACTTGTTAGCAGCAGGAGCAATAGCGATGTTGCTAATAAATCCAATATATTCATACATTGTTACAAAAACTAATTTAAGAAAAATTATATTTTTTTGTTACTCATTTTTGATATTAAATCTTTTATTATTTTTACTAACATGGAAATTTTTCTCGGTTGGAGAATCTATATGGATTGGTAGAGTTTTTTATGTATGGTGCAACGTCTATTCGTTTTTTGTAGTTTCAATATTTTGGGTGGTGATAATAAACATATTTAGAAATTCTAGAACAAGATCATTTTACGGAGTCATAATGGCCGGAGGTTCACTAGGTGCCATTTTCGGATCTGAAATATCAAAACGATTCTCAAATTCCTTCAACGAATTTGGTTTAGAGTTTTTCACTTTGTCTGCAGCAATTTTACTATTTTTTGCAATGATTTTAGGCATGAGGATCACTAAATCAAAAATGAATGAAGAAATCATAGATAAGAGAAATATTGGTGGAGGAAGTTTTGACTCAATTAAAAATGTAATAAAACAATCAGAAGTAAGAAATATTGCAAGCTATGTTTGGATATGGACTTGCTTGATGACAGTTCAATGGATTACAGCAATAGGTATTATCGACGACTGGTCGTCAGATTCACAACAAAGAATCGCATTTTTCGCCACTATTGAGCAAATTGTTTCTCCGCTTACACTTATAATCCAATTATTTTTTACCAATCTATTAATAAATAAATTTGGAATTAAAAACATAATGCTAACTTATGGAATTATTTTTTTAATTGCATATTTTGTTTATGGATTTGCTCCATCAATTACAGCAGTTGCATTAGTAACAGTATTTTTAAGAGTATTTGAATATGGTTTAAATAAACCAACCAGAGAAATTATCTTTAGTTCTTTTAGAAAGAACGACAGATATAAATCATCAGTTTTAGTTGACACATTTGTTTCGCGATTTGGAGATTTAACAGGAAGCGCATTTATAAAGATTGCTGGTCTAAGTTCTCTTGCTTCTAATGCTTTGCCACTATTTGCTCTTCCTGTCGCAGGATATTTATCTTTTGTAGGATTAAAAATATCTAGGGCTAATGCTAAAAACCTCTAGCACTCTCTAAGATTTTTTTAATTTCAATTATTTTTGTCATTATTCTCTCAGAAACTTGATAATTGCTTTGAGTCATTTGAAGTGCGAACTGCAACTGATTTAAAGCTTTTTCATTTTGTCCAAGAAGAAGAAAATATTCTGCACGACTTTGATGATAGCCAATAATATTTTGACTCGCTCTCTGAATTTCTGACAACAGTAACCACAATTCAGGATCATCATTTTTTCTTAATAATTGATCTCTAATCAGCTCTTCAGATTCAAAATATTTTCCTGTTTGCATTAATATTTTTGATTTAGAAATAGAAAGAGGATAATTTTTGGGAGAAATTTCAAGAAACTTATTTGCTAATAATAATGCTTCGTCGTATTTTTTAAAATGTGTCAATAAGTCAATTTTTGTTGTATTTATTACAAGATTTTTAGGATGTTTATCAATTAAACCATCAATAAATTTTTCACTCTCAGTGAAATTGTTATTGTTCTTATGAGCTAGAGATAACCCGTACATATTGGCATCAGAAGGATTTTCACTTAGTTTTGATTCAAATAATCTGACCGCATTTGCTGGAATAGTTTCATAATATATTTCCAACCTAGCTTTCATTAATGAAAATTCTAATGAATCTTTCTTAGTACCTTCTTCAGACAGGTTTTCTGCGGCATTAAAAGCATCGCTAATTCTTGATGATGAAAGTGGGTGTGTGAGTAGAAATTCTGGAGGAAGATCTCCGGATAGTCTCCTAAGATCATTCATGTTTTCAAACATTTCACCCATTGATTTTGGATTGTATCCCGCATTAATAAGATTAATAAAACCAACACGGTCAGCCTCTTTTTCGAATAATCTGCTATACCTAAGATTTTGTTGTTGCAAAATTGCAGGTCCAACAACCATCGCATTAGGATTGTTGCTTATAAGCGCAATTGCAATTGAAGAAACTGTCACAAGTGCTGATGCTAAATTTGAGTCTTTTGATTTTAAGACGTTTCTAGCAAAATGCCTTTGACTAAGATGCGCCAATTCATGAGCTATAACCGATGCAAACTGACCTTCATTATCAGCATTTAAAAACAACCCGCCATTAACGCCTATAATTCCTCCAGGTGCTGCAAAAGCATTTAGAGAATTGTCATCAATGAGTAAAATATTAAAATACCTATCTGATACCTGACTATATTCAGATAATCTATAGATAAGGTGTTCGGTATATTCGTATAAAAGCGGATCTGAGATCAACGGAGCCTGAGAATATATTTGTTGTAGGAACATTTCTCCAATAGCTTTTTCTTGAGATGCAGAAACAGCACCAGATACTCTATCACCGAGTTCAGGAAGTTCTATCTCCTGAGATGATAGGGAATTTATAATTGATATTAAAAAAAAGCAGCAAATATATTTACTTATTAATTTCATTTAAACTAGATAATTAAATTAAGTTTATATTATATTCCTTAAAGACATAATCAGAATATGCAATTTTTGCTCTAATTTTCTATATAATATTGGGAATGTTTGAGCATATTAACAACTTATTTAAGAAAATATTTAATAATGAAGAAACAATAGTATTTTCATTAATAATACTTTCCTCATTAATCTTGTTGAATTTTTTTGCAGCTGTGCTGACACCATTTATTATAAGTATCATTGTTGCTTATCTTTTAGTTGGGCTGCAAAAGAAGATAGAAACTTACAATGTTTCTGAATCTTTAGCACTAATTTTGTCTTTTACGATTTTTATATTTGTTGGTGCAGCAATGTTTATTTGGTTAATTCCTCTTATATATGTGCAATTACAGTCGTTTGTTCTTGATTTACCTAGACTATTCAATGAATTTCTAAATTTCGTATCTAATATGCCAACTGCGTTTCCTGACTTAGTATCATCAGATCAAATATCTGTCTTCTTTCAAGCAGTTTCTTCTGAGATATCATCAATTACTCAGAACCTTGTTAAGTCATCTATTTCAGGAATACAAAGCACAATAACTGTTCTTTTATACATAATCTTATTTCCAATTTTAGTATTCTTTTTCTTGTTTGATAGAAAAAATATTGTTGAAGGTATAACAAATATTCTTCCAGGAAAAAGAGACATGTTCTCAAAGGTTTGGGAGGAAATGGATGTTCAACTTAGTAATTATGTGAGAGGAAAAGTTTTAGAAATTTTAATTGTTGGATTTACTGCTGCCATTTTGTTCTCATCTTTTGGATTAAAATACACAGCACTTTTATCTGTTCTTGTAGGCCTATCAGTATTGATACCTTATATTGGAGCTTTTACAGTAACTATACCAATAATAATAATTGGAATACTGCAATTTGGTTTGGGCTCACAGTTTTATTTATTGGTTGGATTGTATTTATTGCTTCAATTTTTAGATGGAAATCTACTTGTTCCAATAATTTTCTCTGAGGCGGTAAAACTTCATCCTGTGATTATTATCTTAGCTGTGTTTATTTTCGGGAGTATGTTTGGTTTTTGGGGAGTATTTTTTTCTATACCCTTAGCAACATTTATAAAGGCAGTATGGAATTCATGGCCTGGAACAGCGCTAACCAATGAGGACTAGTTGTTTAATAATTGTAATTTCTTTATTTCAATCGCAAATAATAATGTCATCTGATCATATTGCACTTGCCGTTCATGGAGGAGCAGGCGTAATGAAAAATATAAGCGAAGAAAGAAAAGAAATGATTAATCAAAAAGTTAGTAAAACGCTTATTAAGGGCTATCAGATGCTTGAGAATGGTGCCTCAAGCATGGATGTAGTAGAGTTTGTGGTTTCAGAATTTGAAGACTCTCCTCTTTTTAATGCTGGCAAAGGATCAGTATACAATTCTGATGAAATTCAAGAAATGGATGCATCTATTATGAACGGAAGGGATAGATCTGCTGGTGCTGTTGCATCTGTAAAAAAAGTTAAAAATCCAATTAAATTAGCAAGAAAAGTTTCTGAAAAAACCAATCATATTATGTTGGTAGGAGATGGAGCTGAAGAATTTGCTAAGAGCATTGGCGAGATAATTGTTGACCAAGATTACTTTTATTCAGAAAGAAATTTAAAAAGACTTAGAAAAATAAAAGCTAATGCTAAATTAACATATAAAAGTATTGTTCAGGATAGAATCGGTACAGTTGGGGCGGTCGCACTTGATCTAAATGGTGATTTGGCAGCTGCAACTTCGACAGGCGGGATGACTAACAAAATGCCAGGTCGAGTTGGAGACTCGCCAATTATTGGCTCTGGCACTTGGGCACAAAATGGAGTTTGTGCAGTATCTACAACTGGACACGGAGAATTTTTTATAAAATATCAAGTAGCTAGAGAAGTATGTGTAAGAATGGAGTATCAGGATAAAACAATCTCAGAATCTTCAGAGGAAATTTTAAATGAGTTGAAGACAATCAATGCTCTTGGAGGACTTATTGCAATTGATAAAGAAGGTAATATTGCTATGCCATTTAATACTGATGGAATGATTAGAGGAAGTATTTCTCAAAAAAATGATGTAAATGTTGAAATTTATTAGAGGTTCTCAACCTCAGCTAAAACTTCAGCAACATGTCCTTTCACCTTAACAGATCTCCATGATTTTCTAACAATACCTTTGTCATCAATAAGAAATGTTGACCTATCGACTCCCAAATATTCTCTTCCATACATAGACTTCATTTTCATCACGTCAAAAGCTTTGCATACTTTCTCATCTGGATCAGACAATAATTCAAAAGGAAATGATTGTTTATTTTTAAAATTTTCATGGGACTTTATGCTATCTCTCGAAACACCAAATATTTCAGTATTAAGCTTTTGAAATTTTTTAAAGTTATCTCTGAAATCTTGTCCCTCAGTTGTACAACCTGGAGTGCTATCTTTTGGATAAAAATAAATTATGAAATTTTTTCCAATTAAATCTTTGTTATTGATCTTTACGTTGTTTGTACATTCTCCCTCAAAATTTGGGCACTTTTTTCCTTCTAATTTGTCTGACATTATGTGTTTCCTTTAAATAAATTAATCAAAATGGTGTATAGTCATATTTTTTATCTATTTATGAAATGATGCAAGCTTTAAATGGAAGTATTGTAGCTCTAATTACTCCTATGCATGAAAGTGGAGAAATTGATTATGAAACGCTGTCTAATCTAATAGAATGGCATATTGAGCAGGGCACTTGTGGGATAGTCTCAGTAGGAACAACCGGAGAGTCTGCAACTTTATCAGTTGAAGAGCACATACATGTTATTGAAAAGACTGTTAATTATGTAGAAGGTCGAATTCCAGTGATTGCTGGTACAGGATCGAATTCTACTGCTCAAGCAATTGAAACAACTATGGAATCAAAAAGAGTTGGAGCTGATTTCTGCATGCTAGTTACTCCATATTATAATAAGCCTTCTCAAGCAGGGCTTATTCAGCATTACTTAAAAATAGCAGAATCAGTTGAAATTCCACAGATTTTGTACAATGTCCCATCTAGAACATCAATTGACTTAAGACCAGAGACAGTAGAGATAATTTCACAACACCCAAACATAATCGGCATAAAAGAAGCAGTTAATGACAATCAAAGAATGAAGGATCTAATAAATTTGGCTAATTCTTTGGAAAAAGATTTCTCAGTTTTCTCTGGGGATGATCCGTCTTTTATAAAGTTACTGAAACTGGGAGGTCACGGTGTAATATCTGTTGCTGCAAATATAGTACCTGACAAAATTTCAGAAATCTGTTCTCTTATCATGAATGGCGACGAAGAGAAGGCTACAAAGATTATCGAAAAGTATAAGGATTTATTTGAATTATTGTTTATTGAATCTAATCCGGTACCAGCAAAATGGATGTTGTTTAAAATGAATATGATCAAAAATAACTTAAGACTTCCATTAATAGAACTTGATAAAAAATTTCATGAAAAATTAAATAATGAGATGTTAAAATTGGGATTGTTATGAAAAAGAATATAACAGTAACATTATTTACACTTTTTATTTGTTCATGTTCAACATTTGGAGGATCTGATGGATACTTCCCTGAAAAAAAGTACGACTTTTTAGATGAAGTCATCGAAGAGGAAATATCGCTTCCGGGATCTCTTGACAGTATTAATGCTGAAAATCATTATCCTGTAATAGATTTTGATGGTATAGATAACCAAATTGAAGTCCCAAAACCAAGACAAATTTTTTCCTCATCTGGAAATAGCTCAGTACAATTGCGCAGACTTGGTGAATTAATGTGGATATACATTGAAACCTTACCATCAACTTCATGGCCTATATCTAAAAATTACTGGGATACATCTATTTATGAAGTTACTAATGCAAATCCAAATAATGGACAAATTGATATAGATTTTGATCAAGATACAAGACTCCAAATGCGTGTTGAACATGGAATTAAAGAGGCCTCAACAGAAATATTTCTTTATCAAATTAATAAAGCTGACGGAACAATAAAAAGTAATCCAGAATTTTTACAAAATGAAATGTCAAAAATAGTTGAATATTTTGCCCAATCTATCAATAACTTTTCAGGTACATCTCTTGCAGCACAAAATCTTAATGAAATGAAAAAGGCAAATATATTCACTGAAGACGGTAAAACTGTAATCGCTTTGGATTTAAACTTTGATAGGGCTTGGTCGTCTGTTAGCAAAGCATTAGTTGAAGCAAATATAGTTACAAATGACAGAGATAGAAGTAACGGAATTTTTTATGTAAGTTTCGCAAGAGAAGACGAGCGTGGGCTTTTTGGTCTTTTTGGCAGAACTGAAACAGTAAATGCTGAAGAAATTATAATTAGTGAGGAATCTGAATTTGAGATAATTATTACAGAAGAAAATAATAAAACATTTGTCAGGGCAATATCAAAAGATGGTAATATTGACGAATCTGAAAATTTAATTTCAAAAATTAACGAATCTTTGAGCTAACTATGAAAATTAAGGAAATTACAAAAGGTAAAGCTAAATCAATGTTCACCACCGAGAATGAAGATCATCTTGTTATGCACTTCAGTGATGATACTTCTGCTTTTGATGGAAAGAAAAAAGAGGCATTACTTGGTAAAGGAGCAGTTAACAATCAATTCAATGCATTTATTATGAATCACCTTAAAGAAAACGGCATTGAAACTCATCTAATTGATGTTATTGATAGCACAGACTCATTAGTTTATAAACTGGATATGTTTCCAATAGAATGTGTTATCAGAAATAGAGCATCTGGGTCAATATGCAGAAGACTTGGGACAGAAGATGGTCTTATTTTCGAGAATCCATTGTTTGAATTTTTTTTAAAAGACGATGATTTAGGTGATCCATTAATAAATGATGAACACATTATTTCATTTGGATGGGCCACTAAAGAACAAATAGATGACATGAAAAAACAAACATATAGAGTTAACGAAATCTTATCAAAACTTTTCTTAGATTCCGGGCTGATACTGGTTGACTTTAAAGTTGAATTTGGAATCTATAAAGACCAAATTCTGCTTGCTGATGAGTTTACGCCCGATGGTTGTAGGTTATGGGATTCAGAGACCATGAAAAAAATGGACAAAGATCGTTTCAGACAAGGACTTGGCGACGTTGTTGAATCCTATCATCAAGTCGCAGATAGGCTGGGCATGAATATAGAAACTTGACTAAAATAGTCGGGTATTTATAATTCATTCGTGAGATTAACTACAAAAAGCAGATATGCTGTTAGCGCACTTACTGAACTAAGCTTTTTACAGTCTTCAGGACCTGTTTCGCTAAGCGATATTTCTAACAATCAGAATATTGAGCTTACGTATCTAGAACAGATTTTCCGGAAACTTCGAATAGCTGGAATTGTTAAGAGCATTAGGGGCAGAAATGGTGGATACTTATATGCTAAGGATCCCTCTGAAATTTCTATAAAAGAAGTCATGCATGCTGTGGACGAAGTTTTAGATGCGACCAAATGTAATGGTACATCTGCATGTCACAACGGAAAAAAATGTAGCACCCATGATTTATGGCATGAGTTAAATAACATAGTCGAAGAATATTTAGAAAAAATAACTATAAATAGCCTTGTGGAATCAAATAATAGCCCATATATTAAGGTTAGAGAGATAAATTAGATGAGCACACAATCTACAATTTATTTGGACTACGCTTCAACAACACCTGTTGATCCAAGAGTTGCGTCCAAAATGATGGAGTTCCTTACCCCTGAGGGTGAGTTTGGTAATCCTGCATCTAGATCACACAGATTTGGATGGAAAGCTGACGAGGCTGTTGAGGAAGCAAGATCCCATGTTGCTAATCTTGTAAACTGCGATCCAAGAGAGATTGTTTGGACTTCTGGAGCAACTGAGGCAGATAATTTAGCAATAAAAGGCGTTGCAAGATTCTATAAAACTAAAGGCAATCACATAATTACATCTAAAATTGAACATAAGGCTGTTCTTGATCCATGCAGACAATTAGAACGAGAGGGTTTTGAAGTAACATACCTAGATCCTGATGAAGGAGGAATAATAAGCCCTCAAGCTGTAAAAGCTGCTATAAAAGATACAACTATTTTAGTATCAGTCATGCATATAAATAATGAATTGGGCACAGTTAATAATCTCAATGAGATTGGAAAAATTGTTAGAGATAATGGTGCTTTTTTTCATGTAGATGCCGCTCAAAGTACAGGAAAAGTTGAAATTGACTTATCAAACGTGCCTGTTGATTTAATGTCATTCTCAGCGCACAAAACATATGGACCTAAAGGCATTGGCGCCTTGTATGTTCGTCGTAAGCCAAGAGTCAGATTAGAGGCGTTGATTCATGGGGGTGGACATGAGAGAGGTATGCGTTCTGGAACACTTGCCACTCATCAAATTGTAGGTATGGGCGAAGCTTTTAGAATTGCAAAAGTTGAAATGAAAGAAGATCTTTTAAAAGTTAATAAATTTCATAAAAAATTTCTTGATAAAGTAAAAGAAATTGACCATGTTTATATCAATGGTGACTTAAAAAATAAAGTTCCAAATATTCTAAATATTAGTTTTAATTTTGTTGAGGGTGAATCTCTCATTATGGGCTTAAAAGATATAGCTGTATCGTCAGGGTCTGCTTGCACATCTGCAAGTCTAGAACCATCATATGTGTTGAGAGCATTAGGAAGAAAAGATGAGTTAGCTCATAGTTCCATAAGATTTTCATTTGGAAGGTTTACAAGCGATGACGATGTAAATAACACTCTTGAGATCCTCGGTAATGTTGTGCATAGATTGAGGGAACTCTCGCCACTTTGGGAAATGCATTTAGATGGCATTGACCTAGACGAAGTTGAATGGAATATGCATTAGGAGAAAAATATGGCATATAGTAAGAAAGTTGTAGAAAAATTTGAGAATACTTTAAATAACCCTGAGGCATTTAAAGTTGGCAGGTTTGATCCTAAAGAGACTAATGTTGGGACAGGAATGGTTGGTGCTCCTGCTTGTGGGGATGTTATGAAATTACAGATAAAGTGCGAACCTAAAGGCAATACTCACGTAATTAAGGACGTTAAATTCAAAACATATGGATGTGGATCAGCAATAGCTTCATCCAGTGAGTTAGTGGATATGCTTATTGGCATGACTCTTGAAGAAGCAAAGGCAATAAAAAATGTTGAAATTGTAGAAGCTTTAGAACTACCTCCTATAAAGATTCATTGTTCTGTTCTGGCCGAAGATTCAATAAGGCAAGCAATAGAGGATTACGAAGCAAAACAATAAAATCATGACTACCTTTAACCCAGAAGAACTAAACTTTTCTGAGAGTGCTCTGGGTCATTTTAAAGCTATGCTTAATTCACGTGGCAGAGGTGAGGGTATTAAAATCGGTGTTAAAGAGGCTGGCTGTTCAGGTTACGAGTATACCTTTGATTTTGTTGATGAAATTTCTGAAGATTATTTAGTTTTTAGACAACAAGACTTCAATATTTTTGTTGACACAAAAAGTCTTGAATTTCTGAAAGGTAGTTTAGTTGATTACGTAGATGATGGATTAAACAAAGGCATTAAATTTGTGAATCCAAATGCAAAAGCCGTTTGCGGATGTGGCGAAAGTTTTACAGTTTAATTAAATGGCAAAGATAAGAATATGGCCCCATGAGGATATCTGCCCTGATGGGGCTGAAATT
This sequence comes from uncultured SAR86 cluster bacterium, assembly GCA_902632555.1. Classification (GTDB taxonomy): domain Bacteria; phylum Pseudomonadota; class Gammaproteobacteria; order Magnimaribacterales; family D2472; genus SAR86A. The sequence goes on along the minus strand of CACPCZ010000002.1, from coordinate 38,483 downwards.
GAGACTCTACCAGATGAAACCATCTGTGAGGCCGCGCTTAGACATAATATTAAAATTGAACACGCTTGTGAAATGTCATGTGCTTGTACAACTTGTCACTGCATAGTCAGAAAGGGTTTTGATTCTCTCGAGGATGCAAGTGATATTGAAGAGGATCTGCTCGATAAAGCATGGGGTCTTGAACAGACCAGCAGGTTGAGCTGTCAAGCAATTCCTCCAGAGGATGAAGAGATAGAGATTGAACTTCCAAAATATAATATAAATATGGTTTCTGAGGATCATTAGTGCAAAAAATAGATTGGTTAGATGTATATGATATTGCAATTGAGCTTTGTGATTCATTTCCAGATATTGATCCTCAATGGATAAGTTTTCCAGATCTCCACAAAAAAATATGTAGTTTAGACAACTTTATTGGTGACCCATCAAAATCAAATGAAAAAATCTTAGAAGCCATTCAGTCACATTGGATTGAAGAATATCAATAAGATTAATATATAATAGCTTCTATTTGCGAGGCTAAAATTATGGCAATAGAGAAGACCTTATCCATCATAAAACCTGATGCTGTTGGAAAAAACTTAATAGGTAAGATTATTTCAAGGTTTGAAGAAAATGGGCTGTGTGTTGTTGCAGCTAAACTAATCCATCTCTCAGATGAAATGGCATCAGGGTTTTATGCCGAACATGATGGAAAACCTTTTTTTAATGATTTAAAAAAATTTATGACCTCAGGACCAGTTTTTATTCAAGTTCTTGAGGGTGAAGACGCTGTGCAAAAAAATAGAGAGTTAATGGGAAGTACAAATCCACAAGAAGCTGAGCCCGGAACTATTAGAGCTGATTTTGCAAAAAGCATCGACGCGAATGCAGTTCATGGTTCTGATTCACCTATCAGTGCTAGAAGGGAGATTGAATATTTTTTCAATGATGAAGAGATATTAATTAAGTAGTTTGCAGAAAAAAATCAATCTTTTAGGTTATTCGCTTGAGTCTTTAGAAGATTTTTTTTTAAATTTAGAAGAATCTAAATATAGAGCTAGTCAAGTTTTTAAATGGATTCATCAAAAAGGCATATTAGACTTTGAATTTATGACAGATCTTAATAAAGATCTGAGAAAAAACTTAAGAAGTATAGCTGAGGTTAAACCTCCTCAAATCGAAGAAGAATTCACCTCAAATGATGGCACTAAGAAGTTTTTGATTAAGCTTAATTCTGGCTCTATGGTAGAAATGGTAGTAATACCCGATGGTAAAAGAAAGACCCTTTGTATATCTTCTCAGGCCGGATGTGCTCTTCAATGCTCATTTTGTGCAACTGGCGCTCAGGGTTTTGATCAAAACTTGAGAAGTGACGAAATCATAGGCCAATTATGGCTTGCAAATTTTTATAATAATAATGAAGAACCTATCTCTAATATTGTTTTCATGGGGATGGGTGAACCTCTTTTAAACTTTGATGCTGTTATTGAATCAGCAAAAATCATGAAGGACCAAAAAGCATATGGGCTCTCAAGAAAAAAGATCACTATTAGCACCTCTGGAATTGTTCCAAATATAGAGCGAATTAATGATTTTGTTGATGTTTCACTTGCAGTTTCCCTTCATGCCTCTAACGATAAATTGAGAGATGAAATTGTCCCAATTAATAGAAAATATCCCCTAAAATTACTTATTCAATCATGTAAAAATTTTCTTAAAAATCATCAAAATAGAAGACATATAACTATAGAATATATTCTTATAAAAGGTATAAATGACTCACTTGATGATGCTAAAAGGCTCGTTAAATTGCTATCAAATCTTTCATGTAAAATTAATTTGATACCATTTAATAAATTTGATGGCTCAAATTACGAAAGACCAAGCGATGACATAATCCACGCATTTAAAATTTTCTTAATTAATAAAGGCTTTATAACAACTTTGAGGACAACTAGGGGTGATGGCGTAGATGCTGCATGTGGTCAACTTGTGGGAAATTTGACAAAATCCATAAAAGGTAAAAAATTAATATCACATAAATCTTTGTAATGAGAAAAGATCTTAAATCTGCTACATCAGTAAAGACCGGAAAAAAATTTTTAGATCTTAGAAAAGAATTGAAATTAACAATAGACGACGTTGCATCAAAATTATTTGTAAATAAAGAATATATTTCAGCAATAGAAACTGGAAATTATTCAATATTCCCTTCAGAGGCGTTTGCAAAAGCATACTTTCAAAAATATAAAAATTTTTTAAAAATTGATTGCGATTTCCCTGATCTATTCACCGAATTAAACAGTAAAAAATTTAAGAAAATAAAAACTGAAATAAAGCTTTCATATTCTTTAAATAAAAAAACACAGAGAAAAATAGTTATTGCAGTCATGATAATTATTTTTATCAGCTTTTTATTTGTTTTTTCCAAAATCTCTCAGAAAAATATTGATTTGAGAGAGGATATATATCAAATATCCGATATTGAAAATTATATGTTAATCGAGGAAATGGTTTCTAATAATTTCCCTATTTTAGAGCCTCTTGAAACAAAAATAATTGATAATAATCTCATCGAATTGAGTTTTACAGATAGTTGTTGGATTGAGCTTTATATAAATGATTATTTAGTTGAAGCTCAGCAATTTGATTCGGGAGACATATATACTAAAGTTGTGAAAATGCCTTTTAAAATTGTTGTAGGTAATGCTGATTCTGTAAAAGGAACATATAATGGTGAGGTAATTGACTTTACTAAAAATGCTAATGAGCTAAATGGGGTAAATACAATAATATTTAATAATGACTAATTGGATAAAAAGAAAAAAAACTAAAACTATAAAAGTTGGCGATGTTTCCGTTGGAGGTGACAACCCTATTAGCATTCAATCAATGACAAATACCAATACATGTGATGTAGTTTCTACTGTTAAGCAAATCAAGGATCTTGAAGCTGCTGGTGCAGATATAGTAAGAGTTTCCGTCCCCGGTTTTGATGAAGCTAAAGCATTCAAAGAGATTAAAAAAGCGGTTGATGTGCCTTTAGTAGCTGATATTCATTTTGATTATAAGATTGCACTTGAGGTAGCTGATACTGCAGATTGTTTAAGAATTAACCCTGGTAATATTGGGAAAGAGGAAAGAATCAAAGAGGTCATTAATGCAGCTAATGTAAATAATGTTCCTATAAGGGTTGGAGTTAATGCCGGATCTTTAGAAAAAGATTTACAGAAGAAATATGGAGAACCTAATGCAGATGCTTTAGTCGAATCTGCACTGAGGCATGTTGATATATTGGATAGATATAATTTTGACAATTATAAGATGAGCTTAAAGGCATCTAATATAGAGATGACCGTTGATGCATATAGAAAAATATCAGATTTAATTGATCAGCCATTGCATTTGGGCATTACTGAAGCAGGAAGTTTTCGAGCAGGTACTGTAAAGTCCTCGATTGGAGTAGGGATGCTTCTTTCAGAGGGAATTGGAGACACTATAAGAATTTCGCTTGCATCAGATCCTGTTGATGAAATAAAAGTAGGGTGGGACATATTAAAGAGTTTAAATATCAGAAGTAGAGGTGTAAAAATTGTTGCATGCCCAAGTTGCTCAAGACAAAATTTTAACGTAATTAAGGTTGTTAACGAACTTGAACAAAGACTCGAGGATATCTCTGAGGATATTGAAGTGGCAATTATTGGATGTTATGTCAATGGACCTGGTGAAAGTAAAGCTGCTAATATAGGATTAACTGGAGCTAGCCCAAATAATCTTTTATACGTTGATGGGACTCCAAATAAGAAAATTGCAAACAATAGTCTCGTTGATGAACTTGAAGACCAAGTTCGAGAAAAAGTTGCACAATCAAAGATCGAATCTGAAAAAATTATATTAAGGAGCTAAAGTGGAAAAACTTCATTCACTTACAGGCATGATGGATTTGATCTTTCAAAAAGATAATCAATCAGACTTATCAAACAAAATTTTTGAAACTGAAAAAAGACTAATTAAAATCTTTGAAAGCTATTCACTAAAAGAAATTAGAACTCCATCACTTGAAAGCGAGAATCTTTTCAAAAGATCGGTGGGTGATTCCTCCGATATTGTCAATAAAGAATTGTATACATTCAAGGATAAAAATGACAAAAACATTTCTTTGAGACCTGAAGGAACTGCCGGTGTTGCAAGATCAATTATTGAAAAAAAATTGGATAATGATTTTCATAGATTATGGTACCTTGGGCCTATGTGGAGGTACGAACGACCTCAAAAAGGAAGATTTAGACAATTTTATCAAGCTGGTGTTGAGTTATTAGGCTATCCACAGGGTTTGAGTGAGCTCGAAATGATATCCATGATAATTTCGATCAATTCTGAAATGGATATTCATGATGCAAAAATTAAAATTAATCACCTAGGTGATAAAAAAGCAAAAAATAATTTTTCTATTGCATTAAAAGATTATCTTCTGCCTTACTTGTCTGAGATTGATGAGAAGGAAATTGAAAGGTTGAAAAAAAATCCTTTACGCATTCTAGATTCCAAAAATACTGAAACACAAGAAATTCTTAAAAATGCTCCATCAATTTTAGATTTTGTTTCCTCAGATTCTAGACATTTACTAGATAAAATTAAAAATACGTTTCCCGATGAGTCTATTGAAATTGATTCTAAATTAGTTAGAGGACTGGATTACTATACTGGATTCATATTTGAAGCAATTTCAGAAAAATTGGGAGCACAAAATTCCTATTTGGGTGGTGGTAGGTATGATCACCTTTTTGAGGACTTAGGGGGTAAAAAATTACCTGCAATTGGTATGGCTATCGGTATAGAGAGGCTTGCAGATATAGCCAGAGATTTTAAAAATAAAACGACATTATTATCTTTCATCATTATATCTGACAAAATTGAACAAAAAGCATATAAAATAGCCCACGACTTGCGATCTGTTAATAAGAACATTGTAATTGAGGTTCAGCTTTCTGATAGTAGTATTAAATCAAAACTCAGAAGGGCCAATAAGGATAATGCAACTTATGCAATTATTGTTGGAGAAGAGGAAATTGAATCAAACACAATATTGTTGAAATCTTTAAAAGAAGAAAATTCAGATCAGAAGAAATTAACTGTTGAAGAAATTAAGAGTTTCTTAAAATCAATTAATTAGAGGCAATAACATGAATGAAGTTTATGACAATAACATGAAATTTATACCCTTATTAAAATTTCTTGATAAGTATAAAAAGGTTTTAATTTTTTTAGGTGTGTTAATTGTGAGTCTAACCTTATACTTTCTTGTGACTGCTGCAATAAATAAAAAAAATCATGAGGAAGCAGCAATTGTTTATGACGACTGGCTGGAGAAGTTTTCAAGTGAAGAAACTAGCACAGAAGAACTTAATGAAATAATCTCCACACTGGTTAACGAATATGAATCAACAGGTTACACACAAGTGGCACTCTTATCTAAAGCCAATCTTGATGCTAATAATAATAACTTTGATGAAGCTTTAGCAGGATTTGAGAAATTGATTGAAATTACAAATGGATATAATGGAAATAAGATTTTTAATAAAATTGGCAGAGTTAGCGCAGCTAGAATTAAATTAGCAAATGGTGATTTTGACGAAGCACTTGAATTTATTCAAAAATATTCTTCATCAGATACTAATGCATATATTCATGAACTTACTGGCGATATTTTATTGAAGAAGGAACAATTGAAACTAGCCAAAAGTCAGTATCAAACTGCATTTGAAAAATATTCAGATCAAACATCAAGATCAATTATTTCCATGAAGTTAGCAAATTTAGAGGCTTCAATTGAATAGTTATTCTAAAAATATTTTCATATCAATATTTTTTGTAACTATATTGACGTCATGTTCTAGTTTAGATGGACTTAGATTTTGGAAGAGTGATGATATAGACCCTGAAAAACCTAGAGAACTTATATCTTTCAATGAACAAAAGACGTTAAAAATAGAATGGGATTTGTCTTTTGATGGTGAAAATGAAATAGGAAACTTTGAACCGGGGTTCAGTTCAGAAAATATTTTTTTTGCTGATGCCGAGGGCAAGGTGGTCTCATTAAATTCTTCAAGCGGAGAAAAAAATTGGGAGATAGAGCTTAATTTTTTATCTTCTGGTGTAGCCTCAGCATTTGGAATCATAGTTGTGTCTGATATAGATGGGAATGTTATTGCTCTTGATCAAAATGATGGTTCTGAAATTTGGTCAACCAATGTAAAAGGAGAAGTTTTAAGTAAAGCTGCTATAGATCCTAAAACAGTAATTGTAAAAACAGGCTCTGGAGAATTAATCGGTTTAAGTAAATCTTCCGGTGAGATTTTTTGGTCGTATAGATCAAAACTTCCAACCTTGACAATTCGAGGAAGTAGTAGCCCTGTAATATTCGATGGCCAAGTCTATGTAACTTTTGATAATGGAAGGTTAGGTGTATTTGATATTAATTCCGGATATTTAATTTGGGACGGAGCAATATCTTATGCAGATAGCAATTCTGAACTGGAAAATCTAGTTGATTCGGATTCAAATCCGGTTGTTGAGGGCGGCTTAGTTTACACTACTAATTATCAAGGAAAATTAAATATTTTTGATATTGCTCAAAAAAGGTCAGTCTGGTCATATGACGCCTCTTCTTTTTTTTCACCTGTTATCACCAGAGGTTTGATCATAGTTGTTGAGGCTAATTCAAACTTAAAATCATTTTCTTCAAAAAATCTTGAGGAATCGTGGACAAATGAAGATTATTTAAATAGAACATTGTCTAACGCGGTAAGTTTTAAAGGTAATTTGGTATTTGGTGATTACGAGGGATACTTGCATGTATTGGATCCACTCAATGGTTTAACAATTGGAAGAAAGAAAATTTCAAAAAAATCAATTAAAACAATATTTAGTAGAAGTAATTCTTTGTATGTAATAGATGAATCATTTAATTTATTCTCTATAAAAATATAAAATGTTAATTAAAAATGTTTACTTCAATTGCAATAATAGGGCGCCCAAACGTTGGAAAATCATCCTTATTTAATAAATTAACAAAAACTAGAAATGCAATAGTTTCAGACTTTTCTGGATTAACCAAAGATAGAAATTATGGTTTTTTTGAACTCAAAGATAAAAGAACACTCTTAATTGATACTGGAGGAATTGCTGAATCAAAAGATTCAATTAACGAATCAATATCTAATCAGGCATGGATCGCAGTTGAAGAATCATCTTTAGTGATTTTTCTCTTAGATGGCTCAGAAAATTTAGTAAATGAGGATTTTAGTATTCTTAAGAAACTAAGAAGATTGAATAAAGAATTTATTGTTGTCATTAATAAAATTGATAAAAAAACTGATAGCAGCGTAAAAGATGATATGTTCAAAGAGGGTATTAATGATTTCTTTGAAATAAGTGCAGAGCACTCATTAAATATATCAGAATTAAAATCCAGCCTTGAGAAAAAGATTCCTAATATACAAAATCGTCAAATAGATGGTAAGAAAATTGCTGTATTAGGAAGACCAAATGCAGGTAAATCAACATTTATAAACAATTTAATTAACGAAGATCGTCTAGTTGTAAGTGAGATTGCTGGAACAACTATTGATTCAATTAGTATTCCATTTGAAATTAACAAAGAAAAATTTATTTTTATAGATACAGCAGGGATCAGAAAAGGTTATAAATATCATCATAAAGTTGAATATTTTTCCTACGTAAGGGCGATGCATGCAATTGAACAATCAGACATAGTAGTTTTTTTATGTGATGCCCAAGAGAATGTGGTCGATCAAGATCTAAAAATTATTAATATGATAATAAGCTCAGGCAAGCCAGTTTTATTTGTATTTAATAAGATAGATCTCTTGTCAAAAAAACAAATTTCAGATCTATACGAAAGCAAAAAAATGCAATCTGATTTTATGCAAAATATATTAAAAGTTGAAATTTCTGCAAAAAATAAAAAGGGCTTTAACAAAGTTTTCAAATTAACAGATAAATTAATCTTAAAATCACAAGAGAATTTTTCTACTTCTATGTTAAATAAACTTTTAGAAAAATTTGTCAAACAAAGTTCTCCACCTTCGATAAATGGAAGACAGCTAAAACTAAAATATATTAACTTTGGTGGTATTTATCCTACAACATTTATGATTAGCTCGAATCAAGACAAAAAAATCCCGAGAAATTATAAAAAGTATCTTGAAAACTCTTTTAGAAAACAGCTTAAACTTGAAAGTATTCAATTAAATTTAATTTTTAGGAAATCTTCAAACCCCTTTGAAGGTAAAAAGAACAAACTCAGTTCAAGGCAAACAAAAAAAAGACAAAGAATAATTAAGCACAAAAATTAATATTAAGGTTTTTAGAATTAGTTCTTATAGGAGGTTTCTTAAAGAAATGTGCTGTATAATCTAAACTTATAACAATAAATTACTGATATTTATAACCACAGCACACAATGGAAGAAAGGCCAGTATATCTAGATCTAACTAAGATTAGATTACCTATGTCCGCTTTTTCTTCAATAACTCATAGACTGTCAGGCATGTATGTTTTTTTCATAACCTTGCCAGTTATGTTGTACTTAATTTATTTTTCTACCTCATCTAAATCTAATTTTGAAGAGCTAACAACAAGCCTAGAATCGCTCTCCATTTTTTCATTTATTATATATTTGAGCCTTTTAATTCTTTGGTATCATATTTTGACTGGCGTAAGGCATCTAATAATGGATTTCTTCCATATTGGAGAATCTCTGCATGGTTCAAATAACTCAGCTATTTTTGTCGTTGTTTTTTGGTTCGTAACATCAATATTAATATTGCTTTATATATATTTATGAAAGGATCTATGATTTGGAACCTCCAACGATATAGTTCGTTGGTCATACTGGTTTATTTAGTATATGTTTCCAGTTTTATTATTACCACTCAAGGACCAATAAGTTTTTTTGATTGGACAAAGTTTTTCTTATCATTTCAAACAAGGTTTTTCACTTCAATAGCATGTATTTTTATGCTTCTGCATGCATACATAGGGTTGTGGACAGTAGGAACAGATTACTTAACAGAGAGAACTCTTGGATTTTTGAATAAATCCTTATCAAAAATAGCTAATTTGATGAGAAAAATGTATCTTTTTGCATTTGTGATGCTTGGAATTGTGTATTTAGTTGTAATTTTATATATAATATGGATATAAATGAAAATTATAAGTAATTATAAACTGTATTAATAATGAATAATATTTTTACTGATAATATTAAGACAATTGAATTTGATTCATTGATTGTTGGCGGGGGTGGTTCTGGAATGAGAGCTTCTCTAGAACTTGCCAAATCTGGTCTTAAGACTGCAGTGGTCTCAAAAGTATTTCCTACAAGATCGCATACCGTATCTGCACAGGGTGGCATAACATGTGCTATTGCAAGTGCTGACCCAAATGATGATTGGAGATGGCATATGTACGATACTGTTAAAGGTGCAGATTTTATCGGTGATCAAGATGCTATCGAATATCTTTGCTCTGAAGGCCCAAAAGCTGTATTTGAGCTTGAGCATATGGGTCTGCCATTTTCTAGGTTTGAAAATGGCCGAATATACCAAAGGCCATTTGGTGGTCAATCAAAAGATTTTGGCAAAGGTGGACAAGCAGCAAGAACATGTGCAGCTGCTGACAGGACTGGTCATGCGCTTCTGCACACTTTATATCAAAATAATGTAAAAGAAGGTACAAAATTTCTTAACGAGTGGTTTGCTGTTGATTTAGTTAAAAATTCCAAAGATGAGGTTACAGGGGTAATTGCATTTTCCATTGAGAATGGTGAAGTGGCATATTTAAAGGCTCAAGCAACAGTTCTTGCTACTGGTGGCGCAGGGAGAATTTATGCTTCAACTACTAATGCTTTGATAAACACAGGAGATGGTTTAGCAATGGCTCTTAGAGCAGGATTTCCCGCACAAGATATGGAAATGTGGCAGTTTCATCCTACTGGTATTTATGGTGCAGGATCTCTTGTTACGGAAGGATGTAGAGGAGAAGGTGGATATCTTATTAATAAAGACGGCGAAAGATTTATGGAAAGGTATGCACCTAATGTTAAAGATCTTGCTGGAAGAGATGTGGTTGCGAGATCAATGGTTCTTGAAATCCTTGAAGGAAGAGGTTGTGGTGAAAAAAATGATCATATCTTTCTTAAGCTCGATCATCTTGGTGCAGATGTTTTAAATTCTAAATTACCTGGAATATGTGAACTCTCAAGAACATTTGCTCACGTTGATCCTGTATATGAGCCAATACCAGTTGTTCCAACATGTCACTACATGATGGGAGGAACACCTACAAATGTAAACGGACAAGCTTTCACAAGACAAAATGGCCAGGATCAATTAATTCCTGGGCTTTTTTCAGCTGGTGAGGCTGCATGTGTTTCGGTTCATGGCGCCAATAGATTAGGTGGAAACTCTCTATTAGACTTAGTTGTTTTTGGAAGGGCAACTGGCATGCATATACAAAAAGAACTTAAATCTGGCGGAGGAGTTGATTCCGCAACCAGAAGCGATATTAAAAAATCACTTGAAAGATTAAATGCTCTTAATGACTCTACTGATGGCTTTGATCCAGCTGAGGTTAAAAGAGAACTACAAGAATGTATGCAGAATTATTTTGGAGTTTTTAGACGAGGCGAATTTATGAAGAAAGGCCTCGATCAATTGAACGAGATAAAAGAAAAAGTTGATAATCTTCACCTTAAGGACAAAAGCGACGCTTTTAATACCAGTAGAGTAGAAGCTATTGAATTACAAAATTTGTTTGAAGTAGCAGAAGCCACTGCTGTATCTGCATATCAGAGAAATGAGAGTCGAGGAGCTCATGCGCGCGATGATTTTCCTGATAGAGATGATGAAAATTGGTTATGTCATACAATATTTGATCCTCAAACTAAAGAAGTTTCTAAAAGAGGTGTTAATTTTGAACCATCCAAGGTTGAAGCTTTTCCACCAAAAGTGAGGACGTATTAATGTTTGGCAAAAAGCTGCAGGTTAGCCTTTATCGATATAATCCAGAGGAAGATAAATTCCCCTACATGAAGAAATACACTATCGATAAACCTGAAAGAGATATCATGGTTCTCGACTTGTTGCATTTACTTAAAGAACAAGATCAATCTGTTTCTTACAGAAGATCATGCAGAGAAGGCGTTTGTGGATCAGATGGAATGAATATTAATGGCAAGAATGGACTTGCATGTATTACACCTATTTCATCAGTTATTAAAAGAAACAAGATTGAGTTAAGACCTTTGCCTGGATTACCTGTAATAAGGGATTTGGTTGTTGATATGACCGAATTTTATGCACAATATGAAAAAATTAAACCTTTCTTACAAAATGAAACAACTGCACCAGAACAGGAGCGACTTCAGTCTCCTGAGGAAAGAGATAAGCTAGATGGTTTATATGAATGTATTTTGTGTGCATGTTGCTCCACAAGCTGTCCTTCCTTTTGGTGGAATCCTGATAAATTTGTTGGTCCAGCTGCTCTCCTTCAGGCTTATAGATTTCTTGCGGATTCAAGAGATCTAAAAACTGAGGAAAGGCTAGATGCCTTGTCTGATCCTTTTAGTGTTTATAGGTGTCACGGAATTATGAATTGTGTAAATGTATGTCCAAAAGGCCTTAATCCAAATAAGGCAATTGGTGAAATAAAATCTATGTTACATAAAAATAAAAAGGATATAATTGCTTCTGATAGAATTTAAATTTTAAAAAGCAAATGACCATATCTATGAAAGAGCTTTGGGGGAGCTCACATACTTCAGCAGGCCATGCCGCCTACCTAGAGTCTCTTTACGAAACTTTCATAAATGACCCTGATCAATTATCAGATGAGTGGAAAGAATTTTTCGAAAATCTTCCCCATCATCCCACCTCCAATGGTGAGATTTCACATCAAAATGTAATTAAAGAATTTAAAAATATTTCTCGAAAAAATTCAGTATCAAAAATTACTGTGGACGAAAGACAAGGAAAAGTTATCCGACTAATTCAGTCTTATAGAAATAGAGGACATCAAATGGCGAGTTTAGATCCTCTTGGACTTATGGAAAGAAAAAAAATTGAAGATTTAAATATAGAGTTTCACGGCTTAAACGAAAATGATCTAGAAGAAGAGTTTTATACAGGCACCTTTTTAACTGATACAAAAAAAATGAAACTTAAAGATATTCTTAAAAATCTGCAAGAGATATATTGTGGGAATATTGGCATAGAATGCAATCACATTGTGGAATCAAATGAAAGGCGATGGTTTCAAAGAAAATTTGAATCAAAGCTTCAAGAATATTCATTTGGTGATAAACAAAAATTAAATATATACGAAAGGCTAAATTCTGCAGAGGGCCTTGCTAAATACTTATCCGCAAAATATCCCGGTATGAAACGTTTTGGGATTGATGGAGCAGAGTCTCTTGTTCCGCTTGTAGAAAACGTTATACAAAATTTAGGTTCAATGGGAGCTGAACAAATTTGTTTCGGTATGGCGCATAGAGGTAGGCTGAATTTGTTGGTAAATGTTCTAGGTAAACTTCCAAGTGAATTATTTTCTGCATTTGATGAAGATTTTGAGTTGGAAGGAGCTAGCACAGGGGATGTTAAATATCATTTAGGTTTTTCGTCAAATTTTGATACACCTGGCGGCGAAGTTCACGTATCACTTTTTAATAATCCATCTCACTTAGAAATTGTAGATCCTGTTGTGGTTGGGTCTGTGAGAGCTCGTCAAGATAGAATTGGAGATTTAGATAGATCAAAAGTTGTCCCAGTCCTTTTGCATGGCGATGCGTCCTTTTCTGGTCAAGGTGTTGTTATGGAATCTCTTCAGATGTCTCAAACAAGAGGCTTCAATGTTGGAGGAACGGTCCATATTATAGTTAACAACCAAATTGGATTTACCACTAGCAATAAAAATGACTCCAGATCAACAGATTATTCATCAGATGTAGCAAAAATTATTCAGGCACCTGTCATACATGTTAATGGAGATGATCCTGAAATGGTTGTTAATGCAGCAAAAATAGCCTGTAAATATCGCAATAAATTTAAGAAAGATATTGTTATAGATCTTTTTTGTTACAGAAGAAGAGGGCATAACGAGGCTGATGATCCATCAGCAACTCAGCCAAAAATGTATGAAAAAATTTCAAAACATCCTTCTGTTTTAAGTCAATACGAAGAAATACTTATAAATAAAGGAATTCTCAATGAGGAAAAAGCTAAAAAAATAAAAACTAACTATAGAAAGTCATTAGAGGGAGGCAAATCAGTTGCTAAAAATCTCGCAGAAAAACCAAATGACTCTCTATGGTTTGATTGGCAACCACATATGGATGTTAAGTGGTGGCCAAAAGTTGATACTACTTTTAACAAGAAAAAGTTTAAAGAATTAGGTAAAGCAATCTGTGAAGTGCCTGAAACATTCAATTTAGGATCTCAAGCAGCAAAGATTTTTAAAGACAGAATAGCAATGACAAACTCCAAAATAGCTACAAATTGGGGATACGCCGAAAGCATGGCATATGCCACATTACTGAGCGAAGGCTATCCTATAAGGATAACTGGACAAGATGTAAGAAGAGGTACTTTTTCTCATAGACATGCTTGTGTGTTTGACTCTTCATCTGGCAATGGCTACATACCTTTAGCACGCATAGCAGAGCAGAACCATACAAAATTTGATATTTATGATTCTTTATTATCAGAGGAGGCTGTTTTAGCTTTTGAGTACGGTTACTCTGCAACCTGGCCATCAGGTCTTACAATCTGGGAAGCACAATTTGGAGATTTTGCAAATGGTGCACAAGTAGTTATTGATCAATTCATTGTTTCTGCTCAACACAAATGGGAAAGACTATCTGGTCTTGTAATGTTATTACCTCATGGTTATGAAGGGCAAGGACCTGAGCATAGCAGTGCAAGAATTGAAAGATTCCTGCAATTATGTGCATCTGAAAATATACAAGTTTGTGTTCCAAGCACCCCGTCACAAATATTTCATCTTCTAAGACGTCAAGCAATTAGAAAAATGCGAACACCTTTAGTAGTTATATCACCTAAAAGCTTACTAAGAAATCCTAATGCAGTTTCTTCTATTGAAGAAATATATAATGGACATTTCTCATGTGTAATAGATGATGGAGTTGATAAAAAGAATGTTGAAAGAGTTATTATGTGTTCTGGAAAAGTTTTTTATGATCTTGATAACAAAAGAAAAGAAGAAAATTTACAAAATGTAGCCTTAATAAGAATAGAACAATTATATCCATTTCCATACGATGATCTTGAAGAAATCCTCACAAAGTATGAAAATGTACAAGAGTTTGTATGGTGTCAAGAAGAGCCAATGAATCAGGGTGCATGGTTTAGTCATAGACATAGAATTCAAAGGGTATTAGACAGATTTGATGAAAAAAAAGAAGTAACTTTAGTAAGTAGACCTGCCGCTGCAGCACCTGCAGTAGGATTAATGAAGTTGCATCTTAAGCAACAAGCGGAACTTGTTATAGAGGCATTATTTAAATGAGTGTTGAAATAAAATCACCAACTTTCCCAGAGTCTGTAGCAGATGGTACTATTGCGAACTGGCTCAAAAAGGAAGGTGAGTCTGTTGCACAAGATGATGTTATAGCTGAAATTGAAACTGATAAAGTTGTACTTGAAGTTTTAGCTCAATCTGATGGTGTTATTACAAAAATAATTAAATCCGAAGGAGAAACTGTTGTCAGTGCTGAGATTATTGGTGAATTTGAAGAAGGAAACACCGCTGCCATTTCCTCTAGCCCAATTGATGAAAACAAAGAAAATGATAATAAAGATGAAATAACTGAGACACCTAAAATTTCAAAACCTAAAAAAAATAAGAACGGGCCAGCGGTAAAAAAAATATTATCCGAACAGAATCTTGATCCCTCAAAAGTGGAAGCATCTGGAAAAGATAATAGATTAACTAAGGCAGATCTAATAAATCATATGTCATCTAAAACAGAAGATGTTGATGATTCAAATGAAATAATGCCCGTTAGCGAATTTAGAGAGGACAGACCAGAAAAAAGAGTGCCTATGTCTAGGCTAAGGTCAACAATTGCAAAAAGACTTGTTTCTGTAAAGCAAGAAACAGCAATGCTTACAACTTTTAATGAAGTTGATATGCAACCAATTAAAGAGTTAAGAGCCAAATATGGAGCAGAGTTTGAGAAAGAGCATGAAGTGAAATTAGGCTTTATGGGATTTTTTGTCATAGCTGCCGTTCAAGCCTTAAAAAAGTTTCCTGTAGTTAATGCTTCAATTGATGGCAGTGATATTGTTTATCATGGTTTTCAGGATATTGGAGTAGCTGTTTCAACTGACAGGGGACTAGTTGTACCAATTATAAAAGATGCTGATACAAAATCTTTGCCAGAAATAGAAAAGTCAATTCTTGAATATTCAGAAAAGGCTCGTAACGGAAAACTTTCTATTGATGAAATGCAAGGAGGAACTTTTACAATTTCAAATGGCGGTGTTTTTGGTTCTCTGTTATCAACACCTATTTTAAATGCTCCTCAAACAGCAATTTTAGGTATGCATTCAATACAGGAAAGACCAGTTGCAATTAATGGAGAGGTTGTGATCCGACCAATGATGTATTTAGCAATGAGCTATGATCATAGATTATTAGATGGAAAAGAAGCAGTCACTTTTCTTGTTTCAATTAAAGAACAACTAGAGTCTCCTGAAAGACTATTATTAAACTTATAAACTTAGGAATAGATATGTATGACGTTGTAGTAATTGGAAGCGGTCCAGCAGGATATGTTGCTGCAATAAGAGCTTCTCAATTAGGCTTAAAGACAATATGTGTTGAAGAATCGATAAATGAAGATGGAAAATTAAATCTAGGCGGTACCTGTCTAAATGTAGGTTGTATTCCATCTAAAGCATTGCTTGATTCATCGCACAGATTCTATGAAGCAAATAAAAATCTGGCTGAACATGGTATTGATATTAAAGATATGAAACTTAATTTGAGTGCAATGATGAAGAGAAAAGATGAGATTGTTACTAAATTGACTGGTGGAATAACAGGACTATTTTCTGCTAACAAAGTTGAATCAATTTCTGGTAGGGGAAAAGTTTTAAGCAAAAGTCAGGTAGAGGTTGTTAAAAGTGACGGAGCTGTAGAAGTTATTGATGCAAAAAATATAATAATAGCTAGTGGCTCATCTCCAATTGAAATTCCAGCAGCCAAATTTGGTGAAAATATTGTTGATAGCACAGGCGCTTTGTCATTTGAAAAAGTTCCAAAATCACTAGGAATTGTTGGAGCAGGAATAATTGGATTAGAGCTTGGAAGTGTTTGGTCGAGACTTGGTTCAAAGGTTACTGTAATAGAAGCAATGGACACTTTTTTGCCAATGGCTGATCCAGATATTGCCAAAGATTCAATGAAAGAATTTAAAAAACAAGGACTTGATATTAAGTTGAATTCAAAGCTAACTGCCGCTAAAGAATTAAAAAATTCTGTAAAAGTTTCATACAATGATAGTGGAAATGACGTTAAAGCAGAGTTCGATAAGCTTATTGTAGCTGTTGGCCGAAAACCTAATTCTTCAAATGTTTTATCAGAAAAATTGGATATAAAACTTAATAATGGGTTTATTGAGGTTGATAAATTTTGTCAAACGTCTGTCGATAGCATTTGGGCAATAGGAGATGTTGTTAGAGGACCAATGCTTGCTCATAAAGGAAGTGAAGAGGGCATTATGGTTGCTGAGAGAATCGCTGAGAAACACGCAGAAGTTAATTATGACCTTGTTCCATCTGTCATATATTCTCATCCAGAAATTGCTTGGGTTGGAAAAAATGAAACTGAGCTCAAAAGTGAAAAGATTGAATACAAGGTTGGAAAATTTCCTTTTGCTGCTAGTGGTCGAGCTTTAGCTGTTGATCAATCAGTAGGTTTTGTAAAAGTATTGTCGGATACTAAAACAGATACTATTTTGGGTGTTCATGTTTTTGGGCCTGCAGCAGCTGAAATCGTTCAACAAGCATTAATATCTATGGAGTTTAGTGCAAGTGCTGAGGACATTGCGTTGACCATGTTTAGTCATCCCACTGTTTCTGAAGCTTTTCATGAAGCAGCTCTAGCTTCAAATAATCAGGCTATTCATATCGGAAATAAATCAAGATGAACTTGCATGAGTATCAAGGCAAACAAGTGTTTGCAGATTATAATTTACCAGTTTCAAAGGGTGAGGTTATATTTGATGCTAAAGATGCAGTTGATGCATGTAACAGAATAGGTGGACAAAAATGGGTTGTTAAAGCTCAAGTTCATGCGGGAGGAAGAGGAAAATCTGGAGGTGTAGAGTTAATTGATTTACCAGAATCCGCAAGTGATTTTGCAAACAAATGGCTTGGTAATAGACTTGTAACATATCAGACTGATTCAAAAGGACAGCCAGTTAGTTCAATCTTAATTGAGGCATGCACTGAGATTAAAAGTGAATTATATCTTAGTGCAATTATAGATAGAGATTCTCAAAAAATTGTCTTCATTGGATCTAGTGAAGGTGGCGTTAATATTGAAGATGTGGCAAAAAATACACCTGAAAAAATTATATATGAAGGAATTGATCCTGATGTCAAAGATGTAGAGAATCATGCAATCAATATTGGAAAAGTACTAAAGCTTAACGAAAATCAAATGAAGCAATTTATTCCAATGGTTGACAATCTCATGAGACTTTTTATTGAAAAAGATCTTAGTCTTTTAGAAATTAACCCACTCGTTATAAATGATAAAGATGATCTGCATTGTTTAGATGCAAAAATAAATATTGATTCAAATGCATTATTTAGACAACCTGAACTAGCAGAAATGTACGATGAATCTCAGGAAGATCCTCAAGAAGCTGAAGCTGCAAGAAGTGACTTAAGTTATGTTTCTCTTGACGGAAACATAGGATGTATGGTGAATGGTGCTGGCCTTGCAATGGGCACCATGGATACTATTAAATTTTACGGCGGCAATCCAGCAAATTTTTTAGATGTCGGTGGAACAGCTACACAAGAAAGAGTTGCCAAGGCTTTCAAAATCATTCTTAAAGATCCTGAGGTTAGCGTTGTGCTTGTAAATATTTTTGGCGGAATTGTGAGATGTGACCTTATAGCTGAGGGAGTTGTTTCAGCAATTAAAGAGGTTGGAATAAGCGTGCCTGTGGTAGTAAGACTTGAAGGAAATAGTGCAGAAAAGGGAGCACAAATTCTGAATGAATCAGATATTAAAGTTGAAAGTATTAATAATTTAGCTGAAGCTGCAAAAAAAGCTGTCGAGTTATCACAATGAGTATATTAGTAAATAAAGACACCAGATTAATCGTTCAAGGTTTCACAGGATCCCAAGGAACTCTCCATTCACAACAGTCTATTGAATACGGCACCAATATTGTTGGAGGAGTGACACCTGGAAAAGGTGGTCAAATACATTTAGACAGACCAGTTTTTGATAGTGTAGAAGAAGCAGTAAACAAGGTAGAACCAAACGCGTCAATTATTTTTGTTCCAGCTAAGTTTTGTAAGTCTTCTATTCTTGAAGCAGCTAATGCAGGAATTAAACTTATAATTTGTATTACTGAAGGTGTGCCCACGTTAGATATGCTTTATGTTAAGAAAAAAATTGATGAACTTGGTGTAAGGCTTATTGGACCAAATTGTCCTGGAGTAATTACTCCTGGAGATGCAAAGCTTGGAATCATGCCTGGCAGCATTCACATGCCGGGTTCAATTGGTATTATTTCAAGATCCGGAACATTAACATATGAAGCAGTAAAGCAAACAACTGATTTAGGACTTGGTCAAAGCAGTTGCGTTGGTATTGGAGGTGATCCTATTCCAGGATCATCATTTATAGATATGTTAAAACTTTTTCAAGAAGACGATCAAACTAAGGCAATTGTTATGGTAGGTGAGATTGGAGGAACTGCGGAAGAATCCGCAGCAGAATATATTAAAAATAATGTTACTAAGCCAGTTATTTCTTATATTGCCGGTCAAACAGCTCCCTCAGGAAAAAGGATGGGTCATGCTGGAGCAATTATTGCTGGTGGGAAGGGAACTGCTGAAGAAAAAATTAAAAAGCTCAAAGAGTGCGGAGTTCATGTAGCAGATAATTTGGTGTCTATTGGCTCAAAGGTTGCTGAAGTTCTTGAGTAACACTTCTTTTAATATTTCTTTTAATTGTCCATCTTAATCTAAATATAGATAAGAAGGAAAAGATACTAAGGCCTATTATCATTCCATACCACATTCCCTTGGCGCCGAAAGGGTCACCAAATCCATAATTGGTTAAATAATATCCAATTGGCATAGCAAATAGCCAATATGATATAAATAAAAGAACCATTGGTATAAATGTGTCTTTATAACCTCTAAGACTCCCTAAAGCTCCCATCTGAATCCCATCTGGAAGTTGAAATACAGCAGCAAAAATAATAAGACTTACTGCAAGTTCTTTAACAGGCACTTCAGTTGTATATAGCCCAACTATTTCTGAGCCGAATACGACTATTATGAAGCTATTAATTAAAGCACCAATCATACATAAATATATAGTTGAAATTGAAGCTGTTTTTGCTTGATAGGGATTTGATTCTCCTATTAAATTACCAACTCTCGTTGCGGCAGCTAATCCTATCGCCAGTGGCACCATAAAAAATAGGCTAGCAATGTTGATAGCAACTGAGTGACTCGCAACAACAGTTTCACCAAGGATGCTTAAAATTATCGCAGCACCAGAGAACATACTTAATTCAATAAAGATACCAATTCCAATTGGAAGACCTAATTTAAAAACTTCTTTTGTGGTAGATTTAGAAGGTAAGGTGAACTCAGAGAATGGTTTTGTTTTTTTATAATTTTTAGAAAAACTAATATATACAAATAAAGTAATCATCATGAGCATAGCAACAATGGATGTTGCAATACCACATCCAACCCCACCCAGTTTAGGTGCACCTAACCAGCCATAAACAAATATTAAATCAAGTGGAATATTTATAAGCATGCCAGTAAATGCTATAAAAAATATTGGTTTCGTTAAGGTCATACCTTCGCTGTAACACCTCAAACATGTAAATATTGTTATGAATGCTATGCCTGGAGCAACTGCTTTAAGATAGTTTATTGAAATATCTGTTATAGACTCCTTAATAGGAAATAAATTGAGAATTATATCTAGATTAAAGAAAATAAATGCTAAAAGAAACCCTAAAAATGCTGCTATCCAAAGTATTTCTCTGAGCTTTTTACCAATCTCATGAAATTTTTTTGCTCCATAAAGCTGAGCAACAATTGGAGTTACTGAGAATATCACTCCGGTAACGAAAAACCATAAGGTGTTTGCAAAAGCAGTGCCAACTGCAAGCCCCGCTAAATCATTTGCACTTGCTCTACCTGCAATAATAGTGTCAGCGGTTCCCATTAACATATAAGACATTTGTGATCCAAAAATTGGCACACCAATTTTTATAAGTTGTCTAAATTCTTTAACGTATTTATTAATCAATTTTATATGCAAATATTTTTTGCTACTTTATCATAATAAAAGTTATTACTTAGGAGAAAAACATCAGAAAAGATAATCGTCCATATTGGCTCAAAAAGTTTTCAAAAAGGATTATAAAAGTTTATGTAAATCATTTTCTTAAACCACAATTTAAAAAACTAGGAAAAGGCGGCGCGTACTTTAAACCTAGATACATAAAAGTTTTTGGAAAAAATGTTTCTATAGATGACTATCCAACCTTGATAGGAGCTAGTGATGCTATATTGCAATTCACTTCTTGGAATATCGGTGACAACGAGGGCATTATCTCAATTGGCAAATATTGTTTAATAACTCCTGGAGTAAGAATAATGGCTGCAGAAAAAATTGAAATTGGCGATGCATGTATGATAGCTCATGGAGCATATATTTCAGATGCAGATTGGCATGGAATCTATGATCGAGCTGAACCAGTAGGAAAAACAAAACCTATTATTTTAGAGGACAATGTCTGGATCGGTGATAGTGCAATAATTTGTAAAGGTGTCACAATTGGAGCTAATAGCATAATAGGTGCTGGTGCAGTCGTGACAAAAAATGTTCCCGCAAATTCAGTTTATGCAGGAAACCCAGCCAGGCTAGTGAAAAAGTTAGATGATGATGGATTTATTACAAGAAAAGATTTTTATAAAGATCCTAAAAAGCTCGCATATGATTTTGATATGCTGGATAAATATACACTTGGAGATAACACTTTCCTTAACTGGATTAAGAGCCTTATAAATCCTGATGAATCTCATTAAAGATGGCTGATTTAATTAGTGTATAAAAAATAATATGTGTTATATTAATGTATAAATAATAAATCTAATTTTTAAACAGTTTAGCGCACTTTAATTGTTCTCAAAAAAGAGTGGAGGATGCTAAATTGAAGCCAATCGATAAAAAACTAATTCAAAACGCAAAAGGTCTTATAAGCACCGTGGTAGATGTTGCTATTGATAATCCAAACAATCCAGATTCAATGAATTTTTTTCAAGCAGATACATATAGGTTTTATTTTTTGATGAGTTTTATGAAAGAGTTTTTCGAGGGTAATGAAATATCTCAAGAATATGCAATATCACTTGTTCCAAAAAAATACGCATCTAGAATAAAGAGACTTCAAATTTTAAAGCAGGCAGTGAAGCTGAATTATATTATCGAAAGTAGCTCTAAAGAAGACAGAAGAAGACGAATTTACAAACCTAGCAAAATTCTTATAGACGATTTTCTTAAATATGCTGATGTTGTTAACTCCAGCTTAAGTAAGACAATATAAGTCAATTTCATTCTTTCTATCTAATATTTATCTTTTTAATTACAATTATGCTATGGATAAGATTTTTAAAAATGAATCTGAATGGAAAGAGCTTCTTGATGATGAAAGTTTCAGAGTAACAAGATTAGCTGGAACAGAAAGACCTTATTCTGGAAAATTTTGGGACTTTAATGAAATGGGTTCATATAAATGTATCTGTTGCGGTGAAAAATTATTTGAATCTACCTCTAAATATGATGCTGGATGCGGATGGCCAAGTTTTTTTATCCCCTCTTGTGAAGAATCAATTGAAGAACATGAAGATAATTCATACGGCATGCGAAGGACAGAAGTTAGATGTTCTAAATGCGATGCTCATCTCGGCCATGTTTTTAATGATGGTCCTCAACCAACTGGCTTGAGATATTGTATAAATTCTGCCTCACTAGATTTTGAACAAGATAATTAAAGAAGATATTCATAAGTCTCCGACATTTATGTCATCCCTGTCTAAAGTTGGAGGATGGACGGGTATTTCGAGAGTTTTTGGACTTATTAGAGATATTTCTACAACTAGCCTATTAGGCGCTTCTATTTTTCATGACATATTTGTTATTACATTAAAGATACCTAATATGTTTAGACGCTTCTTTGCTGAAGGCGCATTTAATCAGGCTTTTATACCCATTTATAATGATTTTAAAAAAAATGACAATAGGGAAGATATTTTTGAATTTATTAATGCAGTAGCAGGATTTCTTGTTACTTTTCTGTTCTTTTTCACAGTATTCGTATTGATCTTTGCGCCAATATTTATTTTTATTTTTGCACCAGGTTTCTATTTTGATCCTGTCAAAAAAGATTTATCTGTGAATATTTTAAGAATAATGTTCCCTTATTTAGCTTTAATTTCTTTGGTTGCTTTTGCTGGCGGCATTCAGAATTCTCATGATAGATTTTCAATTCCAGCATTTACACCCGTGATATTTAATGTTTGTTTAATTTTTGCTGCAGTTATAATTGCGCCTAATTTTGAGATGCCTATTTACGCATTGGCTTGGGGTGTTTTATTGGCAGGTTTTTTACAATTGCTCATTCAATATTTTCCTTTATCAACAATTAATATGTTGCCAAGACCGGTACTTAATTTTGAAAATAAAGGATTAAAGAAATTTTTATTGTTAATAATGCCAGCAATTCTTGCTGGAGGAATAATTCAAATAAATATTCTAATAGATACAATTTTTGCATCACTTTTAGAGACTGGGAGTCCAACTTGGCTTTATGTTTCTGATCGTCTTATTCAATTCCCTATGGGAATATTTGCTATAGCAATTGGAACAGTTCTTTTACCAAGACTTTCAAAACTAGATGTTGGTAGCCAACGCCAGAAATTTATAGATACATTAGCTAATAGTCAAAGTTTGGTTATTTTTATTGGTATACCATCATTAATTGGTTTGGTTTTTTGCTCGGAAGACTTAATTGCTGCTATTTTTTTGAGAGGTGAATTTCAACCTATCGATGTTTTTCGTTCCTCAAATAGTCTTATAGCTTTTTCATTTGGACTTCCTTTTTTTATGCTTATGAAAGTTTTAACACCTGCTTTTTTTGCAAGAAAGGATACCAAAACACCAATGTATGTAGCGTTCTTAGCACTATTATTAAATGCTATATTAAATTATGTACTAGCATTTTTATTTAACTTCGGTCATGTAGGGCTAGCTATTGGAAGCTCTATTGCAGCATTTGTAAGTGTGTTAATTCTAGAATTTATTTTATTTAAAAACGGATTAGTTTATTTAAAAAATCTTAATTACAGATTTTTTATTGCCATAATACTTTCAAGTACAGCGTTGATAATTTTTTTAAAATTTTACACCGCTTTCACAGATTTTATGATCATGTCTCAAGCCGAAAGATTCTTATATCTTGGAGTTGAAGTTATCTTCTCCATAATTATTTATTTTTCAATAGCTCGATTAATTTTGGGAACATCTTTTATTAAACAGTTTAATTAAAATGTATTTAATTCGTGGACAACATAATCTAGATCTCTTTAAAAAGAGACATCCAAAAATAAAACTATGTGGAACAATAGGAAACTTTGATGGATTACATTTAGGCCATCAGTCAATTTTAAATAAAATAAAAACAAATGCTAAAGAATTAAATGCAAAGACAATTGTCTTTTTTACCGAACCTCATGCAGCTGAGTATTTTGCAAATGCTAGAAATTCTCAAATAGAGGCCCCACCAAGGATTTTTCCTTGGAGAAAGAAAGTAATGCTTTTGAAAGAAAATGAAATTGACTATGCATTTTTCCTAAAATTTAATAACTCTCTGAGGCAAATGTCACCAGATGAATTTATTAATGAAATTTTAGAATCTATAAATTTATTAAGTTTTACAGTTGGAGATGACTTTAAATTTGGTGCAGATAGAAGAGGCGATACTGATTTGCTAAGGAAGTGGGGTAAAAAGAAAAATATCTTGATAGAAAATACAGAAACGTTTTTATATCAAAACGAACGAGTAAGTAGTACTAGGATCAGAAAGGCGTTGCTAGATAATAATTTTAAACTTGCAGAAAAACTTCTTGGAAGACCATATGTAATATCTGGAAAAGTTGTTCATGGTCAACATCTCGGAAGAACAATAGATGTTCCTACTGCAAACATATGGCTTCCCAAACAAAAACTTCCAATTAAAGGTGTTTATGTCGTTGAATGCACTTTAAAAAATAAAAAAGTTTACGGAATTGCAAACATGGGAGTTCGTCCAACTATTGGAGGAAATTCGCCTGTTCTAGAAGTTCATTTATTTGATTTTGATAAGAATATATATTCACAAAGGCTTGATATAAAATTCATTGAAAAAATAAGAGATGAAAAGAAATTTGATAACTTGGACATGTTAAAATCTCAAATTCAAAAGGATATTTCCAAAGCTAAAGATATTTTAAAATTGCAAAATGACCATTAATTACAGGGAAACTTTAAATCTTCCAGAAACTAACTTCTCCATGAAGGCTGGATTACCGAAAAAGGAACCAGAAATTCTTGATTTCTGGGCAAAAAATAAAATATACAAAAAAATTAGAAACAAATACTCTAAAAGCAAGTTATTTCTTCTTCACGATGGCCCTCCATATGCCAATGGCTCAATACATCTAGGCCATTCGGTTAATAAAATTCTGAAAGATATAACAATTAAATATAAAACTATGATGGGTTTAAATGCACCATTTGTTCCAGGCTGGGATTGTCATGGGCTGCCTATTGAGTTAAACGTTGAAAAGAAACATGGAAAGAAGAGCGAGATAGTTCAGGATAAAGAGTCCTTCCAAAAAGCCTGCAAAGAATACGCAGAATCACAGATTTCTAGTCAAATGGAGGATTTTAAGAGATTAGGAGTATTTGCGGACTGGGATAATTCATACAAAAGTCTTGACTCTTCTTTTGAGGCAGATATTGTAAGATCACTTGGTTCAATATTTAATGCAGGACATCTTGAAAAGGGTGAAAAACCTGTTCATTGGTGTCAGGATTGTTCCTCTGCATTGGCAGAGGCCGAAGTAGAATATATAAATAAGACATCAAAATCGATCGATGTTTCTTTTAATCTAAAAAAAGAGTCATTTGATCAAGTCAACAAAGCTTTTAACGTCAACCTAAGTGATAACATTTCGTTCGTCATTTGGACTACTACTCCATGGACAATACCTTCAAACGTTGCAGTATGCGTCAATCCATCTCTGAAATATGCATTGGTTGAAATAGATAATAGTTTTTATGTAATTGCTTCTGAAATGTTCGAAGATTGCATGGAGCGCTGGAGCAAGTCTGGAAAAATATTATCTGAGTGTCTCGGCATAGAACTAGAAAAAATTAGTTTGCAGCATCCATTTCTTGATAGAAATTCTATTGTTCTTCTCGGTGATCATGTAACTACTGAAACAGGTACTGGATGTGTTCATACAGCACCAGCTCATGGTTTGGATGATCATTTTATTTGTAAGAAAAATAATATTGAAATTAAAAAAGCATTGAACAGTTTAGGGTTTTTTAAGGATGAATTTGAATTTATTGCTGGATTGCCTCCAATAAAAGCAGATGATCCTGTAATTGAAAAATTAAAGGAAAAAAATTGCATTGTAAATGTAGAAGACTATCATCACTCGTATCCTCACTGTTGGAGACATAAAACTCCATTAATATTTACTTCTACCCCACAATGGTTCATTTCAATGGAAAAAAATAATCTATTAGATGACGCAAAAAATACTGTTAAAGAAGTTAATTGGGAGCCATCATGGGGACTTCAAAGAATTGAGTCAATGTTAGATGATAGACCTGACTGGTGCATTTCAAGGCAGCGTAATTGGGGAGTTCCTATAACGCTTGTAGTTCACAAAGATACTGGAGAAATTCACCCAAATCAATCTCAGTTGTTTAAAATCTTTGCCGATCTAATTGAAAAAGAGGGTATTTATGCATGGGATAAATTAAGTCTTGGAGATTACATTGATAATCCTGAAGATTACATAAAAATAAATGATTCCCTAGATGTTTGGTTTGATTCAGGTGTTACGCATGCTGCAGTATCTTCAAAAATCTTTGAAGAAAATGTAATAGCAGATTTATATTTGGAAGGCTCTGACCAACATCGGGGTTGGTTTCAGTCATCACTTCTTACAAGCGTTGCAATGAATGGAAAAGCTCCATATAAGTCTGTTCTCACCCATGGTTTTGTTGTAGACGAAGACGGAAGAAAACAATCTAAATCGTTGGGAAATGTAGTATCACCGCAAAAAGTTTGGGATAACCTCGGCGCAGACATATTAAGACTTTGGGTTGCCTCAACAGACTATAGAAGTGAAATGGTCGCATCAGACGAAATCTTAAAGAGAACTTCTGATCAATATAGAAGAATCAGGAATACATTTAGATTTATATTGGGTAATTTGAATAACTTTTCCCATAAGGAGAAGGTTAATTTGGATGATCTAGTTGAACTAGATAAGTGGATTATAAATTCAACGATTGAGCTTGAATCAAAAGTTTTATCTCAGTATGACAAATATTCCTATCATAGGGGAGTTCAACTTATTCATAATTTTTGTGTGAATGAACTTGGTGGTATATATCTCGACATTACAAAAGATAGGCTTTACACCTGTAAATCTAGCTCCCATGCAAGAAGATCATGTCAAACTAGCCTTGAAATTGTACTCAATATTTTAGTGAGATTAATTGCACCAGTACTATCATATACCGCAGAAGAAGTCTGGCAGAATACCTCAAGACTTTCAGATCAGGAAATATCGATATTTCTTAGTAAATATACTAAACATGAAAAAGTTACATCTAATATCTCATCGGAGGAATGGGAGAGAATTTTTGATATTAAGGAAGAAGTTAACCAAAAAATTGAAGCCTTAAGGAACGAAAATAAACTAAAAGGTTCTTTAGATGCAATTGTTCTATTAACTGCAGATAAAAAAGATAAAGAAATTCTAGATAAACTAGGGGACGAACTACATTTCCTGTTTATCACCTCTGAAGCACAAGCTCAAATTGGAGGAAATTTCACTGTAAACATTGAAAATTCTTCAAATAATAAATGTGTAAGGTGTTGGCATAAAGATAAGTCTGTTGGCAGTAATCAAAATCATATCGAGCTTTGCAATCGATGCATTTTGAACATAGAAGAAGACGGAGAAGAAAGGAAGTTTGTTTAATCTAAGATATTTTCTCTTATTAGCTATCCTTGTCACTATAGATTTGTGGACTAAGCAATATGTTGTAAATAACTTTTCAGTTGGTCAAACTAAAGATTTTATCTTACCTTTCATTGATTTACTTCTGATATATAATTCTGGTATAGCTTTTGGAATTCTCGATAATAATAATGAATTAACTTCTTATTTTCTCTTGATTTTAGGAATAATTATTATTTTGTATATTTTAAATTTAGCTATAAATGAGCAGAGTACTAAAAAGGCCACAGCATTAATGATTATATCAGGAGGCGCTCTTGGTAATATAATTGATAGAGCTGCGGATAATTATGTAACCGATTTTCTTCATTTAAAAATAAACAATTATTCGTTTTTTGTCTTTAATCTCGCTGATGCTTTTATAACAATAGGCGCAATTTTAATTATATACTTTGAAATAAAAACAAACTTTACAAATGTCGAAACAAATTAAATTAGCAAATCCTCGGGGCTTCTGTGCAGGAGTTGATAGAGCTATTGATATTGTTAATAAGGCATTAGATATTTATGGAGCACCAGTTTATGTTAAACATGAGGTTGTTCATAATAAAGTTGTTGTAGAAGACCTTAAAAACAGAGGCGCTATTTTTGTTGAGGAAATAGATGAAATCCCCAATAACTCACTTGTAATTTTTAGTGCTCATGGAGTTTCAAGCGAGGTTGAAGAAGAGACCAAGTCAAGAAACTTAAATTTTTTTGATGCAACTTGTCCATTAGTTACAAAAGTCCATATGGAAGTAAGAAAACATGCTAAGGCTGAGAGAGATATTATTTTGATTGGGCATGAGGGACATCCAGAAGTTGAGGGAACAATGGGCAGACATATTAATTCAGAACATAGTTCCATATATTTAGTTCAAGACGAAGAAGATGCAAATTCTATTGATGTAAATAAAAATGATCAACTTGCAGTTGTAACGCAAACAACGTTAAGTGTTGATGAAACAAAATCAATAATTTCAATACTAAAGAATCGTTTTCCAAATATAACAATACCTAAAAAGGATGATATTTGCTACGCAACTCAAAATAGGCAAGATGCAGTTAAACAGTTGGCTCTAGAGTCAGACTTTATGATAGTTGTTGGATCTAAAAATAGCTCTAACTCCAATAGACTGAAAGAGCTTGGTGAAAAATGTGGATGTAAATCTGTTCTTATTGATGAGTTTGCTGATTTAGATCTAGGCAATATTTCAAATTATTCCAGAATTTCAATTACTGCGGGCGCATCTGCTCCTGAATCAAGAGTAATGGAGATAGCTAAATCATTAGAAAATCATATCGGAGCTAAAATTATCGAACATGGAGAAGACAATGAAAATATTTATTTTAAACTTCCTCCTGGATTAAGATAAATGAAGATTGAAAATCATATTTTCAAAGAATCACAAATATATAATTCTCCAAATTTTAATGAAAGACCAGATGAATCTGATATTAGATTAATCATTATTCATTGTATAAGTTTGCCACCCGATCAATATGGTGGTGATTTTGTAAAAGATTTTTTTTTAAATAATCTAGATACAACAAAACATGAATATTTCAATGAAATAAAGGATCTTAAAGTTTCGCCTCATATTTTTATAAAAAGAAATGGTGAAGTCCTTCAGTTTGTTCCTTTTAATAAAAGAGCATGGCATGCAGGAGTATCCTGCTACAAGGGAGTTGAGGATTGTAATGATTATTCAATTGGTATCGAACTTGAAGGCAATGAAAAGGATCTGTACACAGACAATCAATATGAAGTTTTAATATCTACAACTAATGAAATAATTAAGAAGTATCCTAAAATTAAACCAAAAAACATTGTAGGACATTCAGAAGTTGCACCAAATCGAAAAACGGATCCTGGTGCAAATTTTGATTGGAAAAGGTATCTTAAAGGATTATGACAAATCAAAATTTCTTTAAAATTTCGTCATTTACAGGTTATGGGTTTGCATCCGGTCTGCCATACGTACTTATATTTATTACTTTAACAGCATGGTTGAGAGATGCTGGTGTTGATTTAAGTTTGATTGGTTTTATAAGTTGGATAATGCTTACATATTCTTTAAAGTTCCTTTGGGCTCCTTTTGTTGATAGATCGCCTACAAAAACTTTTAAAAGATTTGGTCACAGGAGGAGTTGGATTATTACAATGCAAGTCCTGATAATCATTTCATTAACAGCATTATCATTTATCAATCCTTTAATTGACTTAGTTATTTTTGCTATATTGGCATTTGCTGTTGCTTTAGCGGGCTCTATTCAAGATATAGCAATAGATGCTTATAGAATCGAGAGTGCAAAATTAGAAGATCAAGGAAATTTAGCTGCCGGATACCAATTTGGCTACAGAATCGCTATATTGGTTGGATCTTCTTTTGCATTAATTTTTGCTGATAATTTCTCATGGTCATCAGCATATCAATTAATGGCTTTTATTATGGCAATAAACTTAGTTGTATCAATATATATTTCTGAAGAAAACCCAAACCCTGATCTCATAAAGTTAAATTATCGAGAGTCTTTAATAGACCCCATAAAAGATTTTTTTATGAGATTTGGGATAAAAATGGCATCCATACTTTTACTTATAGTTTCTACATATAGATTAACTGATATCGTAATGGGTCCGATGGCAAATCCTTTTTACATCGATATGGGGTATACACTTTCAGAAATCGGTTATGTAGTTAAAGTGGTTGCTTTAATTGCAACAATAGTTGGAGTTTTTCTTGGAGGAATTCTGATAAAGAAAATAGGTTTATATAAATCTCTTCTGATTGGAGCCTTTTTAGTAATGTTTACAAATCTATTTTTTTCTTATTCTGCTGTCAGTGAGAAAAACGTTTCTTTACTTGCATCAATTGTCGCCTTTGACAGTTTGGCAGCAGGGATTGTTGGCACTGTAAATATAACCTTTTTAACTAGTTTAGTTTCATCAAAATATACTGGGTTTCAATATGCATTGTTAACGTCTTTAATGGCATTTTTAGGAAAAATTTTTGGAGGTTTTTCTGGCGTATTTGTGGAAAATTTTCAAAATTTATATGGTTTTTCATATGGTTGGATGAGTTTTTACGTCTTTACTTCTTGTTTAGCAATTCCCGCAATGATCTTGATATATCTAAATAAAGGCTTTTTTAATGAGCAAAATATTAAAAATTAGAATAGTTTTCTTTGTTTCAATAATACTAGTTTTTTATTTTAGCCTTGTTAATGCAGAAGATATTCCTAGATTTGATGCGCTCTCTTTTTTATCAGATAAAGCTTTACATACGTTAATATTCTTTTATCTAGCTTATTTAGGATTGATTTCAAAATTTGAGCTAGGAGATTATCAAATTATTTCATTGGTTTTTTTGATTGGAGCAATTATAGAGCTTATTCATTATTTTCATCCATATAGATATTTTGAATTATTTGACTTACTTGCCAACCTAATTGGGGTTACAATTGCGCTTTTAATTTTTAGATTAAAAAAAGTTATTTAATCTATTGATTTATATTTTTTAGCCCATAATTATTGGTTAAGATAAATATGCAATTTATATGGAGAGATAAATGAATTTTAGACCTTTACATGATAATGTCCTCGTTAAGAGAACTGAGGAAGAAGAAACCTCATCAGGTGGAATTATTTTATCTGGTTCTGCCAAAGAAAAGCCATCACAAGGTGAAGTCGTTGCAGTTGGACCAGGAAAAACTAATGATGCAGGTGAAGCATCCACAATGAATGTTTCTGTTGGAGATACAGTCATTTTCGGACAATACGGTGGAAATGAAATTAAATTAAACGGAGAAGAATATCTAATATTATGTGAGAAAGATATCTTCGGTATTGTTGAATAAATATATAAGTTATTAGGGAGATAAAATATGTCAGCTAAAGATGTTAAATTTGGAGATAGTGCTAGAACACAAATGCTTGATGGCGTTAACACGCTTGCAAATGCAGTAAAAGTAACACTTGGTCCTAAAGGACGAAATGTTGTTCTTGATAAATCTTTTGGAGCACCAACTGTCACTAAAGATGGAGTTTCTGTAGCAAAAGAGATAGAACTTGAAAACAAGTTTGAAAATATGGGTGCACAAATGTTAAAACAAGTAGCATCTCAAACTTCTGATGAGGCAGGTGACGGAACTACAACCGCGACTGTGTTAGCTCAATCAATAGTCAACGAAGGAAATAAATCAGTTGCAGCAGGAATGAATCCTATGGATTTAAAAAGAGGTATTGATAAAGCTGTTTCAGCAGCTGTAGAGCATGTAAAGGGCTTAAGTGTTCCTTGCACAGATGATAAGGCAATTGCACAAGTTGGTACTATTTCTGCAAACGGTGATGTTGCTGTTGGTGAGATAATTGCAGAGGCTATGGAAAAAGTTGGCAAAGAGGGTGTCATAACTGTTGAAGAGGGTAGTGGAATTGAAAACGAACTTGATGTAGTAGAAGGCATGCAATTTGATAGAGGTTATTTGTCGCCTTATTTCATTACTAACCAAGACAATATGACTGTTGAGCTGGATTCACCTTATATATTGTTATTTGATAAAAAAATATCAAATATTCGAGACTTACTTCCACTTCTTGAGTCAGTTGCAAAAGCTGGAAAACCATTACTAATTATCGCGGAAGATATCGAAGGTGAGGCATTAGCGACTCTAGTTGTTAATAATCTTAGGGGTATTGTCAAGGCAGCAGCTTGTAAAGCACCCGGATTTGGTGATAGAAGGAAAGCTATGTTAGAAGATATCGCTATTCTTACTGGTGGTACTGTAATTTCTGAGGAAGTTGGCCTTACCTTAGAAGGCGCATCAGTTGATGATTTAGGTACTTCTAAGAGAGTTGTTTTAAACAAAGATAATGCA
This sequence comes from uncultured SAR86 cluster bacterium, assembly GCA_902632555.1. Taxonomy (GTDB): domain Bacteria; phylum Pseudomonadota; class Gammaproteobacteria; order Magnimaribacterales; family D2472; genus SAR86A. The sequence goes on along the minus strand of CACPCZ010000002.1, from coordinate 5,955 downwards.
ACAATAATTGATGGAGCTGGTGATGAAAACGCCATTGCAACTCGTGTAAATCAGATTAGGGCACAAGTAGAAGAAACTACTTCTGATTATGATAAAGAAAAACTTCAAGAAAGAGTTGCTAAGCTTGCTGGTGGGGTAGCAGTAATAAAAGTTGGTGCTGGCTCAGAAGTTGAAATGAAAGAAAAAAAAGCTAGAGTTGAAGATGCTCTTCATTCTACAAGAGCTGCTGTTGAAGAAGGAGTTGTTCCCGGCGGAGGTTCTGCTTTAATAAGATGTCTTGAGGCTGTTGAAAAATTGAAGGGTGATAATGATGATCAAAATGTTGGTATCAATATTGCCAGAAAAGCTTTTGAAGCTCCTTTAAGGCAAATTGTTTCCAATGCTGGTGAAGAGCCCTCTGTTATTGTTAATAAAGTAATAGATGGCAAAGGTTCATTTGGTTTCAATGCAGCAACGAGCGAGTTTGGTGACATGATTGAGATGGGTATCCTTGATCCAGCTAAAGTAACAAGGACAGCATTGCAAGCAGCCGGATCAGTTGCTGGAATGATGATAACAACCGAAGCTATGGTCACAGATGTACCAAAGGAAGATACACCTATGCCTCCAATGCCTGACATGGGCGGAATGGGCGGAATGGGCGGCATGATGTAAATCTATAGCACTATTCAAAAAATTGGGGCATAAAGCCCCTTTTTTTTTGTATAATTGATAACAACTAAAATAATTTGTGTGGAGCTGTTTTAATGAAATTAATATATTTTTTACCATTATTATCGATAAATTTATTTGCTCATGTTGACAATACAATTCATTTTCACTTCATTGAATATATTGTTCAATTGATCATATTTTTCACTTACATTTGTTTAGGTTTAACTATAGTTCAAATTATGAGAGCTGTTTATAGGAGATTTATATGAGAATTAAAGATGTTAAAGCGCATTGCGACATTCCATGCGCAGTTTATGACCCTGGAGTTGCACAATATGCAGCATTAAGTGTGTTAAGGTTTTTAGATTTGATCGCTGAAATGCCAGATAGCATTGATTCGAAAAAAGATCTGGCTCATTTGAATAGACTGGTTCAACAAAAAGAGGATCATGCCATTGAAGTAAAAGATGCTGTTAGAACTATTTGGGGTGATTACTTTAAAGAGCCACATATGGAAAAATTTCCAGAAATTCATGAGTTAGCTCACTCTATAATGATGACAGCATCAAAATGTAAACAAGATATTGATAGACAAAATGGAGTAGATTTAATTGAGAAAGTAAATAGGTTTGCAGAGATTTTTTGGACTACAAAAGAAGTTGAAACTGAAACTAAAACGTCACTAAATCCTCCGCATGTAAAAATGGTTGTGCCTATTTTGAGTGATTAACATTTATAAAGTTAGGGGGTCTAGCATGGCTCCCAAATATCTTGATCAAGATATAGTGATTACATCTAACATTTTCTCTGCAAAAATTAACGATGTTGTAGTAGTAAGATCAGAAAATCATGGAAATATTCTTAAAAGAGTGATTTCTAAAAATAACAATGCTTTTAAACTCCAAAGTGACAACAAATCTTATTACTCAGAAATCAATGACTCTTCAATTTTGAAGAAAGATATTTTAGGTAAAGTTATTTTTAAGATTAGAATCTAAATTTTTTTTATTTTAATCTTTGAAATAAAGTTGTTTTCAATTTCAATAATCTCAAACCTGTAGTCTTCTATTTCAATACACAAATTAGCCTGGGGAATTTGGTCCAAATACTCTGTTACAAGCCCATTTATAGTTTTAGAACTATCATCATAAATGTCCCAATTTACAAAGTTATTTAAATCTCTAATTCTCGCATTTCCATCTGTAATTACAGACTCATCATTTAGAATAACAAATTCTTTTTCTAGCTCTTCTTTTGCAGAACCAAATTTTCCAACAATTTCCTTGAAGATATCTTCAATAGAAATTAATCCTTGTATTTCACCGTATTCATCTACAACCAGGGCAATGCTTTTATCATTGGATAAAAACTCACGAAGTTGTTTCATTAATGCAGTAGATTGAGAAACAAAATATGTTTCTTGTAACGTGCTATCTATCTTTTTGTTATTCTCAAGCATCTCCAAGAATGAATGCGAATCTTTTAGATGCAAGATACCTATCATGTTATCAATAGAATCACTAAACACTGGAAGTCTTGTATATTCTGTGGATTCAATAATACTTATTGCCTCTACATGATTATCTTTTATATTTATGCCAATAACTTCTGAGGTTGGAATCATTATGTCTTCAACAACTAGCTCTTCCATTCCCAAAACTGAAGAAAGCATTTTTCTGTATTGTTTAGGGATTAAATCCCCTGATTCATCAAGTAATGTTCTTAATTCTTCAGTATTAAGATTATCATTATTAGAAGCATCTTTTGCGTTGAGATTAAAAATTGACAAGATCGATCTGCTAATGAAGTTTGTGAAGAATATTAGGGGTTTAAATATGTAAACAAGAATTTTTAGCAAAAATGAGGATCTTGTTGCAACACTTTCTGGCTTTATAGCAGCTATTGTTTTAGGCGTGATTTCTGAAAAAATCAAAATTATAATTGTTAGTATTACAGAGCCCAATAAGACGTTACCACCGAAGTAATTAATCATAATTATTGTGACAATTGCAGACGCAAGAATGTTTGCAAAATTATTTCCTACTAATATTGCTGACAATAATTGGTCAGGCCTTTTCAGAAGTTCAATTGCTCTTTTTGCGCTATATTTTGATTTTTTTGATAAGTTTTTTAATTTTATTTTATTTGCTGCCATCATTCCTGTTTCTGAACCAGAAAAGAATCCACTTAATATTAATAATAAAACTAATGTTGAGAATAAAAAAAGCAATGAAGGTTCTTCAATCATGATTAACTAACAATAAAAGAGTTCATAAAATAGGCAATTAGTACTGCCCACATCGCAACAAATAAGCTTCGTGTGGCATATTTAATAGGGAAATTAAAGTACTTGATACCAACTAGAGTAATAACATATATCAGCCATGCAATTACTGTAAATAAGGATTTAAATATAATATTTGCTGTAAATATTGATTGCATACTAAAACCTGATAACAAAGCAAAAGATAGAAAAATTAACCCTAAACCTAAAAGCTTAAACACAATTTTATAGTTTTTTTCAACTGAAAAGCTTTCAAAACCCACCAGTTCGCCTTTCTTAATTTTTCTTACTTTTCTTTCTAAAATAATAATTTCATTATATGAAATAAAAATAAATAGAAGACTCAATCCTGTTACCATGAAATGTAATGTAGGAAGTAAATTTATCAAGTCATAAGTTAAAAGATAAATAATTACGTAAGACATCGCAGCAATTAAGGAGGCTGTATAAAGAGACCTTACGTTCTTCATGCTAATTCGCATAATGTAATAAATAACTATGCTAATAGTTACCTGGGTAATAAAACTCATTAAAGATTAAGAATAATTAAAACTTTGCATAATAATACTATCAATATTAGCAAGGTTAACCTAAAATACACATCTTTTTAACGATTTTAACAAAATTTGATATGGTAATTATTAGGTTAGCTAGAAGTGGGGCAAAGAAGAAGCCTTATTATTTTATTACAGTGGCTGATGAAAGACGTCCAAGGGATGGTGCTTTTATTGAAAGATTAGGATTTTTTAATCCAATGGCAAAAGGTCAAGAAGAAAGGTTGAGATTGGATCTTGACAAACTTAATGATTGGTTGAGTAAAGGTGCACAAGTTAGTGATAGAGTTAAAGCTCTTGCTAAAGAAGCGCAATTAACACCAGAGGAATTAGAAGTTAAATTGGCTGCAAAAAAAGCAAAAGCCGATGCAAAAAAAGCTGCCTTGGCTGAAAAATTAGCAAAAGAAGCGGCTAAAAAAGCTGAAGAAGAGGCTCCAGTAGAAGAAACTCCAGCAGAAGAAGAAGCTCCAGTAGAGGAAGCAGCAGCAGCAGAAGCTCCTGCAGAGGAAGAAGCTCCTGCAGAAGAAGCTCCAGCAGAAGAAGAGCTCCAGCAGAAGAAGAAGCACCAGCTGAAGAAGAGTCTCCAGCAGAAGTAGAGGCTCCAGCAGATGAAGAAGTTTCTGCAGATGAAGAAGTTTCTGCAGAGGAAGAAAAATCAGACGAAGAAGAAGCTCCAGTAGAGGAAGCAGCAGCAGAAGAAACTCCAGCTGAAGAAGAGGCTCCAGCAGAAGAAGAGGCTTCAGCAGAAGAAGAGGCTCCAGCAGAGGAAGAAAAATCAGACGAAGCTCCAGCTGAAGAAAATTCATCAACAGAAGATATTGATGAAACTGAATCTTCAGAAAATGAAGAAAAATAGATATACCTGCATTGGATCAATTGGTAAGCCTAGAGGCTTGAAAGGAGAATTTTTTCTAAATTCATTTTGTGATCCTGAAGAAAATATAATCGATTACATAGATAAAATCAGATTCTTTGATAACAATATTGTTAAGTTTGAGTATATAAAAAAAAATAATTCTAAATTTTTTGCAAAAATTTTGGACATCGACAACGTAGATGAGATAAAAGAGTTTACAAATAAAAAAATCTTTATTAATCAAGAGGATTTGCCTATTTTAAATACTGGAGATATCTATTGGAATGAACTCATAGATTTGCTTGTAATTGACATAAACGAAAATACAATTTTAGGTAAGGTAGAGGCTCTAAATAATTATGGGTCAAACGATTGCTTGATTGTCCATCCCACTAAAGATTCAGTTGACAATGAAATTAGACTAATACCATTTGTTAGAAATGTTTTTATTAAGTCTATTGATTTAGAAAAAAAAATCATCAGAGTTTTTTGGAAAAGTGATTATTAACAAATGAATATAAATATATTAACTATTTTTCCTGAAATATTTGATGCTCTTAATTCAGGGGTAATATCGAAATCGTTAAAAAATAAAATTATATGTCTTAAAACCTTTGACATTCGAAAAAATGCAGTTAACAAACATAATCAAGTTGATTCAAAGCCATACGGTGGTGGAGAGGGTATGGTATTGATGGCAGAACCAATTGTAAAAACACTTAAACAAATAAATAAAAAAAAACGCGGGAAGGTGGTTTATTTATCGCCCCAAGGCATTAAGTTAGATCAAAAAAAAGTAGTCTCACTTTCGAATCTTAAAAATATAACCATTATATGTGGAAGATATGAAGGTATCGATCAAAGAGTTATTGATAAGTATGTAGATGAAGAAATCTCATTAGGTGATTTTGTTCTAAGTGGAGGAGAATATGCTGCATTATGCCTTATAGACGCTATTTCGAGACATGTTCCAGGAACATTAGGCAACATTGATTCTTATATGAAAGATACTTTTTCCAATGGATTATTAAAGGGTGATGTATATACAAAACCAGAAAAATTTGAGTCAATGAAAGTCCCTGAAATTCTTTTATCAGGAAATCATCAAAAAATTCAATTATGGAAAAATGAAAACTCTTTGATTAAAACTTTTTTGAAAAGACCGGATTTGCTTAAAGGTATAAAATTAACAAAAAAACAAAAAAAACTCTTGGAAGAATGGTCATCTAAGGCTATCCTATAGCCCTTTTTAGGCGAATATTATGAGCGATAACAAAGATAATAAGAAAAAAGGATTTTTCTCCAGATTATTTGGCGGCTCATCTACGCCTAAAGATGCTACAAAAGAACAAAAAATAACCCAGGAATTAAAAGAATTACCTAGCAAATCAGCTTTAAATAAGATGAAAAAAGCAGATATTGTTAGTTCTGCTAAAGATAATGGACTCGACTTAGATATCAATCTTACTAAGGCTCAGCTATTAGAAGCATGGGAGATTCATTTTTCTTCCGATTCATCTGAAGATGTTTCAGCAGATAAGATAACTCCAGTAGAAGAAGCTCCAGCAGAAGAAGAAGCTTCAGTAGAAGAAGTAGCTCCTGCAGAA
>CACPCZ010000001.1 GCA_902632555.1 uncultured SAR86 cluster bacterium | reverse complement strand
CTCTATATTTGTATTTGAATATGCAGCCTCTGATTTTGTATGACTTACATCAGGTGCATTATTAATTATTAATTCAAGCTTTGAACCAAGTTGTCGCAGAACATTTACATCATCTCCAATAATTCGATAACTCACGTCTGCAAAAACTGGTGGACCAGATTGGAAGGAATCAGCAAAAATTACAAGATCAGGGTTACTTGAAGATAGATTTTTTGATAGCTTAGGAAGATTTTCAATCATTTCATAGTAATCCTTTGCATAGAAAACTGCTTGAGCGTCATTATTTGAGCCCTCTTTATCATCACCTCCAACAATATTCATCAGAACTCTAGGCATTCTTCTTCCTACAAACCAATAATCCTTTTCTATCTCAATAAGATTACTATCTATTACTTGCTGCCTCACTAGCTTTGACCTCTCCATGGTTTTAATGGAGGAAGAGTTTGTAGGTAACTCTATGTGAATTCTAAACATCTCTCTGTCATTAGCAGGAAAGAAGTCTTTTGGTATTGTTCCAAATAACAAGAATCCAAGTATAGGTAATGCAAGCGATATTAGTATGGCTCTTCTTGGATCATCAAAGCTCCATGTCAAAAAATCTCTATATCTTTTCAGAATTTTTTCATTCTTATATCCTTCTTCATGAATATTGATATTGGCAAAGAAAGGAATTCGTTCCATATAACTCATCAGAACTGGAACCATAATCAAGGCTAAAATTAATGAAGATGCAATAGACATTATTACCGTTAAAGCCAATCCTCCAACAAACTCAACACTTGATCCTTCTCCTGTAACTATTGGCATAAAAGCAAAAACTGTTGTAGCTGTTGCAGCCGCTAGGGGGCTTGTAATATTTACTAAAGTTTCATTAATAGATTCTTTTATCGATAAGCCAGTTGATCTCCTGTATTTATAGTCTTCTACAACAATAATTCCATTATCAATCAGCAATCCTAAGGCAATTATTATTCCTGTGATAGAGGTTTGATGGAGAGGCAGATCAATTAGTCTACATCCTAAAAATACTAGTGAAACCGAAAAAGGTAAGATTGCTGTGACAATAATGCCAGGCCTAATACCTAAGAAAAAGAAGCTAAGACTTAAAACAAAAAAAGATGCAATTGAGAAACTTTTTATTAATTCATTAAATTTATCCGAGACATATTTTGATTCATCATAAATTCTTTCTATTGAAAATTCTTCAGGTAAGTTTTTTCGCATGTCGGCAACAGTTTTTTCAGCATTATCTACATAACTAAAAACTCTTTGGGACATAGAGCCAGTTGCAGATACTGATATTACTCTTCTACCATTAAATAAAAATATATCCTCTACTGGACTAGCGGGTTGCTTGGATATCTTTGCTATATCTTCAAGTCTAATTATTTCTGATTGATTAATAACTTTAATTGGGATCTCACCAATTTGTTTTGGGCTGATAATATTATCTGTAAGCCTTATAAGAAATTCAGAATATTGATCAGAAACAATACCAGCAGGCTTCTTATTATCATATGAGCTAATTGCAAAACTTATATCTTTATATGAAAGTCCTAAAGAAGACATCTTTGCTGAATCGACCTCAACAACTATCTCTTCTTCTGCTTCTCCATAGATAGCTGTTTTTTCAGTTGCGGGTATTGAGCTTAACTTCCTTTCAAGTTGCTGGGCCAATCGTGACATCATTATGATGGGTTGTTCGCCCTCGCCCTTCCAATCTATTACGTACTCAACAGTTATTGGCGGTCCAGAAGACCTTCTAAGTAAAATATTTGATTCTTCAGGAATTATTACTTGATCAATTTTTCCTTGAATCCTTGACCATGTTTCTTCTATAAGTTTTGGGGGGACACTTTGTTCTAACTCGACTAGCGTATTTGAAAATCCCTGAGTAATTGTTGATTCAAGCACATCAATTTCTACAATTTCACGCAACTTAGCTTCAAGATCATTTATAACTTGCGTCTCTATTCTTTCTGGTGTGGCTCCTGGGTATTCGATTGTAACTGATGCCCATCTTTGAGCTAACTCAGGATTTTCTTGAATTGGAAGAGTGAATATTGAAGATATTCCTGACAACAGAATAAAAGCTAAAGTTAAAAAAAGAATTCTAGGTCTATCAAGAAATATACTAATAAATTTCATTTGTATTAATTAATTCTTTTACCTTCAATAATTTTTGACGCTCCACCTAAAACAATTAAGTCATTATTTTTTAAGGTTCCTCTTACATATGCATAATCATCTTCAAAATAGATAATTTCAATCAAATCCTTTACAACAATATTATTTTCAATGGTGTAAACAGACCATAGACCCTGATCTGACTGAGACAAAGATTTAAGAGGCACCCAGGTCCCTTTTAAATTTTCAGTAATTTTAATCTCAAGGTTTGCTATTGATCCAGGATTAAAAAACTCGTTAAACTTAAAAATTGCAAGCCTGCTATCAGATCCACCTGGAGACATTGGTGCAAGTTTTGAAAAAACTGCTTTTGTCATTTCTCCATCGAATTCAAAGTTATATTCTTTTCCAATTTCCATATCCTTTAAGTAGATAACAGGTACAGAGATATGAGCTTCGACATAATTAGAATCAATAATCTCAAGTATAGGGATCCCTGAGTTAATTACTGTACCTGTATCTAAAAATCTACTTTGTATGATTCCATTGAACGGAGCTATAAGGTTTGTTTGCTGCAATTTGACTTCAAAAAATTCAAATTGAGATTTTGCAATAATGTAATCTGATTTTGCTTTATCTAAATCCTGGACAGATATATGTCCTTGTTGTCTTAAATTTTCAAATCTCTCAAGAATCTGTTTTGATAATTCGTAAGCTGCTTTTGCTTGATTGAGTTGAGCTGAAGCTTCTCTATTATCAAGTTTTGCCAATACATCACCTTTTTTTACTGAGTCACCAACATCAACATATATATTATTTATTTTTCCTGGTATCTCGAATGCTAATTTAGATTGCTCTATTGGTAATAGTTTTCCTGGAAATTTCTTGGTAATCGAATAAGAGTCTAATATTTTGACTTCCAGCACTTCCAAAGACGAAGTGTAGGAACTAAAAACTAATCCAACAGATAAAAAAATTTTGTTAAATCTAAAATTTGACATTGTTATTTAAAAAACCTAATGTATGCAGTGTAAACATTAATTGATTATGTTAGCAGTGTCAACATTAAATTAGGCCTATGAAAAGTTACCATCACGGCAACCTTAAAGAAGAACTTATAAGTTGTGCTTGTGCTATGTGTGAAAGAGATGGCTACACAAAGTTAAGCATTAGATCCTTGGCCAAGGAAAGTAATGTATCTCAAACGGCGCCCTATAGACACTTTAAAACAAAAGAAGATTTATATGCTGCTGTTTCAAGACGAGGTTTTAATAAATTATCAAAGGCCATCCATGTTGATATTGATAAAAAAGTTACTAAAAAACAAATCGTTGATATGGCAATTAAATATATTGAATTTGGTCTTAAAAATGCAAATACCTATGACCTTATGTTGGGTACAGCTGTTGGCAACTTTAATAATTATCCTGAATTACTAAAATCAGCGAATTCAGTCTATGATAATTTCAGATCAAATTTTTCTAAATTAGCAAATGATAGTGATGAGGTTATTGCTTTTAAATGTATTACTCTATGGTCCATGGTCCATGGTCTTGTAGGAATATTAAGAAAGGTTCAGGTGATTGCGAATGAGCCTTTGATGAATTCTGACGATGGCCCTATGCCATCTGCTCTTTTTATAGCAGGCAACCTGGAAGATCATTTAGATAAAGTTGTTTCTGGAATAATCAAAAATTAGTTACTTATACACACCATCGACATAAGTTAGTGTAGATATTTCATCTGCGTATTTTGCATCTTCAACAAGTCCAATAACAATTGTATGAGTATGATATGAAGTTAATTTATCTACTTTACAAAATATGTTTGCCTGGGCGTTTTTAAGAAAAGGTATACCATCTAGATTCCAGTTTTTGTCTTTAAATCTTTGATCATACATATCTTCGTCAGAGCATATATTTGAGAGATCCTCTTGTTTGTTGTTTAAAAGATTTATGCAAAATTTAGATTCAAGTTCAATACTATTATGTATCCTCGAAGACTTATTAATACAAATTAACAAACTAGGCGGATCCATAGAAATTGATGTTACAGATGAGACAGTTATAGCATTTGGAATATCGGCATTGTCCTTATTGGACATAATACTCACAGAATAAATATATCTCCTCATTGCTAATCTAAAATTATCTTGAATGCTCATAGTATGAATTATACTTAAAGAAAATTAATTTAGATGAAAAATAGCATAAGGATAAGTGGCGGTGATTTAAAAGGAAAAACCATTCCCTTTAATCATAAGAGCTCATTAAGACCAACATCAAATAAGCTAAGAGAAATATTATTTGATTGGTTGCATTTTGAAATCAAAGACTTTGAATGTTTGGACCTTTTTGCAGGAACAGGTGCTCTTGGGATTGAAGCCATATCAAGAGGAGCAAAAAATTCTTTTTTTATAGAATTAAATAAAAAAAATTATCTATTTATCAAATCCGCTTTGCAGGCGCTTGAATTGGAATCAAAGTCAACTATATTATTTAAAGATGCACTTAATTGGGCATCAATAAATGATTTATCAAAGTTTAATCTAATCTTTGTAGATCCTCCTTTTAATAAAGATATTGAAGAAAAAGTGCTAAAAGTTTTAGCCAGTAATAAAACGCTAAGTCCAAATTGTAAAATATACTTGGAGCACAGCAAATTCTCATCCATAGAAATACCAAGTTCATTTACAATACTAAAAGAAAAAAATGTGGGAGATGTTAAAGCCCTCCTAATTAGATATGAAAATTAAAATAGCATCCAGATCTTCCAAGCTAGCCTTAAAACAAGTTGAAGAATTCAATAAAACTTTTTTAATAAAAGAATATGATCTTATCGAAACTTCAACTAGAGGTGACGAATTAAGTGCTAAAGGCGAAACTTTATTTGATAAGGGTAACTTTGTTTCAGATATTGAAAAGCTTATTTTAAATGATTCAGTGGATGTTGCTATTCACTCAGCTAAAGACATGCCAGCAAAAAAAACCAAAGGGCTAAAACATTTCTACTTTATAGAAAATTCAGAAAGAATAGTAAATGACTTATTAATATTTAGAAAAGATACTGAACCTAATTTTAAAAGTGAAATGAAACTGGGAACTTCAAGCCTTAGAAGAAAGATGCAAGCAAAATTTCACATGAGTGCTACAAATATTAAGCCTTTGAATGGCAACATAGATACAAGACTAAAAAAACTAAATGATGGTCAATACGATTGCATCATACTGGCTGAAGCAGGTCTTTCAAGGTTAGACTTTTTGATACAAAATCAGAATTACAAAAGATTAAATCACATAACATGTTCTGGGCAAGGTGTTCTTGCAGCCCAATGGAAAGAAGGTAATTCAGCAGAAAGTATCATTAAGTCATCTCAAATATACAAAGATATGGCAAACCTCAATAGGGAAATAAATATGGAGAGAGAGCTATTAGTGAAACTAAATGCAGATTGTAATTCTGCTATTTCGCTGTTTGCATCAGGAAATTATCTAAGTGGTGAAATATATGGAATTGAGAATTTTATTTCGTTTTCAGGAAATAATATTAATGAAATTTTAGAAGATATTCATAAAAACAGTGGCATTAAGTTATTACATGAACATAATTGATACGAGCACAAATATCAAAAATTCAAGCCTTGATAACTCAATAGTAAATATACCTCTATTTGAAATAGAGCCAGTCGAATATAAGCTTTTAAATACTTTAATTACAGATATTATTTTTCAAAGCGTAGCTTCAGTTAAGAATTTTAAAAATTTCGAAATATGCAAAAGAATTAATGTCTTCGCTATGGGTAAATCAACTAAAAGGGCTCTTGGTAAAATTGGAATAAACTCAACTACTCCAGAAGTACCTGGTTCATCAGGTCTTATAAAGTTGCTTGGCAAAAAATTAGTTAAAAGGAAATTTCTTATCATAAAAGGTTTAGATGGTTTAGAAGAAGTACATAATCACATCATCAAATATGGTGCTAATGCTGAAAATATAGTTTGTTACAAAAGAAAAAAATTTTTGAACTACATGGAAATTCGTGAAAAGTTTGCCAAGGCTGATGTTGTTGTTTTTTCAAGTACTTTTGCTGCAGAAATATTCTTTGAGAATATTTATATTACTAATAATACGATATCTTTTATGTGCATTTCTGAGAGAATAAAAGAATATATTAATAAGCTAGGTCATGAAGCTAAAACGATTAATTATTTTTCAGAAGATTTATTCAATGAAATAAAGAAAACTATTTAGTTTTTTTACCATTTCCATTTTTCATAGAACTAAAGAATTCATCATTAGTTTTATGAGATTTAATTCTATCAATTAAAAACTGAATTGCTTGAGCGTCTTCCATTTCATCGAGAATTTTTCTAAGAATCCACATTCTTTGCAGCTCTTCATCGGAAGTCAGAAGATCTTCTCTTCTTGTTCCTGATCTTCTTACATTAATAGCAGGATAAATCCTTTTCTCAGCAATCTTTCTCTCTAAATGAATTTCCATGTTTCCAGTTCCTTTAAATTCTTCGAAAATCACTTCATCCATTTTTGAACCAGTTTCTACAAGAGCAGTAGCAATGATAGTAAGGCTTCCACCCTCCTCTAAATTTCTTGCAGCACCAAAAAACCTTTTTGGTCGTTCAAGTGCATTTGAGTCAACTCCACCACTAAGAATTTTCCCTGAAGCAGGTTGAACTGAATTATATGCCCTGCCTAATCTAGTTATTGAGTCCAGCAAAATAACAACATCTTTCTTGTGTTCAACTAATCTTTTTGCCTTTTCAATCACCATATTTGCAACTTGAACATGTCTTGTTGGCGGTTCATCAAATGTGCTAGCTACAACTTCGCCCTTTACAGTTCTTGACATATCTGTAACTTCTTCAGGCCTTTCGTCAATCAAAAGTACAATGAGCTCCACTTCAGGATTATTGCTTTTAATAGAATGTGCAATACTTTGCAACATTAATGTCTTACCTGCTTTAGGTGGAGACACAATTAATCCTCTTTGACCTTTACCGACCGGAGCAATAAGATCAATAATTCTTGAAGATAGATCTTCGTTTGAACCACTTCCCTGTTCAAGCATTAGCCTTTCAGTTGGAAATAAGGGGGTCAAATTCTCAAATAGGATCTTATTTTTTGTTTTAGCAGGCTCCTCTCCATTAATGGTATCTACCTGTATTAGTGCAAAATATCTTTCTTTGTCTTTAGGAGTTCTTATTTTTCCTGAAACTGAGTCACCTTTGCGAAGTCCGAATTTTCTTATTTGACTTGGTGAAACATAAATATCGTCCTCACCAGCACAATATGATCCTTGGGGTGATCTTAAAAAACCAAATCCGTCATTTAAAATTTCTAATACGCCACCGCCAAATATATCGATGCCTTCAGAAGCTTTGTTTTTAAAAATTCGAAAAATTATTTCTTGTTTTTTTAAACGGCCTAAATCTTCAAGACCTAATTCAGTAGCGATTTCTACAAGTTCGCTTATAGGTTTATCTTTTACTTCACTAAGATTCATGTAATTTTCCCCAATGTTTTTTTATTGAATTTTTGAAACTGGAAGGTTTTTTAAAATCTGGAACTAAAAATAATAACTCTTTTTAATTAAGATTCAAAGTCAATTATAAAAATATCTTATATCTTTGATCTTACAAATTCATCAAGTTGTTGTTTAGTTAAGGCCCCTATTTCAGTACCCACAGATTCTCCATCTTTAAATATCATTAATGTAGGTATAGACCTAATTCCAAATTTGGCTGCAATATCTCTGTTGCTGTCAACATCCATTTTACATACAGAAATATTATCTTTTAATTCTTCAGCTAGCTCTTCAACCAATGGTGCTAATTGTTTGCAAGGGCCACACCATTCAGCCCAAAAATCTACTAATACTGGCTTATCTGAACCAAGTACTTTGTTTTCAAAATCTTCGTTATTTTTGACCTCAACAACATTACTCATCTTTTAATTATCTCCTTTGAAATTTCTTTAGCTGCATATGTAAGAATAGCATCGGCACCGGATCTTTTGATGCTAATTAAAGATTCTAGCATAACATCACTATCAAGCCATCCATTATTAATAGCAAGCTTGAGCATGCAATATTCTCCACTTACTTGATATGCAAAAGTTGGAATCATAAAATTTTTTTTAATCGACTGAATAACATCTAAATAAGGCATTGCTGGTTTAACCATCACAATATCAGCACCTTCTTTTATATCTAAAGCAACTTCATGCATTGCTTCATTTATATTAGCTGTATTCATCTGATAAGTTTCTTTTGAAGATTTACCAAGGCTTGAAGCTGATTCAACCGCATCTCTGAATGGGCCATAAAATTTTGAATTATATTTAGCAGCATACGATAGCAAAATCGTATCTTTAAAATTGGCATTTTCCAAAGCTGATCTTATTGATTTTATTCTCCCATCCATCATATCTGATGGAGCAATTATATCTGCTCCACTATTTGCTAAAACCAATGCCTGTTCAACTAAAATTTCTATTGTTAAGTCATTATCAACGTTATCATTTAAGATAATGCCGTCATGTCCATGGGTTGTGTATGGATCTAATGCGACATCGGCTATAAGGATAATTTCAGGAAACTCATCCTTAATTTTAGAGATTGCAGTTGAAATAAAATTATCATTTTTGACTGCTTCACTTCCTTTGATATCTTTTTTTTCTGGATCAATTACTGGAAATATCGCGATCGTATTTATTCCACTTTCAACGATCTCTTCAATTTCTTTAAGTGCAGAATCAATATCAAACCTTTTGATATCTGGCATAGATTCGATTGATTCGGTGCCATTTAAATTTTCTTTAATAAAGATTGGTTGAATTAAATCAGATGAATTGATTGTATTTTCTGAAACAAGCTTAATTAAGTTAGAGTTTCTTCTTAGCCTTCTTAATCGGGTATTAGGATATTTTCTATCAATCATATTAATCTGTTATTGCTCCTAGGCTTGCAGATTTTACACTATGAGCATACTTTGAAAGAACTCCTTTATTTGGAGTTTTGATAGGGTTTTTCCAATTAGCTTTTCTTTTAGCAAGCTCATGATCTTCTACTTTTAATGTTAATTGATCGTTTTCAGCATCTATCAAAATAATATCGCCCTCCTCAATTAAGGCTATATTTCCACCCTCAGCAGCTTCTGGAGAAATATGTCCTACGACAAATCCATGAGTTCCCCCTGAAAATCTACCATCAGTTATAAATCCAACTTTATCACCAAGCCCAAGTCCCATTATTGCTGAGGTTGGTTTGAGCATTTCACGCATTCCAGGCCCTCCTTTGGGTCCTTCATATCTGATAACAATAACGTCTCCATCATTAATTAAATTCGATAAAATTGCATTCACACCCTCTTCTTCTGAATTAAATACTCTTGCCTTTCCTTGAAATGATGTCCCTTCTTTGCCTGTTATTTTCGCTACTGCTCCATCTTCGGCAAGATTTCCATACAATATTCTTAAATGGCTATCTTTTTTTATTGGATTGTTAAAACTTCTAATAATGTTGTCATTTTTGTAAGGCTGAACGTTTTTCAGGTTTTCTGTCATGGTCTTACCTGTAACAGTTAAACAGTCTCCATGAAGCATGCCTTTATCTAAAAGTGCTTTCATTAAAGGTTGAATTCCGCCATTTGCATTTAATTCTGAGGTATAGTGTTTTCCAAAGGGTTTTAAATCAGCCAATACAGGTGTCATCTTTCCAATTCTTGTAAAATCATCTAATTCTAAGTTGACGCCTATAGAATGTGCAATTGCTAGTAAGTGCAATACAGCATTTGTGGATCCTCCTAATGCAATAACGACAGTAATAGCATTTTCAAAAGCTTGTCTGGTCATAATATCAGAAGGCTTTATATCTTTTTCTAGAAGACTCATAATTGCTTCTCCAGATGAAATACAATCTCCCTTCTTTGCATCGGAGACTGCATCTTGGCTACTGCTTCCTGGAAGACTCATTCCAAGTGCTTCAATTGCTGATGCCATTGTATTTGCGGTATACATGCCACCGCATGATCCCGGTCCTTCAACAGAAATTTTTTCATAATGAATTAGCTCATCTTCGTCAATTTTTCCTTTAGAAAATTCTCCAACTTTTTCAGATACAGTTACATAATCAGTATTTTCGCTGCTAGGCTTAATTGAACCACCATATATAAAAATTGCTGGTCTATTTAACCTTGCTATGCCAATGAGACAACCTGGCATATTCTTGTCGCATCCACCTACTGTAATCAAACCATCATATCCAAGACATCCGACAACGGTCTCAATAGAATCCGCAATTACTTCTCTTGAAACAAGAGAGTATTTCATTCCTTGCGTTCCCATTGAAATACCATCTGAAACTGTAATAGTGTTAAAAAGCACCCCCTTGCCACCAGAATTGTTTACAGACTCTTCTACAATCTCTGACAGCTGATTTAAATGCATATTGCATGGTGTAACTTTCGCTCCAGTAGAAGCTATGCCTACAAAAGGTTTTGAAAAATCTTCAGTAGTGAAGCCAACACCTCTTAGCATAGACCTAGAAGCAGCTTGATTAGGCCCATCAACTAGTTCTTTTGAATATTTTCTCGAACTCATTTTATATATATACTTTTAATTGGATGCGTATCTTAACGCAGCTGCAAGCAATTTTTTAGTATATTTTTCTTTTGGATACTCAAAAACACTGCTAGATTTGCCAGATTCTACTATTTTTCCGTCTTTCATTACAAAAATATAGTCTGACATTGACCTAATAACTTTTAAATCATGGCTTATAAAAAGATATGTCAGCTCATATTCATTTTGAATGTCTTTTAATAAATTAATTACTTGTATTTGAATTGATCTATCTAATGCGGATGTTGGCTCATCTAAAATCATAAAAGCTGGATTCATAATTAATGATCTAGCTATAGCTATTCTTTGTCTCTGACCACCTGAGAATTCGTGAGGATATTTATTCTTAGAGCTCAAGTCTATCCCAACATCATTAAGTACTCTGTCTATTTTTATTTCTGCTTCTTTTTTCGTGAGTTTAAAATGAACACTCAATCCCTCTCCAACAATCTCACCAACAGTCATTCTGGGAGATAAAGATCCATATGGATCTTGAAATACTATTTGAATATGCTTTTTTATCTCTTTAGTAGATTTTGATATATCTTTTCCTTTAAATAAAACTTTTCCCTCAAATTTAAGCAAATTTGCTATTGCTTTGCCCAAAGTAGATTTCCCAGATCCAGATTCACCTACAAGACCAATGGTAGTATTTTTATATACATCAAGTGAAATATCTTTGACTGCATGAAATCTTTTTTTATTAAAAAAATTAATTGATGGCATATCGTAAAAAACATCGAGTTTTTGAATTTCTATAAGCGGACTTTGTTCTTTGTTGATTTCCTCTTTTGGTTGGGGCTCTGCGTTTAAAAGTTTTTGTGTGTATGGATGATTTGGATTATCAAATACATTATGAGTATCTCCTTTTTCCACGATTTTTCCATCTTGCATCACACATACTTGGTCAGAAAATTCTCTTACCAATCCAAGATCATGAGTAATAAATAATATTGACATTCCTAATTCTTTTTTTAGTTTTGACATTAGATCTAGAATTTGAGCTTGTATGGTTACATCGAGCGCAGTAGTTGGCTCATCAGCTATTAAAAGTTGAGGTTTATTTACTAGAGCCATTGCAATCATTATTCTTTGTCTTTGGCCACCAGATAATTCATGAGGGTAAGATTTAAATCTTCTTTCAGCATCATCAATTTCAACAAGTTTCATCAATTCAATCGCTTCATCATATGCCTCTTTTTTTGATTTACTTGAATGAAGCAATACTGATTCTGTAATTTGGTCACCAACTCTATGGTATGGGTTAAGAGATGTCATTGGCTCTTGAAAAACCATTGAAATGATATTACCTCGAATTGATAATAATTCTTTTTTCGTTGCTCCAATAATTTGTTTTTCATTGAAGGTTATTGAGGATGGTCTTTGATAAGATGCTTGAGGTGTAGGCAAAAGTTGCATAATTGACATTGCTGTAACAGATTTTCCAGACCCTGATTCACCGACAAGTGCCAGTGTCTTGTTGTTTTGTATGTCAAAGCTTATATTGTCTACAGCTCTAAAAACTCCATCTCTTACTTTAAAATCAATTGTAAGATTTTTTACTTCAACTATATTTTTCATAATATTTTCTTGTACTCTATAAGCATATCATTGACAGCATCATTCGCTTTTTTTAATTTAGTTATTGATGCAAATCCGTGAAACAAAGATGGATAATGCAATTGTTTCACATTATTGCCTAGATTATGAAGCAATGAAGCATAATCTTCAGCTTCATCATGCAAGGGATCAAATCCAGCTGTTACTATAAATGTATGATCTGCGGTGATTTTTTTATTAATTTTTAACAAATTAAATGTATCTTTATTATTATCATCTTCATTTGAAATTAGACATTCCCAGAACCATCTCATTGCCTCTTGTGTTAAGAAATAGCCCTCGCTGAACAAATTTTGAGATTCGCTTTCACATGCTGGATCACACATTGGATAAATTAAAAATTGACTATGAATCTTAGTTTCTTTTTCTGAAAAATAATGTGAAAGTGATGCTGCTAAATGCCCACCTGCGCTGTCGCCACAAAGACTAATATTATCAAGCAATATCCCTCTAGATTCTAACCAGCTAATTGCTATTAAAGAATCTTCCAATGCAATTGGAAATTTATTTTCTGGTGCCAATCTATAGTCAAGTGAAAAAATTCTTGTTCTTAGCTTTTCCGAAAAATATGAAACAGTGTCATCATGAGTTTCTACTGAATTTAAAACGTAGCCGCCGCCATGGAAATATAAAATTATATTTTGGTTATCAGTTTTATATGGTTCATATTCTCTTATCAACAAAGATTTATTATCGCCAATAAAATGATCTACCTTTTTAACAGCTCTTTGTGTTTTTTTTGAAACTTTAAGTTGTCTTCTGTCTTTCTCAATTGATTCTCTAAAAACTGAGAGCTCATCATTTTTAATTTGTTCAATGTCATATTTCGGAAAAAGAGAGAGTAAAAGTTGAGCTTGTGGATCCAAAGAATATTTTCTTTTGACATCACGCTTAAAAAATAAAAAAATTTTTATTAACCAAATAGGAATATAAAAGAATAAATTAATTAATAAGTTTGAAATCATTTTTTAATTATAATTGAACAAACACTTCACTTTATATTTTCTGAAGTTTATCCTAGTTGCATATGAAATGGTCATTATATCTTTATGTTTTAGTTTTAATCTCTTCGCTAGATATTTTTGCTAATAATAAATTTATATACGAAGAAAAAATATTGGCGGCTGATGAAGCTTTTATAATTAATGTAGTAAATAATGATAATGAAATATTCATAGAATGGAAAATTGAGGAAAAATATTATTTATATGCTGACTCAATAAAAATTAGTCTAAATAAAAAACTTGTTAAGCATAAAATTATTGATGGTTTAAAAAATCAATTCGAAGACG
Organism: uncultured SAR86 cluster bacterium; assembly: GCA_902632555.1. Taxonomy (GTDB): domain Bacteria; phylum Pseudomonadota; class Gammaproteobacteria; order Magnimaribacterales; family D2472; genus SAR86A. The sequence continues at coordinate 150,081 of CACPCZ010000001.1, read as the reverse complement.
AGTTTTTTGGAAAAACTGAAATTTATAAGAACAAACTTAAAATTTCTTTAGATAAAGATGGAGTTAGTAAAGGATACGAAATTTCATATCAGGGCTGTGCTGAGCAAGGTCTTTGTTACCCTGTCCAAAAATATGTTATATAAAATCGCTTAAATTATGCTATTTTCTGTTAAAATCTGTTAAATGAAAGTATTAGTAATTAATGGTCCAAACCTAAATCTTCTTGGTATTAGGGAAGAGGATGTTTATGGATCGAAATCACTTAAAGATATAGAAAATAATTTAAAAAATATTGCAAATAAATCAAATATTGATATAAATTTCTTTCAAAGTAATGCAGAGCACGAGCTAATAAATTGTATTCATGATGCCTATACCGATGTTGTAGATGTAATAATTTTCAATCCAGCTGGATATACTCATACAAGTGTCGCATTAAGAGATGCGTTATTAGCAGTTAAAATACCATTTTATGAGGTTCACATATCAGATATAGACTCCAGAGAAGATTTTAGAAGAAAATCTTTTTTTTCAGATATTTCAAGAAAAGTAATTAGCGGCTATGGTACGGAAGGTTATGTTATGGCTCTTGAAGATGCAATTAAAAATAAATAGGTAATGTTATGGACATAAGAAAAATAAAAACACTAATTGAAATGTTAGAAGAATCGAACTTAAATGAAATTGAAGTTAGTCAAGGTGAGGAGTCAGTAAGAATTTCAAAATCTAGCAAAGATACAAATATGTTAAATGATACAAGCATTCAATCTCAAAATATCCACAAAGAAATTACTCCAACAGACCAAAATCAAAATCCATCTGAAGTTAAGGGAAATCTTGTAACTTCGCCAATTGTTGGGACATTTTATAGGAAGCCTAGTCCTGAAAAAGAGCCGTTTGTAAAAGTTGGAGATATTGTTAATAAAGGTGACGTTCTTTGTATTATTGAAGCGATGAAAATGATGAATGAAATTAAATCAGATTATGATGGAAAGGTTTCAGCAATTGAGGTTGAAGATGGTCAACCCGTGGAGTTCGGGCAAACTATTATCATTATTGAATAAATGTCTCATAAAGTTTTAATTGCCAATAGAGGAGAGATTGCTCTTCGCGCTTTAAGGGCATGTAGAGAGCTAGGTATTAAAACAGTAAGTGTTTATTCTGAGGTTGACAAAGATCTAAAGCATTTAAAATTTTCTGATGAGACAGTTTGTATAGGATCAGCATTACCGATTGATAGCTATTTGAATATCCCCTCAATACTCTCAGCGGCAGAGCTTACTGAAGTAGATGCAATTTATCCTGGATATGGTTTTTTAGCTGAGAATCCAGATTTTGCGCACCAATGCAGTGAAAGTGGTTTTAAATTTATAGGACCTAAGTCAGAAACAATAAGAAAAATGGGAGATAAAATTACAGCTAAAAATTTTGTAGAAACCTTTGATATTCCTACAGTACCTGGTTATTCAGGTGAATTACCTAAAAATGGTCAGGAGCTAAAAGATCTAGTTCAGAATATTGGCTATCCAGTAATTCTAAAAGCTACGGCTGGTGGTGGTGGCAGAGGTATGAGAATAGTTCATTCAGTTGAGAGCCTTGAATCTATGGTTGAAATTACAATGCAGGAGGCTTCAAATGCATTTGGAAATGATCAAATATACATAGAAAAATTTATTGAAAATCCTAGACATATAGAGATACAAGTAGTCGGAGACGGAAAAGGAAATGCCATCCATTTGGGAACAAGAGACTGCAGCATGCAAAGAAGACATCAAAAAATTATAGAAGAAGCCCCTGCATCAAATGTTGACCAAGAAAGTCTTCAATATATTTTAGATGCTTCGGTTAATCTTTGTAAGGAGATAAATTATGAGGGAGTGGGAACTCTTGAATTTTTGTATGAAAAAAGTAATTTCTACTTCATAGAAATGAATACAAGAATACAAGTTGAACATCCTGTTACTGAAATGATAACTGGTTTTGATATCGTCAAAGCACAGTTGAGAATTGCTCTTGGACTTAATATAAATTTAAAACAAAATGAAGTTAATTTTAATGGACATGCGATAGAGTGCAGAATAAATGCTGAAGATCCTGTTACTTTTCAGCCATGTCCAGGTGAGATAACTAAAATGCATACTGCCGGTGGATTTGGTATTAGATATGATTCTCACATTTATAGTGGATACAAAGTTCCACCATTTTATGATTCACTTCTTGCAAAAATTATTACTCAAGCTAATACAAGAAAATCTGCAATTAAGAGAATGAAAAGTGCTTTAGACGAATTTTTTGTTGAAGGTATAAAAACAAATCAGGAGCTCCATCAGAATATTCTTGATGATGAGATATTTAATGAAAATAAACATACAATTAATTATCTTGAAAATGAATTCTTAAAATAAAATGACCAAACTATACGATCCAAAATTTATAGAAAGAAATATCCAAGAAAAATGGGATTCAAGTAAAGTTTTTGAATCCAAGATCGATGAAAGAGAAAAATTTTATTGTTTGTCTATGTTTCCATATCCATCCGGAAAACTGCATATGGGACATGTCAGAAATTATACAATTGGTGATGTTATTTCCCGTTACAAAAGAATGCAGAACTTCAATGTATTTCAGCCAATGGGTTGGGATGCTTTTGGTCTTCCTGCTGAAAATGCAGCAATTCAAAATAAGGTAAATCCTAAAAATTGGACTAACCAAAATATTGAAAATATGAAAAATCAGCTTCAATCATTGGGTTTAAGTTACGACTGGTCTAAAGAGCTGAGAACATGTGATCCAAGTTACTATAAATGGGAACAACTAATTTTTAAGAAATTTCATGAGGCAGGCTTGGTATACAGAAAAAAATCTCTAGTAAATTGGGATCCTGTTGATAAAACTGTACTTGCTAATGAGCAAGTAATTGATGGGAAAGGATGGAGGTCTGGTGCTCAAGTTGAGTTAAAAGAAATTGATCAATGGTTCATAAAAATAACTAATTATGCAGATGAATTACTTGAATCTCTGGACGCTCTAGATTGGCCAGAAAACGTAAAGCTCATGCAAAAAAATTGGATTGGAAAATCAAATGGAGCTGAAATAAAGTATCAATTAGAAAACTCTGAAAAAATCCTCACAACTTTTTCAACAAGGCCAGATACGATATTTGGTGTTTCTTTTCTAGCCTTATCACCAAACCATCCGTTATCTATTGAAATTGCTGAAAATAATGAAAAAGTTAAAAATTTTCTTAATTTATGTAAAGAATCTAAAGCAGCTGAGGCAGACATGGCCAAAGCAGAAAAGCTTGGTATAGATACTGGTATTAAAGTAATACATCCAATAACCGAAAAAAAGCTTCCTGTTTGGATTGGAAACTTTGTGTTGCTTGAATACGGAACAGGAGTTGTCATGGGAGTGCCAGGCCATGATGCTAGAGATTATGAATTTGCAAAAAAATATGATTTAAATATTGAACAGGTAATTGAGTCAGAAAATAAGGGTGAATTGCCTATACTCGAAAAAGGGAAACTCGTAAACTCTAATGAGTTTGATGGTATGGATTCAGAAAAAGCTTCTGCTGAAATCATTGAATACTTAATTAAGGTCAACAAAGGCTCAGCACTTACCCAATTTAGATTAAGAGATTGGGGCGTAAGTAGACAGAGGTATTGGGGTTGTCCAATTCCAGTAATTTATAAAAATGGTGAGCCAGAAATGGTTCATGAAAAAGATCTTCCGGTTGTACTTCCCGAATTAACAGAGGACTCATCACCGAGACCTCTAAGCCAAATTCCAGATTTTGTTAACCTTGGCGACAATATTCAAAGGGAGAGCGATACATTTGACACTTTTATGGATTCATCGTGGTATCACGCAAGATTTACTTCATCAGATAACGAAAAAGAGATCTTTGATAAAAATACTAAATACTGGTTGCCAGTCGATTTGTATATAGGAGGAATTGAGCATGCAATACTACATCTTCTGTACTCAAGATTTTTTCATAAAGCATTGCGTGATATTGGTATGGTTGATGGAGATGAGCCATTCAAAAGACTACTTACTCAAGGTATGGTGCTCAAGGATGGTGCAAAAATGTCAAAATCAAAGGGCAATACAGTTGATCCGCAAGCTTACATTGAGAAATATGGGGCTGATACAGTCAGGCTTTATATGATGTTCACATCTCCTCCTGAGCAAAGCTTAGAATGGAGTGAATCTTCGGTTGAAGGAGCTTCAAGGTTTCTAAAAAAAGTATGGGCTCTAGTTTCGAATAGAAAATTTGAGTTATTCGATATTAATGATTTACAACTTGATAAAAAAGATATTGAGCTAAGAAGAAAGTCACATGCAACGCTTAAAAAAGTCCAAAATGACTATGAAATAAGGTTTGCATTCAATACCGCTATTGCAGCGATAATGGAACTTTTAAACTCAATACCAGAAAGTTTCAAAGAGGAAGACACAAGTGATTCTCATAAATTTTGTCTTAATGAAGCAATAATCTTTATTTTGAAAATGCTATCTCCTATAGCTCCTCATATTTGTGAGTATCTATGGAGAGAATATCAATATGATAGTCAAAATGTTGATTCATGGTGGCCTGAATATAATGAAGATCTGCTTGATCTTGAGGAATTTGAACTCATAGTTCAGGTAAACGGAAAAGTAAGAGGAAAAATAATACTAGAAAAAGGTGTGTCTCAAAATGAAATAGAAAAAATTGCGTCACAAATTGAAAACGTTAGTACTCATATTGGTGGTTCAAATATAAAAAAATCTATATATGTAAAAGATAAACTTATAAACTTTGTCATATGAGCAAGACAAACAAAATATTTATTAATATCTATACATCTTCAATATTTTTATTTTTATTATCAGGTTGTAGCTTTGATTTAGTTAATTATGAAAATTTAAGTAACAAAAATTTTCAACTAGTATTTTCTGAAAACATTCCAAATAAATTTCAAAATAAAATTCGAGCAACTATATCAAGTGATAATTCAAAAAAGACTTCAGAATCAAATACAATAAAAGTTTCAGAATTTATGATGAGCACCTATGATGTTTTTGCAGGTAAGGCTCTAAGGTCGCTAGAAGTAGAAGTTAAATCTTCAGTTATGATTTCTATTTCAATAAATAAAAAAACTATTAATAAAAAATTAAATACAATGAAAAGATATAGTTCAAGTGAGTTGAATATTCTTGCCGAAGACGAGATGTTAGATTTCATAAGAAATGAAATATATGATGAATTTGTTAATCAGTTAATATTTGAGGTTGGTCTAATTGAAATGTGAATCCCTTGCTTTGGCAAAATATATAGATAAGTCACCTGGAATATTTTTTATCTATGGCGAAGAAATAGTTCTTCAAAATTATGCTAAAGATTTTATAAATGATTTTTTTAAAAAAGAAGGTTTTGTTGAAAAAAAAATTATTACAAAAAAAGATTTCCACAACATAGAAAAAATTTTAATCGAGAACACCGGTGGATCACTTTTTGGAAGCAAGATTATTATTGAAATTATCCATGATGGAGGAAAAATTCCAAAAGAAATTGTTGATATCTTTAAGTTTAAAGAATCAAAAAATTTCATCATTTTAATTAAATCGCCTATTAAGAAAATTTCTCAAAGTACTGCATGGGTAAAAAAAATGAATGAATCAGCATTAATAATTGAATGCAATAAGTTAAAGTCATTTGAAGAAAAAATATGGTTAAAGAGTCAATTAGATTTTATATCTGAAAATAATGTCAGAAAATATGTAGAAATAATATCTAATCTTTTTCCAGGTAATCTTGTTGCTCAACAAAATGAAGTAAATCTTTTAAAACTTGTTTATAAAGAAAATGAGCAAATAAATACAAATCTTATATTTGATGGTGGAGAATTTTCTCCGTATGAACTTGAAGATAAAATAATTGAATTAGATACATCTGGTGCATTACGAATTGTAAAATCAATTCATAAAAATGATGATCATTATGCCCAGCTGCTAGTCTGGATAATAGGCAAGATAGTTAATACAACTGTAGTAGCGATGCAAAATTCAGACCTAAGAAAAGGCCTTGAAAATGCTGGGATTTGGAGCAATAAAATCTCATCTTATACAACTTTTGTCAGATCAAATTCCTTAAAAAAAATTATCCCTCTTCAAAAAAAAGTTTACGAATTAGACTTGTCATCTAAAGGGTTAGCTGGAAAAACAAAAGATCAGTTTTGGCAGGAATTAGATAATATTGTTATTAAATTAACCGCCGCCTAAAAAAGCATCTTTAAAAATTCTCTCACATTTTTTAAAGATTTCGTTGTCAAGCTCTATCTTATTTTCTTGATCTATTATTTCATTTACTTGTGCTAGGCCTTTTGTTGAACTTGTAAGCCAAATTGACTCAGCTCCCAGAAGATTCTCAACTGGATATCTACCCTCCTCAAACAACATTCCATTCTTTTTTATTTCTTTTATTAATAATTCTCTGGTTATTCCTGGAAGAATGTTTGAAGATAGCGATGGAGTACATATTTTTTTATTCATAACAAAAAAAACATTGGATGCTCCACCCTCAGTAATTTCATTATTTTTGTGCATTATAATTTCGTCACATTTTTTATTTTTTGCATTGTTCATATTCATGACATTGCCAAGTAAAGATGTAGATTTTATATCGCACCTTTTCCATCGAATGTCATCACAAATTAAAACCTTAAGATTCTTAGATTCGAAAGAATGTTCAACTACATAACCAAAACTTTCTACTTCAAGGTCATCGCTATACATATGAGATCTAAGATTATCAACACCCCTTGATATTTGATAATAAACATACCCATTTTGTAAATTGCTTGATGAAATTAAGTCTAGAATTTCTTTTGAGGACTTTTCAATATCTGCCTCAATATTAAGGGAACTACAACTTCTTTTTAGTCTCTTTATATGTTTATCGAAAGCAATAATACTTTCGTTATAAAAAGGTATGACTTCATAAACACTATCTGAAAAGGTGTATGCCCTGCTAAGTGGAGAAATTTTGATTTCACTTATGTCTTTAAATTCGCCATTAAAAACGGCACAAATATTTTCCATTTAGGAAATTCCAAATAAACTCATTATCCAAAGAACAAGCTTTGACCAAAGTCTTCCAAAGAATCCTTTAGCCTCAATTTCCTCCAAAGCGATGAGCTTGGATGTATGAACAACCTCTCCATTACTTATAATATTTAGTGTACCCATTTCCTGTCCTTTGCTGATGGGCGCTTGTACATTATTTTTAAAATTGTAATCTACCTTCACATCCTTAAAGCTAGTTCTAGGTAGTGTAATTGAAATGTCTTGAGCAACACCTAACTTTACCTCATCTGTCTTACCACCCCATACTTTTGCCGATGTGTATTCTGTATTTGAATCAAAGTATTTTTGAGTTGCATAAAATCTGAAACCATATTCAAGTAATCTTTGCGTAGATAAAAATCTATCATTGTCTGAGTCACTTCCAGCAATTACTGTAATGAGTCTCATTTTACCCCTCTGAGCAGATCCGACTAAACAATATCCAGCTGTAGATGTATGACCTGTTTTAACGCCATCTGAAGACTCATCTCTCCACAAAAGTTTATTTCTATTTAGTTGCTTAATATTATTAAAAGTATATTGTTTCTCTTTATATAGAGCATATTCATCGGGAAAATTATCTATAAATTTTGCAGTCAATTTTGCTAAGTCTCTTGCTGAGGTATAGTGACCTTCTGCTGGGAGACCGGTTGAATTTACAAAATATGTATCATTCATCCCAATTGCACCTGCATAAGAATTCATTAGGTCAACAAACCCATCTTCGGTTCCGCCAACATATTCTGCAATAGCAACAGACGCATCATTGCCTGATTGAATAATAATTCCTTTTAATAAATCAAGAATGCTAACTTTTTTTCCAGCCTCAATAAACATCTTTGAGCCTTCCATTTTCCATGCCTTTTCACTAACCAAAACCTGATCTTCAAGACTAATTAATTCATTTTTTATTTGATCAGAGACCACGTAACCCGTCATAATCTTAGTCATACTTGCTGGCTCAATGAGATCTGATGAATTGAATTCAGCAATCACGGTATTTGTGTTGGGCTCAACCAAAATATAGCTTTTGAGGTCTAACTCAGGAGCATTAGGAACAAAACTCTGACTAAATATTAATAAAGGAGATAATAGCGTTAATAATAAATATTTCTTCATTTTATAAACTCTTGTGATAAATAATAAACTGCCATAGCGTAAAAGTGACTTCTATTATATTTGGTAATAGCTATAAAATTATCGTCACCAATAAAATTTATATCCTCACCATCTTCATTAAAACTCAATGAGATAAAATTTGAAAGAGATTCATGAGGTTTATACAAATTTCTTATATCATTAACCGATAACTTTGTAACTATATTACCTTCACGCTTCCAACCATGAACTGCTAAATAATTAGCAACACTTCCTATAGCATCTTCAACGGAATTAAATAAATCTGCTGTTTCATCACCATCAAAGTCTACCGCGTATGCTCTGTAGCTTGATGAAATAAATTGTCCATATCCCATTGCACCGGCATAAGATCCTTTAATCTCATAAATGTCTAAATTATTTTCTCTAGTTAGGAGAAAATACTTTACTAATTCATCCTTAAAAAATTTCGATCTTCTTGGATAATCAAAGCCTAACGTCATTAAACTATCAAGAACTCTATAATTTCCTAATATTTTTCCATATCTAGTTTCGATACCTAAGATGGCAACTATTACTTCTTTAGGGACACCATACTCTTCTTCAGCTTTATTTAGAGTATTGATGTTGTCTTCAATAAATTTTTTTCCATTTCTTATTCTTTTCTCTTCAATAAATAGATTCTTATATCTCTCCCAAGTCCATGTAAATTCAGCAGGCGATGAAATAGAATCGATTATTTTTTGTTGTTTTTTTGCATTTTTGAAAACTTCTTCAACATAACTTGGTTCAAACCCATGTTTATCAATAAGGGTATTTATAGTTTCCTGGGAGTTAGGATGATTAAAATAATCACCATATAAGCTTAAAGTAAAAAAAAGAACTGTTTGCAATAAATATTTCATTGTCTGATTAATTTTTTATGTGTTGCCATCGAAATAATAATTCCAAATGCTATATAAAATGATAACAAAGATGAGCCACCTTTGCTTATAAAAGGAAGTGGCATCCCTACAACGGGTATTATGCCTATTACCATAGCAAGATTAATAAAAATTGTAGATAAGAATAATAAACTTATTCCTCCAATTGTTAATCTACAAAACCTATCTCTTGCATTAAGAGCAAGATATAAGCATCTAAAAAATATAAAGAAAAAAACTGATAACAAAATGCAAACACCAAAAAATCCAAACTCTTCTGCTATGACAGAAAAAATGAAATCTGTTTCAGTTTCTGGTAAAAAATCTAAGTGAGCTTGTGATCCTTGTTGATAACCTTTACCTTGAAAACCTCCAGAACCAATAGCTATTTTTGATTGAGTAATATTCCAACCGGAACCATATGGATCTGCATCAGGATCAAATAAAGTTAAAATTCTTTGTCTCTGAAATGGCTCTAAAAAATTATTCCAAAGATAAGGTAGTGATAAAACAAAAAGTCCTGTTGAAGCACCGATAAATCTCCAGCTTAAACCTGCTAAAAATAATACGTAAAATCCTGCAATTAAAATAACTAAGCTTGTTCCCAAATCAGGCTGTATCCTGACTAAGTTAACTATTACAAGTATTAATATAATTGAGATAAATGTATTTTTTAAACTTATTGGCAAAGATTTATCAAACAAATATGCTGCCAAAAATAAAGGTAATGTGATTTTAATTATTTCTGATGTCTGTAATGTAAAGAATCCGAGGTCGAGCCATCTTTTTGCACCATTAATTTCTTTTCCTGTTAGCGATGTCAAAAGCAATAAGAAGACTGAAAGCAATAGAAAAATTAAAGCATTACTTTTATAAAAATCAGGATCTAGCTGACTTACTAGAAACATCAAAATTAATCCAAAAAATACAAAAAAAGATTGTTTTATCGTAGTTTCAATGTTTCCTTGGGACGCACTAAATAAAAATACTAGTCCCATTATTGAAAGAAGTGTTATGGATATAAACAAGTAGTGATCAAAATAAATACCATCTCTAAAAAAATTAGTTATTCTCTTTATCATCTATTAACTAGGCTATTCATAACTGCTATTGCGACAGGACCTGCAACGGATCCACCACTTTCGCCGTTTTCAATCACAACACTCACGGCATATTCAGGATTTGGCATAGGACCAAAAGCAATTATGATTGCATGATCTCTGTTTCCTTCATTCTCTCTGATAATCTTATAGTCTTCTTTTGTATCGGTACTAACAAGCTCTACTGTTCCTGATTTTGCAGCTATTGCATAATCTTTTAAACTTCTCAGACGACCAGCTGTTCCTTTTGGGCTATCGATTACACCTATCATGCTTTTATGCATCTTGTCCCAATCAGAAATATTTATATTATTTGTTACAAGCTTATCCTCTTCACTGAGACTATTATCTTTAATAAATGAGAATCTATTAATTGAGCCTTTATTTGCAAGAATGGCTGCGTAATATGCCAATTGAATCGGGGTAGCACTTAAATATCCTTGTCCAACTCCGAGATTTACCGTATCTCCTTTGAACCAACCAAAATTATGCGTATTCATTTTCCAAGCTGGGCTAGGCAGGAGCCCTGTATCAGGTAAAAAACAATCATTGCAAATATTTCTTCCAAAACCAAATTTTGATAAATGTGAAGTTAAGTCATCTATATCTGATTGGTAAGCAAGTGAAAAGAAAAAAGTATTAGAGCTTTCTATTATTGCATTACTTAAGTTTATGTCTCCGTGCCCGCCTTTTTTCCAGCCTCTATATATTCTATTATCCTCAGGCAAGATAAAAAATCCTGGATCTTTTATAGTGTAATCCCAGTCAATAATATTTTTTTCGATGCCAAATAAACCTATGGCGGGTTTTATAGTTGATGCTGGAGAGTATCTTCCTTGAACAGCTCTATCAAAGAAAGGTTTATTTTTATCCTCTATTAACTCCTGAAATTCTTTTTCCGATAATCCATTTGCAATTTTATTTACTGAAAAAGAGGGTGAGCTGACATAAGAAATAATTTCACCTGTTGATATCTTAACTGCTACAACAGCTCCTCTGCGACCATTCATAGCGTTGAAGGCCACTTTTTGAGCTTCTAAATCAAGAGATGAATTAAAATCATCGCCATTTATTGCAGGAACTTCGTTTAATTCGTCTAATAATTTTCCAGTAGCATCAACTTCATAAATTTTCTTTCCAAATTCACCCCTTAATTTTTCGTCATATATATTTTCAATTCCTGTTTTTCCCTCAATAAAACCGTTTGCATAGCTAAAAATAGTTTCTTTTGCTAACAATGATTGATCTGAGAGAACTTTTTCAAGGCCATCACTATCAAGATTTCCTATATACCCAATAGAATGTGAAAAAAGATCTGGATATAAATTCTTTCTGGAGTATCTCTCTCCAATAAAGATATTCTCAAAGTTATGACTTCTTACTTCAAATTTTGCAATTTCCTCTTTAGTTAGATTTTTCTTAAGAACTAATTCCCTGTTGAGAGAAGCTTTTTTTTGAAAATTGTTCTGAACATATTCGACTTGTTCATTTGATAATTCTATAAATTGTTCTATTTCATTGAGCAAATTTTTTAAATCATTTATGAATGCAGGCTTTAATATTAAATTATAACTAGGAACATTATTTACAAGTATTTCACCATTTCTATCATAAATAATGCCTCTTCTTGGTTGAATTAAAATTTCTCTTGTCTTATTTTTTAAAGCAGCAATTTCATAATCTGAAAAACTTGATACCTGCAGCGAATAAGTCTTATAAAGAATAAATATAAATAATGCTGTAAAAACTGCATAAATTAAAATAAGTCTATTAAAGAAGTTCTTTCTCTCAGAAAATCTCTCTTGTAAATCTATCATTTATGGTATGTTTTCTTACTAATTATTGTATAAGCTCTATAGATTTGTTCCATCAGAATTAGTCTAAATAATCTATGTGGAAATGTCAGTAAGGATGCAGATATTATTAAATCAGATCTTTTTAAAACATTATCTGAAAGTCCAAATGATCCTCCAATTATAAAAATAAGCTGTTTTTTTATCTCTTGTGATTCTTTTATAAGCTCACTAAATTCATTCGATGTATATTGTTTGCCTTTAGAATCCCATGAAACAACATAGTCCGATGCTGATATTTTTGAAAGAATCAGTTTAGATTCTTTTGAGAGGATCTCGTTCTTTTGAAGTTTATGGTTTTGCTCACTTTTAATATTTACAAAATTAACCTTCAAGTTCTTTGGTAATTGCTTTTCATAGTAGGCAATCTCATCGGACTCATACTTATTTGATTTGTGCCCAATCGTTAAAATCTTAATATGCATTAGCTAGAAATATCAGGTATATCATGATTGCCCCATAGCCCTTCTAAATCATAAAAGTCTCTTTCATCCTTTTTCATAATATTTATCACAATGTTTCCGCAATCAACAAGAACCCATCCTGATTCTGCTTCTCCTTCAATACCTATAATGTCAATCTCATCTTTTTTTAATTTATCAACCAGTTTCTCTGAAACCGATTTAGCATGCCTATTTGAACTTGCTGTAGCAATGATAATTTCATCTGTAAATGATGCAATATTCTTAACATTTAGATTTAATATATTTTCAGCTTTACTATCAGAAAGACTGTTGATGCAAATTTCAGTGAGTTTCTTTTTTGACAAGATAGATATTTAAAATGTTTTTAAAAAAAAATTTTGTAATTGATATACTAAATCATATATTTATAAAAAGGTAAGTATTTTTGGAAATAAGCTATTTAGACACTCTATATCAATTTATAACAAATTATAAAAAATTTATTTTCTGGTTAGGATCCATATCTGCAGTTATTTTTGTATTTAGTCTTCTAAGTATCAAATGGCTAGTTGCATTAATTCCAAGTGATTATTTTATAAAAAAAGAAGATTCAAAATTTAAAAAAAAATATCCTTTTTTATGGTTTCTATCATTAATAATTAAAAATATATTTGGATACTCATTAATAATTGGGGGTATATTTATGTTGATTTTGCCTGGACAGGGAGTTTTCACAATTATGATTGGCTTGATGTTATCAAATTACCCTGGAAAGTATGCAATTGAAAAAAAATTCATCGCAATTCCAAGCGTTTTAAAAGGTATAAATTGGCTTAGAAAAAAATCTAATCAGCCTCCAATAAACATATAAACTCTATGTTGAAGACATTTCATCAATGTATTTTGACAATATCTTAAATCTTTGAGCTGCATCTATGGCTTCTAATAAACTTTGTTTATTGGAGGATGGAATAGGAATTAAGCCAGCCAAATGATATGCAATTGAATCCGCAGAATTAAAATCGACATTTAGGGGCATTTCACTAATTTTTGGATGTTTCACAAGTTGTGACAATATGTTTGGGAGTTCTGGAAATTCTGCCAAAAGTGCTTGATCATCTACTTCAGGATCTACAACAGGCTGAACATTTGCCACATGAAGGCCATCCTTTAATTGCGTTAAATCCTTAATTAAAACTTTTTCCATTGACTTCACAGTAATTCCAAGTAATCCATTTGGAAGATTATTAAAGTCAATAATTTCAACATAAGAACCTTTCTTAGAGATTTCAAAATCTACACCATTGGAATGTTCTGATTGGAAAACAATTACAAAACCAGAGTTATTACTCATACAATTTTTTACCATTTTTAAGTACCTTGGTTCAAAAATTTGCAGGTAGTGTATGGTGCCAGGCAAGGCAACAATTCCTAATGGAAAAATTGGTAAGTTATTATTTTTCAAGATAGTTTTTTAAAGGTTGTATAAATTTTTGACTGTCTTTATTAGTCATTATCAAAATAATATCATAGTCTTGTGCTACATTTTTAAGTTCTCCTAAGAGATCATTCATTGAATTAAAAATATTTGAGCCCTCATAAGATTCTTTTAAATCTAGAATAAGTGCATTATCAATACTATCGAAAGATTTAAGCAAAGATTCTTTATGATATCCGGATGACATAGTGTTTGAGCCAAGTTCAATAATGCCTAAAATTTTACAATTTTGATTTTGATTTCTTATTGCTTTCGTTGATAGATCTATTGCAGTTGGATGATGAGCAAAATCGTCAAATATCTTAGTTTCATTAATTTCATCAACTTTATCCATTCTTCTTTTAACGCCATGGAAACTATGAAGAGAATCAATTGAGTCTTGAATTTCAATTCCATCAATTTGAGCAGCCAGTATTGCACATACATAATTTTTGAAATTATGCTCACCTATTAAAGGTAATTCCTTTAAAGAGTATGTGTTCCCTTCATATACTAATTCTCTTTCACTGATATTTATCTTTATTTTTTCTGAATTAATGCCAATTAAATTACAATACGAGCCTTTTTGTAGAACTTCGTCAGTATTTTTATCATCTTTAAAAAAAACAATATTGCCTGATTCAGGTACTATTTTAACCAAGTGATGAAATTGTTTTTTTACATCATTCAAGTCGTTAAAGATATCGGCATGATCAAACTCAATATTGTTAATTATTAAATTCTTTGGATGATAGTGAATAAATTTAGACCTTTTATCAAAAAAAGCTGAATCATACTCGTCAGCTTCAATCACAAAAGACTTATGAGTTCCTAATCTTGCAGGGTTGTCAAAATTTTTTGCTATCCCACCAACCAAATATCCTATATCCCTACCCTGATCATTAAAAATATGTGTCAACATGTATGCAGTAGAAGTTTTTCCATGAGTTCCTGAAATAGCAAAAACATTTCTATTGAATAATTCTTGACCCAAAATTTCAGGCCCAGATTTGTATGGAAGATTGTTGCTCAATATATGTTCAACACTTTCATTTCCTCGCGATAGTGCGTTACCTATGACATACAATTCAGCATCAGGAAGTAGTGCAGCTTCATAACCCAAGACAGTATTAATGTTAATTTCTTTTAAATAGTCTGACATTGGAGAGTAAAACTGAGCATCGGATCCGCTTACTTCATGACCTGACTCTTTAAGAATTTGAGCAAGTCCCGCCATAAAGGTACCACAGACGCCTAGGATATGTATTCTCATATTAGTTATAATACGACAGTTAGATCTTATTCAAAGTGGGTAAAGTAAAAAAATGAAAAAAAATGCATTTTACGCTCAATCAGGAGGAGTAACATCAGTTATTAATGCAACCGCTGGTGCATTAATTTTAGAAAGCAAAAAATATAAATCAAAAATTGGTAAAGTTTTAGCTGGGAAAAATGGAATTCTTGGAGCATTAAGAGAAGATCTCATTGATACGTCTAAGGAAAGTTTATCTTCAATTAAAAACTTAAGAAATACACCAGGTGGAGTATTTGGTTCATGTAGATTTAAATTAAAAAGTCTAGCGGATAATAAGAGAGAGTATCAAAGACTAATTGAAGTATTTAAAGCTCATAATATTGGATATTTTTTTTATAACGGGGGAAACGACTCAGCAGATACGGCATATAAAGTTTCTCAGATAAGTGATGAGATGGGATATCCGATCAACTGTATAGCAATTCCTAAAACTGTTGATAATGATCTTGCAGTAACCGATTGCTGTCCTGGTTTTGGTTCTGCAGCAAAGTATATTGCAACATCTACACTTGAGGCATCACTAGATGTTGCATCAATGTCTGAGACTTCTACAAAAGTTTTTATACTTGAAGTCATGGGTAGACATGCTGGATGGATGGCAGCAGCTTCAGCTTTAGCAAGATCCAGCAAGGGTGATGCTCCACACATAATATTATTTCCTGAGATTGTTTTTAATGAAGATAAATTTTTGTCCAAAGTTAAACAAATAGTTCTTAAATATGGATATTGTGTAATTGTTACTTCAGAGGGTGTTAAAAATAAAGATGGGCATTTTTTAGCAGAATCAGATTTAAAAGATGCTTTTGGGCACTCTCAACTGGGTGGTGTTGCTCCATATCTAGCTAGCCTTATAAGTAAAAAATTAAGCCTAAAAAATCATTGGGCTGTATCTGACTATCTTCAAAGAAGTGCTAGACATATTGCTTCGAAAACAGACTTGCTTCATGCTGAAGCAGTTGGAGTGCATGCAGTGAGATATGCTGTAAAAGGTATGAATGGTGTTATGCCAATAATTAAAAGAGGTAAAGGAAATAATTACACTTGGAAAATAGAACCTGCACCTTTGTCAAAAATTGCTAATGTTGAAAAAAAACTTCCCAAATCTTATATTTCAATTGACGGTTTTAATGTCACTAATAAAGCCGTTAATTACTTAAGGCCTTTAATTGCAGGAGAAGCTTTTCCTGATTTCAAAAATGGGATTCCTTCAATTAAAAAGTTAAAACTTGAAATGGTTAAAAAAAAGTTGCCTGATTGGAAGGTTTAAGGCAATTGAGAGTTAAGCTCTTGAATTATGAATCCAACTTCGTTTTTCAATTTTTGCTTATCATCTTCATTTAAAAAATCTCCAACAAATACATCCTCACCCTTAGACCGAAAACTTAATCTGAGAATTTCATTTGCATCCTTTTTAATTTGAAAAGAGGTAAACGTTCTAAATTCCTCCCACAAATATTCTGCCTTGTTGACACCTTTTTCAATCTTAACCATTTCTTGTGAAATATAGATTTTTTCTTTTTTACTGCTCCATTTAAAACTCAGGTAGAAAGCTATAAACAAAATTGTTAATTCTATCCCTGCAAAAGGAAGTATCATAAAGGCTCCAAAAAAATAAAACATAATTGCTATTCCGCCGCAAACAAAAGTTATGCTTGCTAAAAAAATTATTCTTGCAAAACCTTCAAGAGAGCTATTTGGACTTAAAGATATGAGATAACTTGATTTATTTTTCTCAACTGAAACCAATTTAATATTATCCTCTAATGTTTAATTATCTTGCTGAGGATTAACTTCCTCTATCAATCTTTCGATATTTATTAATTTGCCTACTTTTTTACCACGTTTAGCTCTTGAGAGAATATATTCTGACCAATCCTTAGGTTTTAAACTGACGAACCTTTTGCCAACTTCTATTCTTAATGAGCTGTCTAGAGCTAAAAGTTGAGCATGAGCCATAAACTCTTCACCAGATGCAAGTTTATCTTTTGGAATATTTATGATTTTATTGCCTTTTCCTTTGCCAAGTATTGGTAGTTCAGCAATTTCAAAAATTAATAGCTTTCCAATATTTGAAACAGCAGCGATATGCGAATGATCTTCTCTAACAGGAATTGCTCTCAACATTTCTGCGTGCTCTGGGAGTCTCATAAACGCACGTCCTGATTTTTTATTGGAAATCATGTTTTGATATTCAGCAATGTATCCGTAACCAGCAGTATTCATAATCATGAATCTATCATTGTCCTTTCCAATTACAGTCGATATAAATTTCACGCCGGAATCTGCATTTATTCTTCCTGTTATTGGTTCACCCATGCCTCTTGCAGAAGGCAAAGAGTGACTAGGTATAGAGTATGCTTTTCCGTTTGAATCAAGAAATATCGCAAGTTGATTACTTTTGCCTCTTGAAAAATCTTGAATAGAATCATCACCTCTGTATGACAACGTAGTAGGATCAATATCATGGCCTTTTGCGCTTCTTATCCAACCTGCTTTTGAGAGAACAACTGTTATAGGTTCTGTTATAAGAGTTTCTTCCTCAGAAAAAACTTTTGCTTCTGATTCTGCCAAAATTGGTGATTTTCTCTCATCGCCAAATTTTTCTTTAATATCAAGAAGTTCATTTTTAATAAGTGTCTTAAGTCTTGATTTAGACTTAAGAATTTTTTCAATCTCATCTTGCTCAGCAACTAACTCATTTCTTTCGTTTTCTAGTTTTATTTGCTCCAATTTAGCCAGTTGCCTTAACCTAATCTCTAAAATCGCGTTAGCCTGTAATTCGGATAATTTAAATTTCTTTATAAGATCCTTTTTTGGCTCTTCTGAATTTCTTATAATCTTTATTACTTTGTCTATGTCAATAAATATAGTTAAAAGGCCTTCTAAAATGTGAAGTCTATCGTTTACTTGATCAAGTCTATGTTCTAATTTTCGCCTTACAGTGTCTTTTCTAAAAGTAAGCCATTCTTTCAAAAGATCCACTAAAGAGAACACTTTAGGTCCACCTTTCAATGATATTAAATTCATATTCATACGATATGACTTTTGTAGATCAGTTGAGGCAAACAAATGATTCATCAGGTCAGTTGCATTTACTCTATTAGATTTCAAAGTTAGCACCAGTCTTATAGGTTCTACATGATCTCCTTCGTCAGCAAGATCAACAACCATCGGTAATTTTTTATTCACCATTTGATCGGCAATTTGTTCAAGTATTTTTGATCCAGATGCCTGATATGGCAAAGCATTAATTATTATTTGATTTTTTTCTTGTTCCCAATGTGCCTGGATTTTAAAACCACCTCTTCCAGTCGAATACATTTCTTGAAGTTCGTCAGCACTTGCAATGATCGAAGCATGATTAGAAAAATCTGGGCCACGAATTATTTTTAAGATATCTTTCAAATCAGACTTAGGTTTGTCTATCAATTTAATAGTTGCATCTATGACTTCATTGATATTATGAGATGGTATATCCGTAGCCATACCAACAGCAATTCCTGATGTACCATTTAAGAGAATCGTTGGAATTTTTGAAGGAAAAATTATTGGCTCAAGTAATGATCCGTCAAAATTTGGCTGCCAATCTACAGTACCTGATTTAAGTTCTGAAATAAGCAAATTTGCAAATCCTGTCAGCTTAGATTCGGTATACCGCATCGCAGCAAATGATTTTGGATCATCTTGTGATCCCCAGTTCCCCTGGCCATCTACTAAAGGATATTTAAAAGAAAAGTTTTGAGCCATCAAAACCATAGCCTCATATGCTGCACTGTCGCCATGAGGATGGAATTTACCAATCACATCCCCAACAGTTCTTGCAGATTTTTTATACTTTGCAGTTGCATCAAGTCCAAGCTCAGACATTGCGTAAAGTATTCTTCTTTGAACAGGTTTTAAGCCATCGCCAACATTTGGAAGAGCGCGATCAAGAATCACATACATTGCGTAATTTAAATACGATTCCTCAGCATACTTTTTAAGACTTATTGATTCGAATTGATCTTTTGCCATGTTATATCCTCACCAATGATCCCTTTTTTTCAAGCCATTCTTTTCGAGCTGGTGCATTTTTTTTAGAGAGCAGTAAATCCATCATTGCGTTTGCATTATCAGTAGCTGAAATAGATAACCTTACGAGTTGTCTTGTATTAGGATCCATTACTGTTTCTCTAAGTTGTGATGGATTCATCTCGCCTAATCCTTTGAATCTTTGAATATTAATTTTTGGTTTACCTTTTTTTGATTTAAATAATTTCACGACTTCATCTTTTTGAGTTTCATCCAATGCATACTGAACTTCTTTTCCACAATCAATCCTATATAAAGGAGGCATAGCTATAAAAATTCTACCGTCCTGAACAAGATTTTTATAATGACGTAAAAATAATGCACATAATAATGTCGCAATGTGAAGTCCATCAGAGTCTGCATCAGCTAGTATACAAATTTTCCCATATCGCAATCCTGAAATATCAGAGTTTCCAGGCAAAACACCAATTGCGGTCGAAAGATTTTTAATTTCTTGAGACTTAATTATTTCTGCACTTTCTAAATCCCAGGTGTTTAAAATTTTTCCTCTAAGTGGCATTATTGCTTGGAATGATCTCTCTCTAGCTTGTTTTGCTGAACCCCCAGCTGAGTCACCTTCAACTAAGAACAACTCAGTTTCATTTAAATCCTCGCTATTACAGTCAGACAGCTTTCCAGGCAATGCAGGCCCTTTAAATGTTTTTTTCCTTTCAACAGTGCTAGAAGCTTTGGCACGACTTTGTGCCGAAAAAATTGCCAGCTCTGCAATTTTCTCCCCCTCTTCTGTGTGTGTATTAAACCAAATACTTAAGATATCTTTTGTTGTGCTGCTAACAAAAGACATATGATCTTTTGAGTCTAATCTTTCCTTAGTCTGTCCTGCAAATTGAGGATTTTGTAGTTTTGATGAAATTACAAATGTTGCATTATTTATTACATCATCTGCATTAATTTTCAGACCTTTTGGCAATAAACTTCTAATTTCACAAAATTCTTTCATCGCCTCCAGTAATCCAGATTTAAAGCCATTTAAATGTGAGCCTCCTTGTGCTGTAGGTATAAGATTCACATATGTTTCATCCAGTTTATTTTTGTTATTTTTATTTAGCCAATTTATTACAAAATCAACCTCCTGAGTATCAGAATTTTTTGAGGAGACAATTGATTCATCTAAAATTAATTCAAGGTCCTCAGAAGAGTCTTCAAGATAGCTTTTGAGACCATCTTCGAAAAACCATCTAATTTTTTCTGATTTTTTCTCATGATGAAAATCTACGGTAAGACCTGGACATAAAACAGCTTTAGCCTTGAGAACATGTTTTAATTCTTTTAATTTAATTTCTTCTGATTCAAAATATTTTTGATTTGGTTTGAAGGTAATTGTTGTTCCACTGTTTCTTGCACCAACATCTCCTATTTCTTTAAGTTCCTTTTTCTTATCACCGTTATTAAAGTGCATCTCATACTCTTTAGAGTCTCTTTTAATGTTGACCTTTAAAGTCTCAGATAAAGCATTAACGACTGAAACGCCCACACCATGAAGACCACCGGAGAAATTATATTCCTCGCCTGAAAACTTTGCGCCTGCATGAAGCTTGCATAGAATAAGTTCTACCCCGGAAACTTTATGTTCTGGATGAATATCAACTGGCATTCCTCTCCCATCATCAGCAACCTGAATTTTTCCGTCTTTGTGTATCTTTACTTTAATGTTAGAACAATGTCCTGCAATTGCTTCATCAACTGAATTATCAAGTACCTCTTGAATTAGATGATTAGGACATGATGTGTCTGTATACATACCAGGCCTTTTTCTAACAGGGTCTAATCCTGATAAAACTTCAATTGCTTTTGAGTCGTAGGTATTCTTGGCCAATTTAATTTGCCTGTGAGATTATTTTTAAAAAACTTTTCTTAATTTTATATTTCATAAAAGTTTTTGAATTATTCGATATTCTACTCTAATCGGCAGAAAAAAACGTTAGAATTTACTTTTCATGACAATTAATTGTCTATAAAAAGATAAATGTAATATAAATTATTATAATGTTTACACTGCACACATTAAATGAGTTAAAATAATAATATGCCTATAAATTTATTCAGCAAACTACTTTTAGTAATTTTTTCATGTGGATATCTTTCATCAGAAAACTTATTAGATATTTACAATGAAGCTCTCAAAAACGATCCAACATTTCGTGCAGCAGAATATTCCTATCTTGCTGATAAGGAAATAGTTGTTCAAGGTCGTGCTGCTTTGTTACCTAGCATAACTTTGAGTGGATCAACGAATTGGAATGAATATTATCAAAATGACAAACTTCAACAAAACTATAATTCATTCTCCAAATCTGCAAGAGTTTCGCAACCCTTATTTAGACTTGATAGCTGGTTCAATTTTAAAAGGTCAAAGTCTCTTACCGATGCCTCTGAAGCAGAATTTGCATATGAGCAACAAAATCTTTTAGTAAGAACTGCAGAACTATATTTTGGCGTTTTAAGAGCTATAGATAATTTAAATGCATCAATTTCTGAAGAAAAAGCAATAAAAAAACAATTAGATCAAGCACAACAAAGATATGAAGTAGGTTTGTCTGCTATAACTGGTGTGCAAGAAGCTCAGCTGGCATATGACTTAAGTAAAGCTGCAAGGATAAATAATGAAGGAAATTTATTTTCTGCTAAAGAAGCTTTGAATGCTCTCATTGGAAGAGAAATATTTTCTCTTGCTGAGCTTGGCGAAAATCTTAAAATATCGTCACCTTTTCCTAATTCTAAAGAGGATTGGGTTGAGCTTGCACTAAAAAATAATTATCAACTTAAAGCATCATATTTAAGAAAGGATGCTGCAAAAAGTAATGCGAGAAGCGCTGCGTCAAATCATTTACCAAAAATTGACATAGTAGGTTCTGGCTCAGAATCAGAAACTAATCAATTTAACTATGAAGGCTTCAGTATTAATGGTCAAGGAATTCCAGTTCCGGCTGTAACGGGCAGAAGAAATTATGCAATACAATTGAGTGTTCCAATTTTTCAGGGTGGTGCTGTAAGCTCAAGAAGAAAACAAGCTTACTCTCAATATAATCAAGCGGATGAAAATACACTATTTACTGAAAGAAGAATAATCCAAGAAGTTAGATCACAGTTTTCTAATGTAAATACTTTAGTTGCAAATGTTACAGCGCAAAAACAAGCTGTGATTTCTGCAACCAGTGCTTTAGAGGCCACACAAGTTGGATATAAAGTTGGAACAAGAAATGTTGTTGACTTACTTCAAGCTGAGAAAAATCTCTATAGCGCTGAAAAAAATCTAGCAAATGCAAAATATGACTACATTCTTGCAAATTTAAGACTGGCTCTCGCAGCAGGAACTATTGATCCAAGTGATATCGTAGAAATTAATGATTTGCTGAATTAATTAATGCCAGAATTACCAGAGGTTGAAACCACTGTAAGAGCTATTAGCTCTTTTAAAAATAAGAAGCTAGAGAAAGTTTTAATTCATAACAGAAATCTTAGATGGAAAATTGAAAACGGTCTTGAAGACTTATCTGCAAATAAAAAAATCTTAAATATTTCAAGAAGAGCAAAATATATTTTGGTTCAACTTGATGACCATTGTTTAATGATTCACCTAGGTATGTCTGGAAAATTAAGAATCCAAAAAACAAAAGATAACTTTTTTAAAAAACATGATCATGTTGAATTTATCTTTAAAAACGAAAAAATTATTTTTAATGATGTAAGAAGATTTGGATCAATTCATATTACAAAAAATGTTGATGAGCACCCTTTAATAAAAAGTTTAGGGATTGAACCATTATCAAAAAACTTTAATAAAAATTATTTATACAAATTATGCGCTAACAGCGATCTAGATATAAAAAAATTAATTATGGATCAGAAAAAAATTGTTGGTGTAGGAAATATATACGCCTCAGAAAGCTTATTCATTTCATCAATAAGTCCTCTAAGAAAGGCAAAAAAAATTAAATTAGAGGATTGTGACAAATTAGTCAAAGCAATAAAGAAAATCCTTCGATATGCAATAAAAATGGGTGGCACAACCCTGAGAGACTTTTACTCAGCAGATGGAAGTGAAGGATATTTTAAACTTAAGCTAAATGTATATGGCCTTGAAAATGAAGCATGTAAAAGATGTGGTCAAAAAATAAGAAAAATTGTTATCGGACAACGGTCAACTTTCTACTGCAGTAGCTGTCAGAGTTAAGAGCCTAATTTTGCTTTCAGGGCCTGTTCAACTGATGGATGAACAAATTTAGAAATGTCACCTTTTAAGTCGCAAATCTCTTTAATTAGACTTGAAGAAACATATATTAAGCTCTCTTTGGGAGTAAGAAATATACTTTCAATATCTGGTGCAAGTGACCTATTCATTGTGGCTAATTGAAACTCATATTCAAAGTCTGAAACTGCTCTAAGGCCTCTAATGATTGCACAAGCGTTCTGCTCCTTTGCTACATCAACAGTTAATTGCCTTGGAAAATCTACAATTTCAACTTTGGCGTTATCTTTATATATATTTTTGGCGAGCTTAACTCTGTCTTCAAGACTAAATAGTGTATTTTTTGCTTCGCTTGCAGCAACAGCAACAACTATTTTGTCAAACAATCCACTCGCTCTATCAATGATATCCATATGTCCATAAGTAATAGGATCAAAAGAACCAGGATATATAGCCACTTTCATATGGAAATAATACCTAAATTAGAAAGGTATTGGAAATATCCGTTATATGCTTGAGACTGAAACTTCTCCAGAATCAATCAATTTACTAATTTTTGAGTTGTCCCATCCAAGTTCTTGTAAAATTTCTTCACTATGTTCGCCCAACAAAGGACTAGGCTCAGCGTGAGATGTTGATTTGCCTTCAAATAAAATTGGTGGTGTAGTGACAGTTAGTTCGCCCATAGTTTGAGTAACATATGTTTCAAGCGCTCCAATGGCTTTAATCTGTTCAACTGTTTCAATTTCGTCTCTCCTGGTACATGGCGAACAAGGTATGTCAGCAGCAGTTAAAATTTCGATTGCTTTTTCAACACCTATATCTTTCCGAGGCTCTTTGTGTGTTTTCATGACTTCCTTCATATTTGTCATTCTTGAGGCAATAGACGCAAATAAAGGTGTTCCAACTAATTCAGGATATCCAAGCATGGGCAAAACAACTTCGTAGTGCTCATCTGTCAAAGCTGCAACTGCGACACCCCCATCGCTATAATTAATAGTTTGAAAATAATCTGATCCTGGTGACATTTCAAATTTATCTTGATCTTTCAAGGTTCTGTGCATCATGCCATCTGGCCACATAAATGATAAACAAGCGTGAAGCATTGAGATATCAATATGCTGTCCTACCTTGGTATTGGTCCTGGCTAAAAGAGCAGCTGTTGCTGCTTGGCAAACTGTATATGCTGTTACTTTGTCACATATAAATGTCTTAATATAATCAAATGAGTTTTCATCAGATGACTGCAAATCAGTAAATCCAGCAAAGCCTTGAATAACATGATCAAAAGCTGGAAGATCAGCCATAGGTCCTTCAGTTCCAAATCCACTTACGGCTATAAATATTAAACTTGGATTCAAAGCTCTTAAATCTTCTGATCCCAAATTAAGTTTTTCCATTACGCCGGGTCTATAGTTGTGCATTAGCACATCAGCGCTTGAGACCAAATCTTTTACTGCATTTACGCCTGCCTCAGATTTTAGATCAATAGCAAGAGATCTTTTACCTCTATTACAATTGTGAAAAAATCCGGATACACCATTTTTCTGAGTTCCCAATGGTCTCATTTTGTCGCCACCGATCGGTGGCTCTATCTTTATTACATCTGCGCCCTGAGATGCCATGGTCATTGCTGCTAAAGAGCAAGTAATCATATTAGATAGCTCTATTACTTTAATACCCTTTAAAGGTTGAGAAGATGAAATATTTTTCATAATAACTGTTTAATTAATTATATTATCATAGCTATCTAATCTTATTTTGAACCCATTAATAGATCAAAATAGTCAAATTACATCTAAAAACAATATATTTCTATCTGAATAATCATAAATAACAGTTATTTATAATACATTCCTCAAATTTGCTACCTTTTTATATTTTGGTATCATAGACCTTGTATATTAACGGGGGGGAGTATTTTTTACTCCTAACTACTTATAAGGAGTTATATATGAAATTTTTATTAATGATGGTTGGTGCAGTTGCACTACCTGCATTTGCTGCTGATCTGCAGACAAGTGACGTAACAGGAGTAACATTCTGGCTGGTAACAGCTGCTATGCTTGCTGCTACTGTATTCTTCTTTGTTGAAAGAGACAGAGTTCACGGCAAATGGAAAACATCATTATCAGTGGCTGGATTAGTTACTGGTGTGGCGTTTTGGCACTATCTTTATATGAGAGGTGTTTGGGTTGAAACTGGATCATCACCTACGGTATACAGATACATTGACTGGTTAATCACAGTACCACTTCAAATTATTGAGTTCTACTTAATTCTTAAAGTATGTACTAACGTTAGCTCAAGCGTTTTCTGGAAGCTTCTAGGAGCTTCACTAGTTATGCTTGTTGTTGGTTTCATGGGTGAAACTGGCTCTAACGCACTAGTTTGTGGAATCGTAGCAACCGCTGCATGGTTATACATTATCTACGAAGTATTCTCTGGCGAAGCTGGACAATTAAATGCTTCTAGTGGTAATGCTGCTGCACAAAGCGCCTTTGGAACAATCAGATTGATTGTTACTTTTGGTTGGGCTATTTATCCAATAGGATATTGGCTTGGTGCTATGGGTGGCGGTGATATGGCCGGTGCAAATACTATCTACAACCTTGCTGATTTTATTAACAAAATCGCATTTGGTTTAGCTATTTATGTGGCTGCTGTAAGCGACTCAGAATAATTTAATTTTATTCAGAAAACCCGGCCTAGCGCTGGGTTTTTTTATGGCTGAATTTCTTCACCATCCCATGCATATATTTTTCCAGTATCCTCTAAGCTAAGATTTTCGATAACTTCTAGCATCTTTGTAGCACTATATTCAGGAGTAAATAAATTCCCAGGTCTAACATTTTTTTCAAATGGCTTGCTAAGGAAACTTTTAACCGTTCCTGGCTGAAGACCTATAAAGATTGCATTTGGGTTTGAGCGCCTTACTTCTATACTAAAATTTTTAATTATTTGGTTAAGGGCTGTTTTACTTGCGCGATAAGAATACCAGCCACCAAGTTTGTTGTCTGAAATGCTTCCAACTCTAGCACTTAAGAAAGCAAAAATACTTTTTGAATTCTTTCTAAGATAGGGAATAAAATATTTACCAACTAAGGCCGGGCCAATTGTATTGACTAATAAAACCTTTTCTAACTTTGATTGGCTAATGTCTCTAATACTTTTTTCAGGAAAAATATCATTATCATTATGAAGTATGCCAGTCGCTACAAACACTAAATCAAATTTGATGTCTTTGGATAAGTTTTTAATACAGTCCTTTATTGATTCTTCGTCTTCAATATCAATATATAAATTTTTTACCCTATCAGAATTTTCATTAGAATCATTTCTTGAAAATCTATATATGGCTTCTACCCCATCATCATCAAGAAGAATTTCTGCAACTGCATTTCCAATAGCGCCACTGGAGCCAATTATGGCAACTGTTTTTTTCATAATTTACGGTTTTCTTATTTCATCTATCATCTGATAGATTTCGCTAGGTGGTCTACTATAAAAATTTGAAACAATTAATGCAACTATAAAATTCATTATCATTCCGAGAAATCCTATTCCTTCAGGAGAGATCCCAAAAATCCAAAATTCAGAATTATTAAAAGATGGATTTAGGAACTTAAAGTAAATTATGTAAGATGAAGTAGTTAAAAGACCTGTTATCATTCCTGCAATTGCTCCTTCCTTATTTAGTCTTTTATAAAAAATGCCCAAAAATAAAGCAGGAAAAATTGTAGATGCTGCTAAGCCAAATGCAAAAGCCACTACTTGTGCTACAAACCCTGGTGGATAAATCCCAAATAATCCTGCTATAAATATAGCTACAGCAGCGGCACATCTTGCAAAAATAAGTTCTTGTTTTTCAGTTATTTTGGGCATGAGCATCTTCTTCATTAAGTCATGTGAAATTGATGCTGAGATTACTAACAAAAGACCAGCTGCAGTGGATAATGCTGCGGCAAGAGCTCCAGCAGCAACTAAGGCAATTACCCAGTTAGGTAGTTGTGCAATTTCTGGATTCGCAAGAACCATAATGTCATTATCAATGTAGACTTCATTTTTATTGCTTTGATTTGGTTCATTCTTAACCACTCTCTGACCATGCTTTCCTAATTGATCTGTATATATGGGTTTTACGCCCTCCAATGCATTTCCAGATGAATAATTTATTATTCCATCATCGTTTTTATCCTTCCATGCTATTAATCCAATACTTTCCCAGTTCTTAAACCAATTAGGTGCTGATTGATATTCCACTTTTTGAACTGAATCAATAAAGTTAATTTTTGCAAAAGCTGCAACTGCAGGAGCAGTCGTATATAAAAGAGCTATAAAAACTAGAGCATAGCCTGCGGACTTCCTAGCATCACTAACTTTTGGAACAGTAAAAAATCTTACAATCACATGCGGTAGTCCTGCGGTACCAAACATTAAGGCTGCAGTTATAAAAAAAACATCTATGTTGCTTTTTGTATTTTCAGTATAAGCATTAAAGCCAAGTTCTAATGATAGCTGATCTAGTTTGTCTAAAAGATAAACTGATGACCCAGCAATTTTGTCTCCAAACCCAAGTTGAGGTATTGGATTATTTGTAATTAACAAAGAAATAAAAATAGCAGGAACTAAATAGGCAAATATGAGAACACAATATTGAGCAACTTGAGTGTATGTAATTCCTTTCATGCCGCCCAACACGGCATAGAAAAAAACAATTAACATGCCAATTATTACTCCAGTGTTAATGTCTACTTCAAGAAATCTTGAAAAAACAATTCCAACTCCTCGCATTTGACCAGCTACATATGTAAAAGAAATAAATATCAAACATATTATTGCTACAAGTCTTGCTGCCTTTGAGTAATACCTAGTTCCAATAAAATCGGGAACTGTATATTGGCCAAATTTACGCAAATAGGGAGCCAATAGAAGCGCTAACAAAACATAACCACCAGTCCAACCCATTAAATAAACAGAGCCGTCTTTCCCAAGAAAAGCAATTAAGCCCGCCATTGATATAAACGACGCTGCTGACATCCAATCTGCAGCGGTAGCCATTCCATTTGCAATTGGGCTAACTCCTTTACCTGCAATATAAAAATCATTGGTTGATCTTGCTCTAGACCAAATAGCAATTCCTATGTAAAGAGCAAAAGAAATACCAACAAATAAATAAGTTAAGGTTTGAAGTTCCATCAATCTTTTTCTTTAATTTCAGATTTTTCTGAACTGTTAAAATATTTTTTGTCCAGTTTATTTAAAAGATAAACATACGTAAAAATTATTAGTACAAAAAAATAGATGCTGCCCTGTTGTGAAAACCAAAAACCTAATTTGAATCCACCAATTTTCAAGTTATCTAATTCGTCAGACCAAATTATTCCAAAACCATAAGAAACAATGAACCATACAAAAAGAAGTGAGGTAACAATAATTAAATTGGATTTCCAATATGATGATTTCATTTATTAATTATAAAACTAATCAGGATGAAAATTTATTCCATCCTGATCATAAAAATGATTTATTTTTTATACTTTGCTGCCTCTTCTGAGCCGTCAGTAGCAGTGCCTTTGGTATATGAATGTGCTCCCATGCCTGCTAAATCACCATTTTGAACAATTAAGTATGGTTCTCTAATAGGTTTACCTTCAAAGAAGCATTCTAAAATTTCTCTAACCCCAGCAGCATATCTTGCTTGAGCAGATAATGAAGTTCCTGATGTATGTGGAGTCATTCCATGATTGGGCATTGATCTCCAAACATGATCATTAGGAGCTGGTTGTGGAAACCATACGTCGCCGGCATAACCACTTAGCTGACCAGATTCTAACGCCCTTGCAATAGCATCTTTGTCACAAATTTTACCCCTTGCAGTATTTACTATGTAAGCTCCTCGCTTCATCTTGCTAATTAATTCATCATTAAATAAATGTTCAGTTTTTGGATGCAGAGGACAGCTAATATTCACAACATCACATACTGAAACAAGGGACTCTACTGAATCATGATAGGTAAGGTTTAATTCCGCTTCGACTTCGTCTGGCAGTTTATGAATATCAAAGTAATGCAAATGCACATCGAAAGGTTTCATTTTTCTAAGCATATCAATACCTATCCTGCCAGCAGCAACTGTTCCGACGTGCATGCCCTCAACATCGTATGAGCGTTGAACAGCATCGGCAATATTCCATCCACCTTCTTTAACAATTCTGTGTTGATTATGATAGTCCCTCACCATAGAAAGAATCATCATGACAATATGTTCAGCAACTGATCTCGAATTACAATATGTAACTTCTACAACATCAACATTATTGTCCATTGCTGCTTGCAAATCTACGTGATCAGAGCCAATACCAGCAGTAATGGCCATCTTCAAATTAGGAGCAGATTCCATCTTGTCTCTAGTTAAATAGTAAGGCCAGAAAGGTTGAGAAATAACAATGTCTGCATCAACTAGTTCTTTGTCAGCTGTACAACCTTCTCCGTCTTTATCTGAAGTTACAACCAAAGTATGACCAGCATCTTCTAAAAACTTTCTTAGACCTAGCTCACCTGATACGCAACCTAAAAGTTCACCTGGATTGAAATCCACAGAACTAGGAGATGGTAAAGTCATTCCATCAGGATACTTATCAAGCTTAGGTAAATCATCTCTAGCATAACTCTCTGGCATCCCAGAAATAGGATCATCGTATAAAACACATAATATTTTCATATAGTTACTCCCCAAATAATTTGTGAATACTAATGTTAAAACAAAAAAAATTAAACACAACAACAAATATACTAATAGCAATAATAGTTAAAACATAAAATATACTCAAAAAAAAACTTATATAAGTGAAAATACAAGATATTATGAGTACAAATTGGAAAAAAAATAGTAGAAAAGAAAAAAATGGGTACAAAAGATTGCAAATTTAAAATTAATTGTTTAACATTGTGAGTACATTATGAGTACAAAAAACGAAAAATACTTAGTACTTAGGGGTAAAAATAAGGATATTTACTTCATTCAAAAAAGACTTTCTAAAGAGCAATCTAAGATAATTGGTAAAAATTTTATAAAGAAATCTCTTGAAACTACTAATCTAACCGAAGCAATAATAAAAAGAGACGAAATTCTATCTGATTTAAATAAAATTACATTAAATAGTTCAGAAGCAGAAAGTGTTCAGGATGAAAAGGAGAAAGTCTTTGAAAATCCAATTAAAGAAGATTCTAATCTAAATAGTGAAGAAATTGCTGAAAGAGAGCACATATCTGAGCATAATGATATAGAATTGGATGAAAGTATAGATGAAAAAGATAATATGATTAAAGTGAATGTACCCATGAGTACAGATCGTAACATTTCAAGTTATGAGTACAAAGAAGATGAACGATATACTATTTTTTCATTAAAATTGCCAAAATTCCCTGAAAAAGACGATATTGTTATAAAAATTGATAAAATTGTACCCATAGTTATTGTAATTTTTACTTTATTTATTGCCTTTATTGCTTAATTTCTTTATTTACTTACACAAAAAAATTAATTCAGGTTCATTTTTGACTTATATTTATAATCTTTTTTTTATAAAAATTTATCTATTGATGTAATTAGTAATATTTAAATTTTTAATTTAGTTTATTACTAGAGTGACTTTAAAATCATCTCACTCCAAATTTTATCTACAAGAGTATTTATATTTGTCCATATTTCTATTTGATCCATTACATCTTTTGAATTTTGAATACCATAGCTATTTGTAAGAGTATTTATTTCTGCATTATTAAGTGAGTACTCTTGGATTACTCGGGTTAAATCACAAAAAATATTATTTAAAGATGCATACTCATAATCAATGAAATAAATTTCTTTGTTGTGAATAATGTTATCTCTGTTTAGATCATTATGTGAAAAACAGATTTTAGATTTGTATTGCTTTGCTCTAGTAATTAATTTATGTAGTCTTTGAAAATCTTTATCTAACTTTTTACCTAAAATACTTTTGTACTTTTCTATTTGTTCATCAAAACAATAAAAATCTTTCTCTACTTTTACGCCATGTATTTTTTTAATCTGATTGCCAAGCATTGAAATAAATTTCTTATTTTTTTTATATGAGAGAGGTTCAACATATTCATAAATTAGAATACCCAATTCTTGGTTGTGTGTAATAACCTTCGGAAAAATTTTATTCTGAATTAACTGTTCAAGTACATTAATTTCTAAATACGAATTGATGTTAATTTTTAGGTAATTTTTTTTGAAAATTTTTAAAACAATTTTTTTATCATTCTGTTTGGCTAGGTACGTATTTGAGGTTTCACCATTTCTTAAAATAAATAAATCTTCAACATAAACTTTATGTTTTTTAAGCTCCTTTAAAATTTTATCCATTTGATTCTAGTAATTTTTTTCTCCAAGATTTATATCCAAAAATTATTATTATTAAATATATTAAGAATAAAAAAGCAGTTAAATAAAGTTCTCTAGAAATAAATAAATAAATTGAGATCGAATCTATGACAAACCAATAAATCCAATTCTCTATTATTTTTTTTGCAACCATGTATGTAGTTATTATTGCTCCCCATGTTGTAAATGCATCCAAAAAGGGTAATGCTGCTTTAGTATATTTTTCTAATAAAATTCCAGATATTACCGCCAAAATTATTACTGAAAAAAGAGAATATAAATGATTAATTTTTTTCCATCTTCTAATCCTCAGTGTTGAATTTTTATTTATAAGATTGTTCCACTGCAACCATCCGTAAATTGCCATTACTACATAAAATATTTGTAAGATTGATTCCATTATCAAGCCAGCTTGATACATAATATATATATAAAGCAAAGAGCTAAATATAGCCGCATACCAGCACTTTACATCTTCTTTTCCTGCTAAAATCAGATACAATATTGCAGAAATGACTGCTACACTTTCTAGAATAAATAGAGTCATGTAATTTTAAAAATCATATCTTAAAGAGATGCCAATATTTTTTGGATCACCTTGTCTTCTATACAAAGTATCAACGAAATTTGGAGCCTCATTTCCGAAGAAAAAACCTCTAGTAGAGTAATATTCATCAAATAGATTTCTTACCCATATATCTGTTGAAAAATTTGATTTTGTATAGCCTAATGAAAGGTTTACAAGCTTATAACTTTTAGATTTATTATTATGTGAATCAGAGTAAAAAAAGCTACTCTTCCCATTAATATCCATCTTTAAATAAAAATTATTCTTAAATGCTAGGTTTGCGCCTAATGAAAAGTTTCTTTCTGGTGCATGAGCTTGTGCTCTATTTTCTAGGTCACTTCTAGATTCCCAATTTTTTATTTTTGTTTTAAGCAGGCCGAAATTAGCATACAGATTTAGATTATCTCTAACAAAATAATTTGAGCTAATTTCTAATCCATAATTTTCACCCTCTGCTGCATTTTGGGTCAAATATGAAAAAGTATTTGGGTCAGTTGGATCTACTTGCCTTGAAATTAAAACTTGCTGATCTTCTCTTTTTGAAAAGAAAAAAACTGCTGAATAATTCAGGATTGAGTTATTGTTATTTGAGCTTAATCCGATTTCGTAGTTAGTCAAAAATTCTGGATCATATATTAAAGAGTCTTTTATTGAATTATCAGTTGCATCTAAACCAAGATTAAACCCACCCTGTTTATATCCTCGTGCAATTGAAAAATAAATATTTGAATTATCATTATTTTTAATCAGAGAAATTTTTCCTCCATTCATGTTGTCAGACGGATTGAATGATTCTTGATTTGAATCATTATATTTTGAGTCCCAATTTTCCCATCTTAATCCAAAAGCTAACTTATAATTTTCTGAAAGGAAGTAATCAATGTTTCCGAACAATGATAAATTTTCAGCTTCATAATTCCTTGAAACTACTGATTCACTTTCATAAGGGCCGTATGGATCAGATGGATCACCATAAATTCCATCATCTCTTGTTACATTCATTTCTTCTAATTCACTAAAATCAAAACCAAAAACCCACTCAAACGGATTTTTTTGTGAAAAATCTGTATTTTTGGACAGAAAACGTATTTCTTGGCTAAAAGTATCCCTTTTTCTGAGTGTTTCAGAAAAATAATCGTAAATATATGGAAAATGTGACTCGGAATTACCCCAATCAGCATCGTAACTAAAATTTACATCTGTGTTGGTCACACTTGTAAAACTTTGTAGATCAAAATTGTTAAAGTTTTTTGTAATTTTTATTCCATAAGAATCTGTTTCTTGCGAATCCATTCCTGGACGATCAGATAAAGTGTTTAAACTGCCATCTATTGTCCATATGTCTGCTGGATCATCCATATCAACTTTTGAAATAAGAAAATTAATTTCTGTAGTCTCATTAAGATCCCAATTTAATTTATATCGTAATGTCAGCTCGTCTTTTTTAGAAGTGTCTGACTTGTTTAAAAAAATATTTTTTCTAAAGCCATCTGCATAATCTGTTCTTAATACGAGACGATATTTAAGTTTTTCATTTTTCATAGGGCCGCCAAAAGCAATACCTAAATTTTGGGTTCCATAATCTCCAAGAGTAATTTCAGAAGTTCCTTCAAATTGATTTGTTGGATCTTTTGTTTTTATATAAATTAATCCTGCTAAAGCATTTGCTCCTGTTCTCGATCCTTGTGGCCCACGAAAGACTTCAACCTGATCCACATCAAATAAAGTTGCAATTCCACCTTGTCCAGAATAATCAATATCATCAATCAAAAATCCTACTGAAGAATTTGGCGTGCCTTGATATCCAGATCTTTCCCCTATTCCTCTAATTTGAAAATACCTAGCTCTAGAATCTGAGGCGGCATAATTTAAATTTGGAACAAGGTAAGAAAGTTGTTGAAAATGTTTTATGGCTTGTGATTTTATTTTTTCTGATTGAATAATAGAAATACTAGAATCTTCATCACTAATAGATTTTTCTCTATATTCGCCCTGAACAATTATCTCTTCAATATCATTAGATGAAACTGATAAAGAAAAAATTAAAGGTAATAAAAATAAAAATCTTTTTCTGATATACATATGCAATTCCTCCGCAACTATTGTGTTGATCAGGTTCAAAGAGTTTCGTAAGATCTCAGGCTAATTAAGCCACCCCTTTGCATTAAGCTTATGTTAAATTTATATTAATAAAATGTCCATAATAATTAATTTGTATTAAGCGAAATATAATAAAATAACACCGCATATCAATGATATAATACTAATTCTTTGGATATCTAGTTGATATTTCCATATCTTCAAGATCATCGAGAATTTTTAGCCCTGCTTCTAAATAATCTTCGTCATCAGGGATAATGTCATTCTGAGCTTTTACTTCAAAATCAAAAAAAATTTTATTCTCTTCGAGCTTATCTTTTAACTGTTTTATTTGTAATTCCAGAAAAGAATTATCAAGCGCCAACCAAACTAATGTCTTAACTGGAACACGTCTGAAATCTTCTAAAGAATGGTTTGCATAATAGCCAACCTTTTTTCTAATTTCTTCTAATAATATGAAAACTTGTTGTTTTTTATCAAACTGCATTTTAATTTCCTTATGTAAAAATGTTGTGTGATAAAATTAAACTTGGTTAGTGTTTTTATCACACAACTTTATTAGTTGGCCCTATTCCTAAAATGGAATGGGGTCTTCTTTTTCTTCCTCTTTAAAGTCGGCAATTAAAGTTTGTGATTCAAGCAGAAGTTTTTCAACATCTTCTCTCAAAACAAGATCTAAGGGAATTGGAGATGGAAGTGTTTCTTTATCAAGAATATCCCATATATATCCGGTTGCCCTTGCATCTGTTAGTGCCTGATGAAACCTCTCGTTTTCTTCAAGAACGAATCCTTCTTCAATTGCTACATCTTTAAGCTTAAGAAATTTATGAGTTCCCCAATCAAAATTATATGGCCCATGCCGTTCACTGTATCTTTTCATTGCACAACGTGTTCCATATGAATATGTTTTTAATTTAGGGTAATGTCTAAGATCATTTTCAGCATTCCAAAAAACTAATATACAACTTGGTAAGAATGTTCTTAAAAGCTGATCTAGCTCTTCCATAGTTGGAGAAGAGTTAATATCATTAATACTGATTCCCTTCTCTTGCATTCTTCTTGAAAGTAAGAAATTATCTTTTGGCTTGACATAAGTTCTAAAAACCTCATGCTTTGCATAAATGTCATAAAATGCGATTTCTGTAACACAAAATTTTCTATCAAGCTCATCTCGACAATATTCAAGATCTACACTCAACCATTTTATTGGAAGAGTAATCATAGACTTTAAATCTCTTAACGGAGGAAAGGTAACTATATTTTCCATAGTTAAAATCCTCATTAAATTTTTTAAACCAATTGTTTATTAATAGAGTGGTTATATCTCTTGTGATTTTCATTTTTGTTCTCCTGCTTTAAAAGCTATAATAATTTTATTTATTAATCACAAATAAATAATTTTTATAATGATAAAAAGACAATGATAGAGTACTTTGCATGAATAAGCAATGTTTTATACGTGATTAATTATGCACGAATATTTATAATATGCTATTCTTAAAAGTAAAATAAGCGTAATTAATATTCACAAGTGGATATTTTTAATAAAAATTTATGAAAAAAGAGATAAATTTAAAGACCAACCCCGCAATATATAATGTTGTGCATAAAAGTGGTTATACAATAAATACAAGTGTAACTATTAGAAATGGATCCAAATTTAGACACTCAACCATTGATGCTATCGACAAAAATAGTTTTATATTCAAAAAATTAAATATTGCAGAGTTTTATATAGAAATTAGTGAAGCGCAAAAAGAAGTTGAAATTAATAAGATTGACTTCTTCGAGTCTAAAGAATTTTTAAATATTGTTAATAAATATGGATTACTAACAGCCACACACAAGTTTGCTTCTGAACTGCCGATTATAGATACAACTACCGAATCCATATATGCAAATTTTGCTGAGAGTTTTCCGGAAAATTTTTCAGGTGATTTTAATGAAGAAAAATTATATGAAAAACTCATTTACTCTGAATTATTAGCTGAGTGGAAAGTATTGTTAGATCCAAAAAGAAGTGTAGGTGCGAAATGGTCAGTTAATGAATTCTTTCTTAATAAGCACTTTAATAGAAATATTAATTTTATTGATACTCAAAAAAACGAAATAAGAATTTTCTCAACATGTCTTGGAGGTGCAATTGCTCTTTATAAATATTCAAAAAATAATCCTGAACTAAAATCTTGTAAATTTTGCTCATCAAACTTTGTCGACTCATCAAAAGGGAATATTCAAAAGTTCTGTTCAGAAACTTGCAGAGCAAAAGAATATAGAAGAAAAAAACTTGATTATGAAAAAAATAATCTTACGGACGAACATGGAGAGAATTTCAATTTCTCTTCTATGAAATACGTGGACATAATTAAAAAAGAAATAAGAGCAGAATGTAAAAAATGTCGAAGGATTGGTTTATATCAAAAAGA
Source organism: uncultured SAR86 cluster bacterium (assembly GCA_902632555.1). Taxonomy (GTDB): domain Bacteria; phylum Pseudomonadota; class Gammaproteobacteria; order Magnimaribacterales; family D2472; genus SAR86A. The sequence goes on along the minus strand of CACPCZ010000001.1, from coordinate 113,010 downwards.
AAAATTTAGTGAATTACCAGAATGCATGTATTGTTCAAAAAAATAGTATTTCTATTTATTAATTACGTTTAAAGCAAATCCATAAATTTCTGAAATTTGATTTATTCTTTTATCTTTCGGCGTACCTGCTCCATGCCCGGCTCTGTCCTCTACTCTTATAAGAATTGGATTATTACAAGACTGATATTCCTGAAGCTTAGCTGCAAATTTAAAAGAATGAGAAGGCACTACTCTATCGTCTCGACTAGCTGTAGTAATAAGAGTAGTTGGATAGCAAACATCAGATTTAATATTGTGTAGCGGTGAATAAGCTAACAAATTTTCAAACTCATCTTTTTTATCTGATGAACCATAATCACTTTCCCATGCCCAACCAATTGTAAATTTATTAAATCTAAGCATATCTAAAACTCCAACCTGTGGAATAGCAACTCTAAATAAATCAGGATTTTGCAACATAGTTGCTGCAACCAAAAGCCCACCATTTGATCTTCCATCAATAGCTGTAGTTTTTGGTGAGCCTATATTTTTTGAATGTAAAAATTTTGCTGCGTACGCAAAATCATCAAACACATTTTGTTTATTTAATAACATACCGGCCTCGTGCCAGGCATCTCCATATTCTGCTCCGCCTCTTAAGTTTGCAACTGCATAAACTCCATTTTGATTTTTCCATGCCGTATGACTTTTACTAAAGTTTGGAAGAATAGAAATATTGAAACCGCCGTAACCATAAATTAGTAAAGGTGTATTCTCATCAATCTTTAAATCTTTTTTATGACTTATGTGAATTGGGATTTGTGTTCCATCTTTTGATGAATAAAATTCTAGTCTTGAAACATAATCAGATGACTTATAGTCTGCTAGTTCCTCTTTCCAAAATAATTTAAAAGATAAATCTGTTAAATCTATTTCGTAAATTTCTCTGGGAGTAACATAGTTCGTAATTGCAAAGTACGAACTGGTGTCTTCAATACCGCCACCGAAGCCACTTATGGTTCCTTGTTTGGGAAGAGATAATTTAGAAACGAATTCACCCGAAAGATTGAAAACACTAATTTGTGAAAAAGTATCCTCTAAATAATTTATAACAAATGAATTATTAATAATATTGACAGATCTAATAGCATTTTCAGACTCAGAAATGACTTCATTCCAAATAAATGAACCGTTTTTTACCTCTAAATTTACAATTTTGCCATTTGGAGCGCCTTCAGTAGTGTAGAACCATAAAATATTATCTTTACTATCAATAAAGCTATATGTGCCAATTAAATCGTCGATAATAGGCATAAATTCGCTGTTTTTGTCCATTTTCAGATAAATTCTATTTCTATCATCTGTTCCCTCAGAAATAGACAATAATTTCATTTCACTGTCTTTTATTACAGTTATTCCAAATCCCCATCTAGGATTTTCAAAATTTTCATAAATTAATTCATCCTCAGATTGATCTGTTCCAATTTTATGAAACATTAGTTTTGGAGCCTCATTTAATTCTTTTAAGAGTTCGCCATCTGGTTCCTCATATCTTCTGTAGTAAAAACCACTATTATCATTCTCCCAAGTTGCGCCTGAAAACTTAGCCCATTTCAGCTCGTCCTCCAATACCACTCCAGTTTCTATGTTCATTACTTTCCAAGTTCTCCAATCAGAACCTCCATCTGAAATTGAAAAAGCTATATGAGTTGCATCATTACTGACGCTTGTTCCGCCTAAAGAGACTGTTCCATCTTCTGAAAAAAGATTTGGATCAATAAGGACTCTTGCCTCACATTCATCACAATCTTGAATCATCAACTTACTTTGTTGAAAAGAACCATCATTAAAATAAAAAAAAGTTTTATCTTCTACTTTATAGGGAGTGGAAATCGATTCACTCTCCCATATCTGATTTAAATAATTCTCAAGATTTCTTTTATATTTATTTTTTTTTATAAATTTTTTAGTAAATGCATTTTGTCTTTCTATCCAATCGACTGACTCATCACTTGTAAAATCCTCCAACCATCTATAATCGTCACTAACTTCATATCCGTGCAAGTTTTCTTTAAAACTAACTTTTTTTGTTTGTGGGTAATTTAAGTCGCCCTCTGGTGAGCTGCATGAGATTATGGAAATTAAAAGAACTAAATTTAAGCTATTTTTATACATAAAGTGCATATTACTTTACAATTCACATATGAATCAATTCAAAGATGCTTGGAAATTCTCATTTGAGAATTGGAAATATTTTCTTTTGCTAGCTCTCCCGCTAATAGCTATTGAATCAACTGTTGGTTATTTATTAATACCATTAGGTGACATGACTCAGCCAGAAGATTTTATGGAATTTTTTAGCTCTAATTCTGCTGTTATTGGATTAGTATCAATTACGGGCGTAGTTCTTCAAATGGCCTTTCTTGGAGGTCTTTATCTAAGTTATATGGCTATTGATAATAAAAAAGAGATTAATCCAATTGGAGCACTTCAAGCAGGATTAGCTAAATTCTTTCCATTATTTGGAACCTTTGTTCTAGTTACTATTGTTTCAGCCTTTGGTTATTTACTATTAATTCTTCCTGGTATTTATATTACTGCAAGACTTGCTTTATTTCCTTTTTATATAATGCTTGAAAATCAAAAAGTCTTTCAGTCCATAAGTTCATCATGGGAGAACACAGATGAGTACGGATCTAAACTTTTTATGTTTACTTTAGTCTTTATTTCACTAACGTTAGTTTCTGCACTTACTCTTTCGAGCATAGTCCCTGAAGGTATTATCCAAACAGTAATGCTAGCCTGTACAGAATATATATTAATTATTCCCTTGGGATATATTTATTACACCCTCTATAAATCTTTAAAAGTTAATTAGATTAATTGTCGAAACTTTAATTCAAAGGTAGAATGCTCATTCGTTTATAGGGCCTGTAGCTCAGTTTTGGTTAGAGCGTTCGACTGATAATCGAGAGGTCGGAAGTTCGAGTCTTCCCAGGCCCACCATTCTTAAGCGTCTATTGCCAGAAGCTCAATCTCAAAAATTAGAATAGAATTTGAAGGAATGCCAGGTCGACCTTCTTCTCCGTATGCCATTGTTGGATCTATAAATACTCGCCATTTATCACCTTCTCTCATCAAGGAAATAACTTTTTGGCAGCCTTCAATTAATTTTGATAACTCTATCTCTAAAGGCTCAGTCTCTAGTGATGTCCAAAATACTTCTCCATTAGTAAGTGTGCCATGAAAATGTGCTGTAATTATCTGATTGGGAGATGGACTTAGGCCTGAAGGGTCACCACTCTCTAAAACTGAATATTGAAGGCCTTTTTCTATTTCAATTATGCTGTCATCTTTTTTATTATCAATAAAGTACTGTAAATTTTCTATTTGTTTAATATTAGGGCTATCTTGAACGCATGCGCTGATAATAAATAAAGAAAAAACTACAAATAAATACTTCATGGTTAGACTTTTACTTTTAAAAATTTTCTCTTACCTACCTGATAAATATTTTCAGAATTTTTGGGTATCTCTAACTTTGGATCTTCTACTTTCTCAGAATTTATTTTAATTCCACCTTGGCTAATTAGCCTATTACCCTCTGAAATACTAGAAATCATATCAACTTCTTTTAAAAGGTTTACTAGCAAAATTGAATCTCCATTTATTTTTATTTCTACTAACTTTATATCATCTGGTATTTGGCCTTTTTGAAATCTTTTCAGAAAAGATTCTTTACATTTTTGTCCATCACCATTTTTATGAAATCTATCAACTAATTCCTCAGCTAATAAAAATTTTATATCTCTTGGATTTTTGCCATCTTGCATTTCTTTTTTCAACTTTTCAATTCCTTCCTCAGGCATAAAACTTAATAATTCAAACCATCTCCACATTAGGTCATCTGAGATAGACATTATCTTTCCAAACATTTCCTGAGGCTCTTCATCAATGGCAACAAAATTATCTAAAGATTTAGACATCTTTTTAACTCCATCTAGGCCCTCTAATATAGGAACAGTGATTACCACTTGTGGCTCTTGCTCGTAATCTCTTTGAAGCTCTCTTCCTACTAGTAAATTAAATTTTTGGTCAGTCCCGCCAAGCTCTACGTCTGCATTTAACTCTACAGAATCATATCCTTGAACCAATGGATATAAAAATTCATGAATTGCTATGCTTTTATTTGATGAAAATCTTTTACTAAAATCATCCCGTTCTAGCATTCTTGCAACATTATATTTAGATGCAAGACGAATTAATCCGTCGGCTCCTAATTTTTCGCACCATTCAGAATTAAAACGCACTTCGGTAAGATCTTTTTTGAGAATTTTAAAAACTTGCTTTTCATATGTTATGGCATTTTTTTCTAAGTCTTTTGCATCTAGCGTTGGTCTGGTTTTATTTGTACCAGATGGGTCACCAATTCGACCAGTAAAATCTCCAATTAAAAAAACTACCTTATGTCCTAAATCTTGAAAATGTCTCATCTTATTTAATAAAACAGTGTGGCCTAGATGTAAATCTGGCGCCGTTGGATCAAATCCAGCTTTTACAATAAGCTGTCTTCCTGATTTAAGTTTCTTTTTTAAATCCGATTCTGTTAAAACCTCATCAGTTCCTCTTTTTATGAGCTTTAATGCCTCTTTCATATTACTATCATAGTATTTTTGAATGATTAATAGAATCACAATGTTGCTAGTTAATTACTAACGATTAAAATATTGGTTATGTTAAGTACAAAAAATAAATTCCAGTGTGAGAAGGAATTGCTTGATGATCTTTTGAATAGATCAAAATTTTTAGAAGAAAAATCAATAAGTGCCAACGCTACTTCAATAATTGAGCTTTGCCGAAAAAATAAAAGTGATAGAACAATGCTAGATGCATTTCTAAATGAATATGGATTAGATAACCAAGAAGGTGTTGCTCTAATGTGTCTTGCAGAATCTGTTCTAAGGATACCTGATAAAAAAACAAGAGATTTAATAATTTCTGAAAAATTATCTGAGGGAAGCTGGATCAATCATCTTAATAAAGCAGATAGTATATTTGTAAATGCTTCTACATGGGGACTTCTCTTAGCAGGTAAAGTTGTTTCAACTCCTCCTGAGTGGTCAAACGATCCTAATAGTTTTTTATCAACATTAATATCTAAATCAGGCGAATTGCCAATAAGACAGGCGGTTTTAACTGCCATGCAAATATTAAGTCAGGAATTTGTAATAGGAAGAGATTTTCAGGATATCGAAAAACTTTCAAATCTTGAAACGGATACTTTTTCTTTTGACATGCTTGGTGAAGCAGCAAGAACAATGGATCAAGCAGAAAACTATTTCAATTCCTATATGGATGCTATTGATCAGGTTGGAAAGTTAAATCTGATAAAAAATCTAAATAATGGCGTCTCAATTAAAATTTCAGCACTTCATCCTCGCTACGAGATGAGAAAAATAAATGATCTTGAAAAAGACCTAATTCCAAAATTAATCGACCTTGTGAGCTTTGCTCATTCTAAGGATGTTGAAATTACAATTGATGCTGAGGAGCAAGACAGACTTTCTTTGAGTCTTCAAATAATTGAAAATCTTGCTTTAAACAAAAAGTTGCATAATTGGCCTGGCTTCGGCATAGCTCTTCAGGCATACGGAAAACGGTCAATTGATGTTATTCACTGGTTAAATCAAATTTTAAAGAAAAGAGAAAAAATGCACTTGCGTTTAGTTAAAGGAGCTTACTGGGATTATGAAATAAAACATGCTCAAGTTTCAGGGTATGATGGTTATCCAGTATTTTCAAAAAAATCAATAACTGATATTTCCTTTCTTACATGTGCTCAAGAGATTCTTAAGAATGAGAAGATATATGCAAAGTTTGCAACTCACAACGCACATACTATTGCATCAATTTACCATCTTGCAAAAGATAAGGAATACGAATTCCAAAGACTATATGGAATGGGAGAGCTCCTATATAAAAGTGCAGCTGAGGTTATAAATTTAAACAAGAAACCTTCAATTTATGCTCCTATTGGCAGTTATAAAGATCTATTACCATATCTGGTTCGACGCCTGCTTGAAAACGGAGCAAATAGCTCATTCATAAATAGGCTATTAGATCCGGAAACAGATGCGACATGGTTAGCTGAAAATCCTGCGCTCAGAATCAAAAAAGAAACGAAAGATATACCCTTACCAAAAGAAATTTTTGAAAAACGAAAAAACTCTTCAGGTTTTGATATATCAGAAAACTATAATCTTCAAGAAATTGAAAAAAATCTGAATACTTTTGCCTCTAAAAAGATTTCTGCAGAATCCTTATACGTCGGAAGACATAATGAGAAATCGATATCTCAAAAAGTTTTCTCCATATCTAATGGCTCAGAAATTGGTTCAGTTGTTTTTGATGATCCAATGCGCATAAAAAATATTTTGGAAAAAGATAATGATAAGACATGGAGTAAAAAATCTGTTGAAGAAAGATCAAGAATCTTATTAAACATAGCTGATCATATTGATAAAGAACCATATGAGTTAATTTATTTTTTAATAAATGAGGCGGGAAAAACTCTTCAGAATGCAATAGATGAAATCAGAGAAGCCATAGATTTTTTGAGGTACTATTCTGAGCAGATTAAAATAATTGACTCTAAAGCATTTCTAGAGGGTCCAACTGGAGAAAAGAATAATATTTCATATTCGCCAAAGGGAAGGTTTTTATGCATAAGTCCCTGGAATTTTCCTGTAGCAATTCTGACCGGACAGATTTCTGCTGCACTTGCATGTGGCAACAATGTTATTGTCAAACCCTCGGAAAATACATCAATACTCGGATACTTAATAATTAAGAAATTTCATGAAAATGGCGTGCCTCTTTCAGCTCTTCAACTAATACTTGGAGATGGAATGTATGGAGATGTTTTGACAAAAATACCTAATATTCATGGTGTCGCATTTACAGGATCACTGCCGACAGCAAAAAAAATACAAAAAAACTTAATAAATAGTCAAAATGAAATAACGCCGCTAGTTGCAGAGACTGGAGGGATTAATGTGATGATTGTTGATTCGAGCGCTCTATTAGAACAGGTCACTGATGACGTTATTCGATCAGCTTTTGATAGTTCAGGTCAAAGATGTTCTGCATTGCGTATTTTGTGTATACAAGAAGAAATTTATGATGACTTAATTGAGATGATAAAAGGCAATATGATTACACAAGAAATTGGTGATCCAAATAATTTTTCTACTGACATTGGTCCAATAATAAATGCTAAGGCGCACAAAAAATTAAACCGATATATTCATAACTGCAAAGAAAAAAATATGAATGTATTTCAATGCGAATCAAATTTTGAAGAAAAATATATTCCGCCTACATTAATAGAAATCAATTTAATTTCTGATATTAAAGAAGAGCAATTTGGACCAATACTTCATGTTTTGAAATATAAATTTAATGAGATAGATAAAGTAATTAGCCATATAAATGATAGTGGATACGGTTTAACAATGGGCATTCATTCAAGAATAGAATCAAGAGCTGATTTCATTGGTGAGAAGTCAAATGTTGGAAACATCTATATAAATAGAGATATGGTTGGAGCTGTTGTTGGATCTCAACCTTTTGGCGGACTAGGCCTTTCGGGAAGTGGATTTAAAGCCGGAGGACCAAACTATTTATTGCAATTTTTAAATGAAAAAGTAGTTTCAAAAAATTCAGTTGCATTTGGAGGAAATACTGAATTACTAAATATGCAAGAGGATATATGATTGGATTTAAAAAGCCTCCCATAAAACTAGTTCTTGCATGTTTTTTTATTTCTATAATATTTATTTTGCTTATATATACAGATTCGGAGCTCAACAAACCCCTGCCTATTGAAGATATTACTATTTCAGAAAATTTTGATGAAAAACTTCCAGTTATTAAAAATAAGACAATGCATAAAGTTATGCAAGGCGAAAGTCTATCGGTAATCTTTGAAGAAAAGAAAGTACCACTAAATACTGCATATAAAATCTTCAATGCTGACAAAAAAAATATTCTTTCAACTATTAATCCAGAAGACATCATGGAATTTAATTACTTCGGCGAAGAGCTTGATAGTATTGAAATCAAAAAAGATAAAATAAATTCAATTCTAATTGAAATTAATGATGATATTTCTATATCAAAATTAAAAAAAAACACTCAAATAATTGAATCATTTGGTGCTGGATTCATATCATCATCATTTTATATAGATGCCCTAAAACTAGGCATTCCAGATAGCATAATTATGGATTTTGCCTATATCTTTGGCTGGGATATCGATTTTATTTTTGATGTAAGAAAAGGAGATAGATTCTCTGTAATTTATGAAACTAAATATTCTGAAGGTGAAAAAATTGATTCAGGTGACATTATTTACGCAGAATTTATAAATAATAACGAGAAATATGTTGCGCAAAGATTTTTTGACAAGGCGCAAGGCAAACAATATTTTAATGAAAATGGTGAAAATGTAAAAAAGGCATTTCTTAGGGCTCCTTTAGACTTTGCATATATCAGTTCTCATTTTAATCCAAATAGAATGCATCCAATTCTTCATAAAATTAAAGCCCACAATGGAGTTGATTATGCTGCAAAAAGAAATACTCCTGTTCAAGCTTCAGGTGATGGTGTCATTTCGTATGTTGGCTTTAAGGGTGGCTATGGAAGAACTGTTGAAATTAAACACGGTGGCAATATAAAAACTTTATATGCTCATCTTGAAAAATTTAATAAGAGAGCCCAGGTGGGTGCTAAAGTAAAACAAGGTGAAATAATTGCATATGTTGGTGATTCAGGAAGAGCTACTGGTCCACATTTACATTTTGAATTTTGGCAAGGAACAAAAAGAACTGATCCCGTAAAAGTTCAACTTCCATCTGCAAAACCAATAAGTTCAGATGAATATGATGAATTTATTTCTGCATTGAGTGACAGCTATCAAAAACAAAAAGATTATAATTCTTCTGATAATGAGTAATCTTTTCATAGGAGTAATGACCGGAACAAGTGCAGATGCCTTAGATGGATGTATCGTTTCCTTTGACAGAAAATTTGAGCTTTTAGAAAAAGAAACTGTTGATCTAGGAAAAAGTTACAAGACTGAATATGAGCAATGTATAAAAGAAGGTTATAAAAGCTCAGAAGATTCTGCAAGGGTTCTTAATTTGGAAAATATCCTTAACTCTAAAACTATACAATTATTAGATCGACTAATCTCAAAATCCAATATAAAAAAAGATTCAATAAAAATGGCGGCACTTTCAGGCCAAACAATGTTCCATACGTATGAGAAAAGTTTTCAAATTGGAAACTCCCAAAGTATTGCTGATACAACTGGTATAAATATTTGCTCCGATTTTCGAAATTATGATATTAAAAAAGGTGGAATGGGTGCGCCGTTAATACCAATATTCCATAAATATCTATATGCAAAAAATGATGTAAATAGAATAATCTTCAATATAGGGGGGATTGCTAATGGAACTTATCTAAGAGATGGTCAAATATCTATTGCATCTGATGTTGGACCAGGAAATTGTCTATTAGATTCATACTGTGAAAATTACCTTGGGACCCCTTTTGATAATATGGGTAAAATTTCCTCAAATGGTGAAATAAATCATAATTTGCTGAATAGTCTTTTATCAGCAACCATCAATATGGCCTATCCGAGGGCTGATGACAAAAATGATTATTATAAATTAATGCATGAGCCTCTCATTGAATTATGTAATGAAGATATTTTAAGAACTCTAACTGAATTTACAGCCTTAAAGATTTATGAGTTCTATGAATTTTGTGATCAACCTTCTGAGGTAATTTTTCACGGAGGTGGAGTTAAAAACTCCTTTTTGATGAAAGTCATTAAAGAAAAATTGGATTGTGATCTAAGAACCACTGATAATGAAATTGACTCTAAATATGTTGAAGCCGCTGCATTTGCATATCTTGCTTACAAGAATTTAGGAGAAATTTTTTTAGCTAAATAGTGAATGACTCACCGCAACCACATGTAGTTTTTGCATTTGGATTCTTAATTATGAACTTAGATCCTGATAAATCCTCAATAAAATCAAGAGTAGATCCAAACAAATATGGATAAGACATTGAATCAAGCAAGACTGAAAAGTTATCGAAATCTATTACATCATCATCAAATGCTATTTCTGAATCAAATTTAAAGCCGTATTGAAAACCTGAGCAACCTCCTCCTGTGACATATACTCTAAATTTAGTTCCCAAATCTTTATTGGCATTCATAACACTTGAAATTCTTGATAGAGCACTATCTGTTAAGTTCAGAGATTTAGAAATATTTTCTGACATTAAGATATCCTCTTAACCTTAATCTTCACATTTGATCTTGTATTAATCATCCAATAACCACCCATGTTGGTTTTTTCAATAGTTATCTTATTCTTATTTCTAAAATTATTTAATTTTATAGATGATAAAACATCTTGAGATTCCCAAAGTTGATCATTTGATAATTTAAAACGGGTCTTACCCCCATATGTTTTTGATATTGCAGATATTGATGAAGATAAAGAATTTTTTACTACTCTTGCACCTGATCTTTCTATTTGTTTTTTAGAAAGCCCAAAATTTGTTGAGTTATTTGTTGTAGACTCATAATCTGATTTAGGGTCATTTTTCGAAGATTCTAAGAGTTCCTCAGAGGTTTTAGAAACTCCTGTAACCAAATAGTCATAGCATGCAAGTCTTTTCACATCCGATTCAATTGATGCACAATCTTCAATCTTTACCTCAGAATACATTACAGAGATAAAAAAAATACTTGCAAAGAATACTAATTTTTTCATATCAAAACATTATAATTTTATTATCAGTATAAAATATAGTTATGCCTAAATAAAAATTTTTCAAGCAATCATAAATAAGACTTACCAATGAGCAAATCTATTATCATCTTTTCCTCTGTTGATGGACATACTAGAGAAATATGCGACTACATTGCAAAAAACTTGAATGGAGAGGTAGTTGTTGTTTCTTTAGACGCCTCACCTTCACTGATCGAATACGATAAAATCATAATTGGAGCAAGTATTAGATATGGCAAATATAGAAAAAACTTATTTGAATTCATCAAAAAGAATCAGAAGATAATTGAAAATAAAGAAAACGCATTTTTTTCAGTTAATGTTGTCGCTAGGAAAAATGAAAAAAATACAGCCAAATCAAATCCATATGTATCAAAATTTTTAAAGAATACGAGCTGGGTTCCAAAAAAAATCGATGTATTTGCAGGCAAAATTGATTATCCAAAATATAAATTTCTTGATAAATATTCAATAAAATTTATCATGTGGATCACAAAAGGTCCCACAAACACATCTGAAACATACGAATTTACGGATTGGGAAAGAGTTAAGAATTTTGCAGACAGTATTTAACTATGAACAATATAAAAAAATCTATAAAGCTTTTTGAAGAAGCTAAGCTTCATATGCCTGGTGGTGTAAATTCACCTGTGAGAGCTTTCAAAAATATTGACGGAAATCCAATATTTTTTAAAAAAGCAAAAGGCGCATATGTCTATGATGCAGACGATAATAAATATATCGATTATATTGGCTCTTGGGGTCCCATGATAATGGGTCATTCTAATCCGCAAATAGTCAAAGCTATTTCAAAGCAGCTAGAGCTCGGAACAAGTTATGGCGCACCTACAAGCCTTGAATCAAAAACAGCACAACTCATAAAAAAATGCATGCCTTCAATAGAAAAAATAAGAATGGTTAATTCTGGAACTGAGGCAACAATGAGTGCTATAAGATTAGCAAGAGGATTCACCAATAAAAATAAAATAATTAAATTTGATGGTTGTTATCACGGACACGTAGACTCACTGCTGGTAAAAGCTGGATCTGGAGTATCAACATTTGGCCTACCAGACTCACCCGGTGTACCCAGTCAGTTAGCCAAACAGACAATAAGTTGTGAATTTAATAACGAAAAAGATTTTTTAAAAGCCTACAAAAAAGTGAAAAATGACCTAGCAGCCATAATTATTGAGCCAATTGCTGGGAATATGGGATTTATTCCGGCTAAAAAAACTTTTTTAAAATTACTAAGAAAAAAAACGAAAGAGAGTAATTCAATATTGATTTTTGATGAGGTCATGACAGGCTTTAGAGTTTCTCTTGGAGGAGCACAAGAAATTTATGGAATCAAACCAGATATAACCGCTCTTGGTAAGGTAATTGGAGGCGGGCTTCCTGTTGGTGCTTTTGGAGGAAAAGAAGAAATTATGAACTGCCTTGCTCCTAATGGACCAGTTTATCAGGCTGGCACTCTCTCTGGAAATCCGTTAGCTATGGCAGCAGGACACGAGCTTATTAAAATGCTTATTAAAAATAACCCATATGATTTACTTGAAAATAAAGCCAGTATTCTTCTTTCAGAAATGAAGAATATCTTTGATAAAAAAGGGGTGCCCTTTTCAACAAATCAAATTGGTGGAATGTTTGGTTTCTTCTTTTCGAAAAAACTACCAAGAAATTTTAATGAGGTAGCTGCAACGAATGACATGCACTTTAAGAATTTTTTAAATTCTTGCATTAATCATGGTATTTATTTTGCTCCATCAAAATTTGAAGCGGGTTTTATATCAACAAAACATACTAATAAAGAAATAAATACTACAATAAAGGTTGTCAAGAAAATATTAAGTAAAGGATTATAAATATGAAATACGATATCAGCGCTTTAGGCAATGCATTAGTGGATACTCAGTATATGGTCGATCATGAATTTCTGTCTGAAATTGGCCTAGAAGCTGACTCAATGACGCTAGCAACTCCTGAAGAGCATGCTCCCATCATTAAAAAACTTAAAGAAATGGGTGCAGAATCGGTCTCTGACTGCGGTGGATCTGCAACAAACTCACTTGTTGCTGCATCTAACTATGGTTCTAGTTGTCATCATGTATGCAGAGTTGCTGACGATCTTGATGGAAAAAAGTATTTAGAAAGTCTCCAAATAGCGGGCGTTAAACATATTGGTGTTAGCAAAGAAGATTCAGATTTACCAACTGGGAAATGTTTAATATTCGTTACTCCAGATGCAAAAAGAACTATGAGCAGTATGTTGGGAATTAGTGCTTTTCTGGGACCTAAGGATATTGATTATGACGCCGTGCAAAATTCAAAGATTTTCTATATTGAAGGATACATGGTTACAAGTGATGAAAACTTTAGCGCAGTTACATCTGTTCTAGAAAACATTAGTGGAGATACACTAAAGGCACTATCTTTATCAGATGCTGGAATTGTAAATGGCTTCAAGGAAAAGTTTAAAAAAATAGAGTCTTTTGGTATTGATATGATATTTTGTAATGACGATGAAGCTATTGCTTTTGCTGGCAAGGAAAATTTAGATGATTCAATTGAATTTTTTAAAAGTCAGTCTTATATGATTGCAATTACAGTTGGTGCTGAGGGTAGTATTATTATAAAAGATGGCGATGTAATTTTTTCACCTGCAGTTCAAATCAGTCCAGTAGATACCAATGGAGCTGGTGATATGTACGCTGGATCTTTTATGCATGCATTTCTAAAAGGACATACTCTTGAAGAGTGTGCTGAATTTAGTAACTATGCTTCTTCAAAAGTGGTTGAGACTTTTGGTCCAAGATTAACACCGGATGGTTATGCTGAAGTTTCAAATAAATTGAGAAAAAGCTAGCATATTTCTTAACTATCTGATATTTTCTCCACCCTAAAAAATTTCTAAATTAAAATGCCAGTAAAAAAAGCTACTAAAAAAGCAACTACAATAAATAAAACAAAGAAAGCAGTTGCCAAAAAGACTTCAACTAAAAGAGTTGTTAAAAAAGTCTCTAATGTTAAAAAGATCACAAAAAAGAAGATAACAACTACGGTTGCTAACAATAAATCTAAAATCGCTCCATATAAACCAAAAAAGAATGAAAAGTACATGAGCGCTGCCATGAAAAAACATTTTGTTGCAGTTCTGCTTTTATGGAAAGAACATTTGAAAGAAGAAATGCAAAAAACTTTTGATCATCTTAAAACAAAAGGAGAAACGTATGCTGATCCAATTGATAGAGCATCACAAGAAGAGGAATTTGCATTTGAGCTCAGAACTAGAGATAGAGAAAGAAAACTAATAAATAAAATTGCCGTTTCAATTGAACAAATTAAACAGGACGATTATGGCTGGTGTGAATCATGTGGTGATGAGATTGGAATTAAAAGACTTGAGGCACGTCCAACTGCAACACATTGCATTCATTGTAAAACATTAGATGAAATTAAAGAGAAACAATTAAACGGATAGTTTAAATTAGTCTCAAACAAGTTTGATAGATAATAAAAAAATAAGTAAATTTGCAATTTCCATTGTAGAAGAACTTCAGAGAAACAAATTTCAAGCTTTCCTTGTAGGAGGATGTGTTCGTGATTTACTCTGTGGAATTAATCCCAAAGATTTTGATATAGCAACAAATGCTACGCCAAATGAAATAAGAAAAATATTCAAAGCCTCAAGAATTATTGGAAGAAGGTTCAAGTTAGTGCATATATTTAGTAAATCAGAACTAATTGAAGTTGCTACATTTAGATCGGGTGATGATCATGATAATGAAGGACATTTTTTAAAAGATCAGTCAGGAAAGATCTTAAGAGATAATATTTGGGGAACATTAGAACAAGATACGTTTCGAAGAGACTTCACTATTAATGCGCTTTATTATTGTCCCTTATCTGGGAAAGTTGAAGATCATAATTCTGGAATAAAACATATTAAAGACAAAAAAATTATTTCTATCGGTGATCCACTAAAAAGATTTTCTGAGGATCCCGTAAGAAGTCTCAGAGCAATAAGATTCAGCAACAAATTAAATTTCAAAATAGACAAAAATATTAAAGATGCAATCTACAAAAAAGGTCATTTACTCTCAAATATTTCAAACGCAAGAATCTTTGACGAATTTTGCAAAATGTTCTTAAACGGTTTAGGAGAAAAAAATTTTAAAAAATTAGTCTCATTCGGTTTAAATAAATATTTACTCGTTACAAGTCATAATGAAAGTGATATTTCAAAGAAATTAATAAATGAGGCATTGAGAAATACTGATAGCAGAGTTAAAAATAATCAGTCGGTTACTCCAGGATTTTTGATAGCGGCAATGCTATGGCCCGAGCTTTTAAAAAGATCTTCAAAGAATAGAGAAATCAATCTTCGAAAATACTTCAGATCCATGGATCAAATTTTAAGAAGTCAACAAAAAATAACCGCTATACCAAGAAAATTTCATACATATATTAAAGACATATGGGTACTCCAACTTAAGCTACATAGTAGAATAGGCAAACAACCATATAAAACCGTTAATCATCCTAGGTTCAGGGCAGCATATGACTTCCTTCTTGTAAGAGAAAGGGCATGTGATTGCAAAGGTGTATTGGGAGATTGGTGGACTAAATTTCAAAAAAATGATCGTATTCAGCAAAAATCACTTATAGCTGAATTAAAAGATTTTAATGATAAAGAATCTCATAAAAAATTTGGTTTCACAGAAGAGTTAATATAATCTATTATTAGATTAATTTATGAAACCAGCTCTTAACGAAGTACCACTTCCTAAATATATTGCCATTGAAGGGCCAATAGGCGTAGGTAAAACAACGCTTGCTAATAAAATAGCTAAAACTTTTAACTATGATGCTTTCTTAGAGCAGCCTACAGAAAATCCATTTCTTAAAAACTTTTATAGAAATCCGGAACAATCTGCACTTGCCACTCAATTATTTTTTCTTTTTCAAAGAATGCAACAAATACAAGACCTCAAACAAAGAAGTCTATTTGAGAATGTTCGTGTTGCTGATTTTCTTATAGAAAAAGACAGGTTATTTGCAGAAGTTACTCTCTCAAATGAAGAGTTAGGTCTTTATAATAAAGTATATGAACATATAACAATTGATGCACCAACACCTGATTTAGTAATTTATCTTCAAGCGCCAATTGGAATCCTTAAGGAAAGAATTACAAAGAGAGGTAATATAAATGAACAATATCTTACTTTGGAATATCTTGAAAAATTAAATGATGCATATTCAAGGTTTTTTCTTGACTATAAGTCAGCACCGCTGCTAATAATTAATGCGTCTGATATAGATCTTGAGTCAAATGAATCTGATTATGAAAATCTGGTAACAATGATTATGTCAAATCCTAAAGGAATAAATTTTGTTAATCCTCAACCATCCATAATCTAAAAATAAGTGTCAGAAAATCTTATAAAGCCGCTCTCAAAAAATCCGCATATTAAAAATATCGAAGAGTACAAAACTTTATATAAAGAATCTTTAGAGAATCCTGAAGCTTTTTTTACAAAACTTGCAAATGAAAATATTTCTTGGATAAAAGATTTTGATAATTATCATAACGAAGAGTTTTCTAATGCTAAATGGTTTGAGGGTGGTAAAACCAATGTCAGTTTAAACTGTATTGATCGACATCTGATTGATAAAGCTGATAAAGTTGCTTTAATTTGGGAGGGAGATGACCCAAAAGAATCAAAAAAATTCTCTTACAGCGATTTACATAAAGAAGTGTGTTGTTTTGCAAATATTCTTAAATCACTGAAGATAAGAAAGGGTTCAAAAGTATGTATTTATATGCCTATGATTCCTGAGGCTGCGTTTGCAATGCTTGCGTGTGCAAGAATCGGAGCAATTCATTCAGTGGTTTTTGGTGGATTTTCACCAGAATCCCTCAAAGATAGGATCTTAGATGCTGATTGTGAGATTGTTATAACTGCTGATGAGGGAATAAGAGGAGGAAAAACTGTCCCACTAAAAGCAAATGTAGATCAAGCTTTACAAGAATGTCCGAATATTAAAAAAAATCTGGTTATAAAAAGAACAGGTGGCCAAATTAACTGGGATGATAATAGAGATGTTTGGTACCACGATCTTAGAAATAAAGTTTCAGATGAATGTGAGCCTGAGCCCATGGATTCAGAGGATCCATTGTTCATTCTATATACGTCAGGCTCAACTGGAAAGCCAAAGGGTGTGCTTCATACTACTGCCGGATATCTTTTTGGAGCTCACATAAGTTTCAAATACTTATTTGGTATAAATTCTTCAGATATATATTGGTGTACAGCAGATGTGGGGTGGATAACCGGACACACATATATACTTTATGGGCCCCTTTCAAATGGAGCTACAACCATTATGTTTGAAGGAGTACCAACTTATCCAGATTCTTCAAGATGTTGGCAAATCTGTGATAAATATAACGTAAATATTTTTTATACTGCGCCAACAGCAATAAGAGCTTTGATGGCACAAGGAGATGAGCCTGTCCTAAAAACTAAGCGAGATAGTCTTAGAGTGCTTGGTACAGTTGGAGAACCTATAAATCCAGAGGCTTGGCATTGGTATTATGAGGTTGTTGGAAATAGCTCATGTGATGTAATTGATACTTGGTGGCAAACTGAGACAGGCTCTGTTTTAATATCTCCAATTGCTGGAGTAACTTCAGCAAAGCCAGGATCTGCAACATTGCCCTTTTTTGGTGTAAAGCCTGTACTGTATGACGAAGCCGGGAACATATTAGAAGGAGAAAACTCTGGCAATTTGGTAATTGAAAAATCTTGGCCAAGCCAAATAAGAACAGTTTATGGGGATCACGAAAGAATGATATCCACATACTTTAATACTTACACTGATATTTATTTCACCGGCGACGGTGCGCGAAGAGATAAAGATGGTTATTATTGGATCACTGGTCGCGTTGATGATGTTTTAAATGTCTCAGGACATAGACTTGGTACTGCAGAAATAGAAAGTGCGCTTGTTCTCCACGAAAAAGTAGCAGAGGCTGCGGTTGTTGGTATTGAACATCCTATAAAAGGACAAGGAATTTATGCGTACGTGACATTAATGACGGGTGAAACTTTTGATCAGTATCTTCGAGATGATTTAATAAAATTTGTAGCAAAAGAAATTGGCCCTATTGCAAAACCAGATTTATTACAGAATGCTCCAGCACTTCCTAAAACAAGATCTGGTAAGATAATGAGAAGAATTTTAAGAAAGATTGCTGAAGGCGATTTTAAAAATCTTGGTGATACGACCACACTTGCAGAGCCAGCTGTTGTTGATGATTTAATTAAAAATAAACAAAGTTTATGAAAAAAATATTCTTATTTCTTTTAGTTTCGATCGTAACGAGCTGCAAGACAGTTCCTCAAGATGGAGCTTATGTTAATATAATTTCAAATGATCCTGTTGTTGGCAGAGCATCAATTTCATGTTTGCAAAAGCCCACTCACTTCCAACCAGTCCCGATTAGACTTGATAAGAGAGATCAAAGAACAGCAGAAGTTACTGATGCAAATGACTGTATCGAGTCTGAGCTCAGAAAAGTAGCACTCAAGAAAAATGAAAATAAAAAAAATATTGATGTTGAGATTGATGTTAATAGAAAGAAAAAAGATCAAATTGAGTCAATCATTGTTTCTGAAAAATCAGAGGAATTTGATCTAAAAAAACTAGAAGAAATAATTAAAAAGAAAAATCAAATTAAAGAATAAATATTCTCAATACATTTAACTCTATTGTCTTCAACTAATTTTATTAAATGCGCCATGAGACTCATCTTTGCAATAGGAAAAAGCTGTTCTGGAACATCTGAGTAAACATATGGTAAAAGTTCATCCAAAGTAAGATTTGGATGAGTTTCAATATTTCTTAAGACTTTACGCTCTCTCGTCATCCTGTGCCTGGAAATTGAGTCAATTGTCTTCATTGGATCATCCATAAAATTTCCATGACCAGGAGCAAATTTTTCAATATCATAATTTTTTAAAAGCTCTAGGGAGTCTAGGTATGCGCGCATACTCCCATCTGGAGGAGCAATGACAACAGTAGAGCCATCCATAATATGATCTCCTGTCAATAAACATTTCTGGTTTCTTAAAAAAAAGCATAAATGATTACTTGCGTGACCTGGTGTGTGTATAACTTCTATTTCATATTCATTTGTTTCCACTATATCTTCATGACCAAGAACTACATCAGGTAAAAAAGTTTCATCTTCCCATTCAGAATCTCCATCAACCAATCTTCCAAACATTGGTATACCTAATTTTTTTGATATTGGCAGTGCAGCAGGTGAATGATCTTTGTGAGTATGAGTCACAAGTATTCTCCTAATCTTACCCTCTCCTTGATGAATGATCTCATCAATATGTTCAGAAATATTAGGTCCTGGATCAACCAAAGTTTGATCCTCTTTGCCAATCAAGTATGTATTAGTACCTTGGCCTGTAAAAATGCCTCCATTAGGTGCTGTAATTTTTTTTAATAAGTTATCCATTAGTGATCATCATATCCTTCGTCACCTGGCAGAAGTCCAACCCAATTACCATTCTCTTTAAAAAACTTTGGAAGTATTGCGGGAATATCATCATTAGTTAGTTTTTTTTGATGCATAAGCATTTCCTTAGCATTTGAAAATTCCATACACGTCTGAAGATTTTTAATTGTAGGCATTATCATTTGTAATTCACCCGAAAACGCCTTTTCAACTGCTTCATCCGGATTTATCCACAAACTTTGTGTTAATTCTTTTCTATCATGTTCTACTGTTTGATTCTCTGGCAAATATGCAATAAAAAATCTAGTATCAAATCTTTTGGTTTCAATATTTGGAGTAATCCAATGAGAAAGAGGTGCAATGTTACTAGTTGTAAGAATTAATTCTTCCTTTAGACAAATATCAGACAAGCTGATTTCATTCTTGATTAATTTATTTCTATAAGAATTAAACTTAATTTTATTCTCTCCTTGAAGATTAATGCATTCTCCTGACTTCTTTCTTGCCATTAAAATGCCAACTTCCTCAAAACACTCTCTAATACATGCAACCCAATAACCTAATCCACCTTTATCTAATCCGAGCTTTTCTGAAGCCAATTTATCGCTAAAATCATCACAGTGTAAAAGATATTCCTCAGAATGATCGTGAGCATCTATTTTTCCTCCTGGGAAAACATATAAATTTTCAAATGGGGGTCTTTTAGATCTCTTCACCATTAAGACTTTCATTCCATTATCAGAATCTTTTAGAACAAGAATAGTTGCAGCTGGAATTAAATTATTATTCATAAATGTTATTGATATAGCTTAGAATACTGCTTATGACTATTACTGACAATCTAATTAATGATATATCAAACGCTCCTGATTGGTTTTTAAAATCTATTGAGATAGAGTCTTTTGATTTATCTGTAGATGATAAAAAAGGAAAGGTATCGTACTCCAGGTGGGATGCTGACAACCACTCAAATAACCTTCTAATACTTATTCATGGAACAGGTGCTCATAAGAAATGGTGGGACCCAATTGCACCTCAATTTAAAGACGTTTCTCATATTGTAGCTGTAGATCTCCCTGGAATGGGTGATTCAGACTTTAGAGAATCGTATAGCATTAAAGATTTTGGAAAATGTATTTTTTCAATTATTGATAAAGAAACAGAAAATAAAACAATACAAAATATTTATATAGTTGGTCACTCCCTTGGTGGGCAAGTTGCAGCTTACGTTGCATCTGAAAAAAAAGACCTCGTAACCAGTCTTGTAATGATTGATACATTTATAAGGCCTCCAGATTATGATCCGTCAGAGCATGAAGGTGGACCTCTAAGAAAAATTAAATATTACCCCGATAAGAAAACTATATTGGAAAGATTTAGGTTAATGCCAAAGCAAGAGTGTTTAAACTATTGGTACCTAAGATACATTGCCGAACATTCTGTAAAGGAAGTTGAAGAAGGATGGCGATGGAAATTTGATGACCTTATGTTTAATAGTTTAGAAAGGCTTTTTGGTTATAAGTTTTCATTTGAATGCCCTGCTCTATTTATTTATGGTGCAAACAGTCTTCTTATGAGCGGAAACATTCTTTCGAATATAAAAAAAATGTATTCGGACATAATGGACTTTGAAAAAGTTGAAAACGCAGCTCATCATGTTCCATTAGATAAGCCTCTAGAGATTGTTGATATAATCAAAAAGCGTTTATTTTGAATATTTAATGAATTACTTTTATTCTTTTTTCTTTCTGTTTTTATCATTTTTAATTTTAATAAAGCCGTTTATAAAAGATGTGATTATAAGATGGATATTAGAATCTAAAGACTTAAAAAATATTGGGTTTATTACAATCTTAATAGGCGTAATTTGTATTTATTTCGGTACTAATGAAGAATATTGGTACGAAACATTATGGATGATAATTACTTTCTCGCTTGGTATTGTTTTAATCATTAGAGGGCTTTTAACTTTGTTTTTTTTAGAGGCCATAAAGAAATTTATTTCATTTTATTCTAAACATTATTTCAAGATATCAATTCCAATATCTTTAATTATGCTCTATCTATCTTTTTTTATTGTCATAACCGATTATGTTGGTCCTCAAAAAGATATAGAAATATGTAAGTCTGATGACATTGTAAATTTGATATGTGGTTTTAAAAATCCTGAAGATATTGTAGTGACTCCTGATAATGAATATATGTTTATCTCTGAAATGGGAGGTGTTGGACCATACGTTGAAATCGAGCCAGGATATTTTGCATTATTACATATGAAAAATAATTCGAAAATTGTTCCAAATATATCAATCGAGGAAAACATATGGGGAGAGTCTCAATGCAAAAGAACACTAGAAGATAAGTATGGACCTCATGGAATAGATCTTGTTCAAAGAGATGATGGTAAATTTCAAATAGGAGTAATAAGCCACTATCCAAAAGAATCTGTGGAGATGTTTGAACTAAAGAAAGTTAATAACTCATGGGAATTATTTTGGAGAGGATGTATAAATGTTCCAGAAGAGTACTATTTTAATGACATTAGTCTTAAGAGTGATGGTAGTTTTTATGCTACTCATATGTATAAAAGAGGGATAACTATGAACGAATGGTTGGTTACTTCTATTCTCAAAAAAAATTCAGGATATCTTGTTGAGTGGAATAAATCTAATTTTAATGTTGTCCCAAAGACAGAAGGCAGCGGTCCAAATGGTATAGCACTTGATCAAAAGAATAATCTTATATACATAAGTTATAACCAAGGCGATAAATTAACAGCTTTTGATTTGTCTAATAATGAAGAAATGTATAGTACTTTTATAGAAGCCCCTGATAATCCATACATTAAAGATAATTCAATTTGGATAACTTCTCTAAATATGCAACCTAATGATGCCGGAGATTGTGCTGAAAAAATAGCATGTTCGTTACCTTTTTCAATATATGAATTAGAGAAATCTTCACTCAAAACTCTAGATACATACTCTTTTAGTAAAACGGTTTTTGGCTTACCTACAGTTGCAGTCCCGTTCAATGATAAAATTTATCTTGGGTCTTTTCATTCAGATAGAATTGGTGTTTTAGAAAAAAATTAATTTTATTATGCTTCAGTTTGACTTTGACACAATTGATATAAAGATCCCTTCAAGAATAATAGATTCTCATAAGGGTAATTCAGGAAAATTATTAATCGTAGGTGGCAAAAGAGGCATGGGAGGTGCAGCAATTCTATCGTCTGAAGCTGCGCTTTTTAGCGGAGCCGGCCTCGTTCATTTACATACGCATGATGATAATATTGAAGCAAGCTTAAAAAGAAATCCTGAGGTTATTGCTTTAGGAATTAAAAACGAACACCGCATACCTGAAGATATTAAAGTTTTACTATTTGGTCCTGGACTTGATAACGAAAAATGGTCAATTGATCTTTTCAAAAAAGTATTAGTGAATTCTCAATTTGAATCGATGATTCTAGATGCTGGTGTACTGAATTTCTTGAGAGAAATAGATTTAGATCATAAAGCTAATTTAATTCTTACACCTCATCCAGGGGAAGCAAGTAAACTTCTAAATAAAACAGTTGAGGAAATTCAAAGTGATAGAGCGAAATCAGCCATTGAAATATCAGAAAAGTATAATGCTCATGTCATATTAAAAGGATACGGGACTGTTGTGGTACCTTGTGATCAAAAAAATATTTATCTTTGTGTTGATGGTGGACCTGAACTCGCATCGGGAGGCACTGGGGATGTTTTAGCTGGAGTAGTTTCATCTTTTGTTGCTCAAGGAATAAATTTACTTGATAGTTGTCTTTTAGCAACATCGGTTCATGCAAGGGCAGGAACGATATTCAAAAAAAATATTGGGGAAAAAGGTCTTAATGCATCTTCATTAATTCCAATAATTAGAGAGCTTATAAATGATTGAATTTATTTTAAAAGATGAATCTGATACAAATGCTTTGGGCAAATCAATTGCCAAAACAATACTTGAATCAAAATTTGAATCAATTGAAATCCATCTTGATGGAGATCTTGGTACAGGTAAAACTTTTCTTACAAAGTCCATTTTAAAAAATTCAGGATGGGATAGAACCGTTAAGAGTCCTACTTACACTCTATGTGAGGAGTACCAATTTAAAAAAATGTTATTTCTACATATAGATTTATATAGAACCGAAGAAGCTGAGGACATTGATATCTTTAACTTAGAGAGAAAAATAGTTCATAAAAAGATAATTATTATAGAATGGCCAGAAAGACTAAAAACCGAAAGGCTATATGATCTAAAAATAAACCTTGAGCATTTAGAAAACTCTAGAAAGGTTAAAATTGATCATAGAAATAACATTTTTGAAGGAATAAATGTCGATGAATAGATTTCTTTTCTTAAGTTTGTCATTTTTTTCTTTTATTCAGTCTAATGAATTATCCTTTTACGACATTAAAGAAAAAAATGATAAAAGTGTTGAAATATCCTTTCTACTTGAGAGAGTTGCTTTAGTGAAGTCATATTCTTTAGATAATCCTTCTCGATTAGTTTTAGATGTTTACGATAGTGATCTTAAAAATCTTATTGATGAGCCATACAACTTTCCAATAAAGAAAATTAGAGCCTCATCTGAAAAAAATATTTCAAGAATAGTTATTGATCTTTATGAGAATGTTTATTGGGAAAAACCTTATCAAATACAAACAAAAGAAGGCGTTATTCTGTCAATCATTACAAAAAAATCAAGAAATCTCAGTACTAATCTTAGAAATATTGTTATAGCTATTGATGCTGGGCATGGTGGTAAATATCCAGGAGCTGTTGGTCCTAACAATATATTGGAAAAGGATGTAACTCTATTAATTGCGAAGGAGCTTGAAAGGACTCTGAGAGATACTGTCGGATATGAGCCCATAATGATAAGAACAGATGATCAAACAATAGATTTGAATACAAGATATCAAGAGGCTAGAAAAAAAGGTGCTGATGCTTTTATATCAATTCATGCAGATGGTTTTAGACTTGAATCTGTTAAAGGTGCGTCAGTTTTTATATGGTCAGATGAGGCCTCAAGTACAATTGCTAGAAACTTATCTGAGAAGCAAAGAAAACGCATCCAAGCTGATATTAAAAATCTAAAGCCAACTGATTTTGATGAGGATCAAGCAAGAACTAATTATCCAAAAATGTATGAAAAAAAAATCAATCAAAGTAAAGTTCTTGGCACTAAAGTCTTAGATCAACTTAAAAGAGATCCATATACAAAAATTCATAAAAAGAATGTTGAGTATGCGGATTTTAGGGTTTTAAAATCTATAGACATACCCTCGATACTTGTTGAGTCAGGATTTATAACCAATCCTGAAGATGCTGCAAGATTAAAAGGTAAGGCTGGAAGAAGAATGATAGCAAGATCAATTTTTTTAGGGTTACACAATTATTTTAAAGAAATTCCTTTGCCTAATACTATTATTTCACAGAATCCAGATACAGTTATTTATGAAATTCAACCAGGTGATGTACTATCAGAAATAGCAATAAGATTTGGTGTTTCTATCAGTTCAATTACTGAATTAAATAAGCTCGAACAAAAACCTATATATCCTGGGCAGATTCTTAAAATAAATATTTAAGACATATCGTATGGGTCTATATCAAATGTCCATCTAACTTTTTTTGTTTCGGGCCATCTATAAAATTCTTCTGTAAGAAATATTAAAACTTTATTTAAATAGGCTTTTGAAGAAGTATTTAACACTATATGAAATCTCGAATTTCCTTTAATTTTTGATGGAATGGATGGAAGGGGGCCGATGATTTCAATTTTATTTTTTTCACAAAGTAAATTACTAACTTTATTGAGAAACTTCATGCAATTTGATGAATTTGGAGATGTGCATCTTAAAATACAAATGCTAGAAAAAGGTGGCAAACTTTTGAGTTTGTTATCTTTTAGACATTGATCTGCAATGATATGGTAGTTTCCAGTTTTTATCTTCTTAAGATTTAGATCGTTTGGATATCTAGTTTGCAAAATAACTTTTGCTACATTATTGTTTCTTCCAGCTCTGCCAGAAACTTGAATAAGTTGTTGAGATATTTTTTCAATAGCATTTATTTCTGGGCTTATTAAGCCATTATCAGCATTTAAAATTATACACATAGTGACTTTTGGAAAATCGTGGCTTTTAGTAAGCATTTGTGTACCTATTAAAATTGCCTCATCGCTTTTGTGTATATCTGAATATATCTTCTCGATGGCTCCCTTTTTTCTAGTGGAGTCATGATCAACTCTTATTATAGGTGTTTTTCTAAATTCTAAACGGAGTGCTTCTTCAACTTTTTCAGTTCCTAAGCCATATGCTTTAAGCTCTTTAGAACTGCATTCTGGGCATTTTTTTGAAACATTAAACGCCGATTCACATTTATGACATATGAGCCTATTTCTTGCTTTATGATAGACAAGATTTGAGTCACATGAACTACAATTTGCAACCCACCCACAACTTTCACATTCAAAAAGCGGAGCAAATCCCCTCCTATTAATGAAAATTAATACTTGTTCTCCATTTTTAATAGTTTGCTTAATTGCTAACATGCTCTCTTCAGCAATACCTGCTACTAGTTTTGAATGATTAATATCCAAAGTAATTATTTTGGGGGGTTTCTTTCCATCTATTCTTTTTAAGATTTCATGCTTACTGAATTTATTTTCAGAAATTAATTTCAAAGTTTGAAGAGAAGGTGTTGCTGAACCAAGCAATAATGGAACTTTTTCTAACTGAGATCTTTTAATAGCTAAATCTCTTGCCGAAAACTTAAAACCTTCAGATTGTCGATAAGATTGGTCGTGTTCTTCATCAAGAATAATTAACCCAAGATTTTTAAGAGGTAATAAGACAGATGATCTTGTTCCAACAACAATTTTTATTTCACCAAATTTTGATTTTAACCATGTTTCATATCTTTTTTTGGGAGTTATACTAGAGTGAAAAACGCCAATCTCACCAGTAAACCTATTTTTGATTCTGTTAATTAGCTGAGGAGTTAAATTTATCTCTGGTACAAGGATGATAATTGATTCACCTTTTTTAATCTTTTCCTCAGCCAAGCGTAAATATACTTCGGTCTTTCCAGATCCAGTTACTCCATACAATAAAGCAGGATTAAATCCTTTAATTTTTGATAAATTCTGGACTGCATTTTCTTGCTCTTTATTTAAATTAAAAAATTTATCATCCTCATTTATTAAGTAATCTGAAGTTTTTCCAAACGGAATAATTGTTTTAGTTGAATCTTTTCTTAAAACAGTAGGTATAAATGAGAAAAATACCTCGCCAATTGGATGATGATAATATTTCGAAGCCCAAACCGCTGAATTAAATAATGGCTTTTCATAACAACTGTACTTGTCTATTGCTATAGCTTCTTTGATTGAATCTTTTTTAATTGATGGATCTAGTTTTATGATTCTTCTAACCACAATACCAAGCACCTTCTTCGAACCAAAACTTACTTTAACCCTAGAGCCTTTGACGAGCCTCTCTCTTGATTTGTATGTAAAACACCTTCTAAGCGGTATATTTAAAGCAATATCATAGTAAAAAATTTTCATTTTTTAATTGTAATGGATTTAATATTTGATATAGTTCTCATCCTGAATATATTTTATTATGAAAAAAGATATACATCCTGAATACCGAGAAGTTCTATTCCATGATATTGGTGTGGACGAGTACTTCTTACTTCGTTCAACTCTTAAGACTGATAAAACAAAAAAATGGGAAGGAAAGGAATATCCTTACTACACCGTTGAGGTCTCTTCTGCCTCGCATCCATTCTATACCGGTAAACAAAAAATTATTGATACCGGTGGTAGGGTTCAAAAATTTGAAGAGAGATTTGGTAAGAAAAAATAAAGTTAATCTACACCTGAGCTTCCAAAACCCTTAGAACCCCTTTCCGACTCTTCAAAATCTTCAACTATTTCTAAATCTACTTGAACTATTGGAACAACTATCATTTGAGCAATTCGGTCTCCGGGATTAATCTCAAATTTCTGTTCTGATCTATTCCAGGCAGGTACCATTAATTCACCTTGATAGTCAGAATCTATTAATCCAACTAGATTGCCTAATACTATCCCGTATTTTGAGCCAAGACCAGATCTTGGTATTACCAATGCAGCTAAATTTTCGTCCTCAAGATGCATCGCGAATCCCATCGGAATCATTTCAGTTTTACCTGGATTTAAAATTAATTGCTCATCGATGCAAGCTCTAAGATCTAAGCCTGCCGACCCCCTTGTCTCATACTTTGGAATTGGAATTTTATTACCCATAAGTGGATTTAGTATCTTGATTTTAACGTTTTTCAATTTTTCAATTCCTTTGGTTTAATTAATGATTTTAAACTAGATTTTTTGGAGCCTAGTGAATTCCAATTATCATCATGAGTAATTATTGCCAAGTTGCATGTCTTGAATCTATCTATCTTTTTATTCGTTAATGATTCTACTAGATAATGCAGCGTAGGATTATGTCCAACAATAAGAATGTTTTTGAGGCTATTATCTATTTCTTTTAACCTCATAATAATGCTTGATACATCTCCAAAATATAGTTTATCTGTATAATTTGCTTTATCTATTTCAAAATTAAAACCACAAGCAGTTAAATCGAAGGTATCTTTTGCTCTGACAGCTGTTGAACACAAAACAATGTCAATCATTAAATCCATATTTTTTAAAAAAATGGATAATTTGTTTGCATCTCTTATGCCTCTTTTTGATAGAGGTCTTTCAAAATCGGTGAGATTTGAATTGTCCCATGATGATTTGGCGTGCCTAAGGACATAGATTTGTTTCATATTAAATTCATTATAGTATTGATATGTCAGCTTCTGTTCTATAAAATCGCGTTTCTATGAGTAAAAAATGTCAAGTAACGGGAAAGATACCGCAGACGGGAAATAACGTTTCTCATGCTAATAACAGAACTAAAAGAAAGTTCTTTCCTAATCTTCATACACACAAGTTTTGGGTTGAATCAGAAAATAGATTTGTAAGTCTTAAGGTGTCAGCTAAAGGTATGCGAATCATTGATAAAAAAGGTATAAGCCAAGTACTCAGAGAAATTCGTTCTCGTGGTGAAAAAGTTTAAATTTTACTTATTAAATTTGAAACATTATTTGTAGTTAACTTCTTGCGCAAGAAAAACAGCATCTTTTTGAAGAGATCCTAATTTACTCACGTTAATATTATCCTCTTTGAATTCACCCCATCCTTTGATAGATTCATGTACCTGTGCTCCAATCAAAACTGGATATTCTTTGTTTGCTGATGCATATAAATCCTGAGCTTCGTTTGAAGATAAGTATTCAAGCAATAAAATAGCATTTTTTTTATTCTTTGAAGTTTTGACAACTCCTGCTCCTGAAATATTCACATGAACGCCTCTGTCATCTTGATTTGCCCAAAATAAACTTAAATTGTCATATTGAGGATCATCTAACAATCTTGCAAAGTAATATGTGTTAACTATTGTCATGCCACACTGGCCGCTAGAAACTGCTTTTAAAGCATTTGTATCATTTGAAAAGACATCGGTGGCTAAATTTGATACCCAACCCGAAACAACATCTTTTGTTTTTTCGAATCCGTATGTATCTATCATACTGGCCATCAAAGATCTGTTATAAACTTTTTTTGATGTTCTTAAACAAAGCTTTCCTTTCCATTTTGGATCTGCTAAATCTTCATAGGATGAAAAATCATCCTCGCTAAACTGATCATTTGAAAAAACAATAGTTCTAGCCCTTTTGGATAGTCCAAACCATTGATTATTGGGATCTCTTAAATATGAAGGAATATTATTTTTAAGTACATCGGAATCAATTGTTTCAAAAATATCTCTTTCAGCTGCTTGCCAAAGTACACCAGCATCGACTGTCATAAAAATATCTGCAGGTGATTTTTCACCTTCGACATCTATTCTTTCCATTAATTCTTGTGCATTACCTGATAAATAATTTACTTTTATTCCAGTTTCGTCAGTAAATTTTTCAATAATTGGTTCAATTAACTGTGGTTGACGTGATGTATAAATTGTAAGTTCATTTTGTGGCTCATAAGCACACGAAACTATTATGAATATGCATATTAATAATGATAATTTTTTCATTTTTAAACCTCTCAAATAATAAGATTTATATTTTTGGTGTGCTGTGAGAATTATAGCTTATTCTTCCCAGACGCATGATTTATGAAGAATGTTTTTAAAAATTTCATCTTGTTAACTCCGGAAAGACCAATGTTTCTGGCTAATTTAACAAACAAATTTTCTGAACTAAAAACTTCAACAAAAAAATCCATGGATTTAAGCATTAACAGGTTCATTTGTTTTCTTCTTACTTCATATCTTTTAAGAATGAGTTCTCTATTTATCTTCCTACTTTTTTCAAAACCTTTTATTAACTCATCACAAAAGACATCTGCATCTGCAAAGCCTAAATTTATTCCCTGACCAGCAAGAGGATGAATAGAGTGAGCAGCATCTCCAATTAATACCATTGAATCTGAAATATAGCTGTCAAAGTGATGCTTTGTTAATTTAAAGGTCAATAAATTTGAGCATATCTCAAATTCAATATTGAGCTTCTCCTCGAAATAAGAGATATTTTCTTTTACGTAACTTTCAACGGTTTTCACATTATTTAGTTTATTATTTTCAATTGACCAAACAATTGTATGAGTTGAATCTGAGTTATTTTTTGGCACCGGCATAGCTGCAAAAATTCCTCTTTCAGAAAAAACCTGAAATGCTTTTTTATTATTTTGCAAATCTGATCTTGTTGTAAAAGTTACTGCAGTTTGATCATAATCAGAAACATTAATATTTAAATTAGCCAATTTAGCAATATTGGAGTTCCTTCCATCACAACCAGCCACAAAGCTTGAATTAATTTTATCTTTATTTGTTAAAAGAACTTCACAGATTTGGCCTTCAATGTTCTCTTTTATATCTTCAATTGTATTTCCGAATATTGTCCTTTGTTTTTCCTTCTCTTGGAGCGCCCTATAAAGATCATTAAAGAAAACTACATAAGACAAATTTTCTTCGTCTATATCTTTTGAGTGGAAGTTTATTTTTCCCGAACCCTCCCCATCAAAAACCAAAATTTCGTTAATCTCGGAATGTGGAATATTTACTCCAAGCTTTTCTATTAGATTCTTAGAGTGTTGATTTAATGTCACTGTTCTAACATTTTCAGCAAAATCTAGTACATCAGAATTTTTTTCAATTACCAAGGTGCTTATATTGTTAGCATTCAGTCTAGAAGAAATATAGTTACCGATTATCCCGCCACCAGATATGGTTACAACTGTATTCACGATTTACGACATTAATGATTCTATTTCAGCTGGGTCTGAAGGTACCTTTTTTGTCAGGTTTTCATTTCCATCTTTGGTGACAAGGATATCATCCTCTATTCTTACACCAATACCTTTCCATTTATCCTCAACTTTCATTGAACTGCTGATATAAATTCCCGGCTCGATTGTTGTAATCATTCCGGGTTTAAATCTCATATAATCATCTCCTTCCATATAATCACCTGCATCATGAACGTCTAATCCAAGCCAGTGCCCAATTTTATGCATGTAAAAATCTTTATAAGCGCCTTTTTTATGTAGTTCCACAGGATCACCTTGTAAAATTCCAATCTTAACCAATCCCTCTGTAATAACTTTTTCAGAGATTTCTTGAGGCATCATTATGCTGTTACCCTCTTTCACAGAATCTATAGCGGCATTCATAGCATTTAAGACTATTTTGTATATCTCAAGTTGTTCATCGGAAAATCTTCCACTAACCGGAAAGGTTCTTGTGATATCAGCTGCATACATTTTATACTCACAGCCTGCATCAACAAGCAATAAATCATTTTTATTGAGATCCTGATCATTCTCAACATAATGCAAAACACAGGCATTTTCACCGCCAGCAACAATCGGAGGATAGGCCGGAAATCTAGCACCCCTTTTTGAAAATTCGTGAAGGTATAGACTCTCTATGGACTGCTCGGTATTGGCATCCTTTACAGCTTTCATTGCTTCAATATGTGCTTCTGCTGATATGTCGCATGCTTTTTTAATTAGCTCAATCTCATGATCATCTTTTATTAAACGCGTATTACCGATTAAAGAGGTTGCATCTGTAATATTTATTGACTTGCTATGCCTGTCTTTTGTGCTAGCAGTTGTTGTCCAATCAATAACACTTTGATCAAATCCTTTCTTTTTACCAATAGAATAAAGAACCTGGTCGGAACCATGAAGAATATCCGGCATCATTAAATCAATTTGAGTATTGTCATAAGCTTTATCAAAAAGGTAGGTCTCAACCGCTCCTATTGGCCCTGCTCTAAAACCATCCCATATTTCTTTCAATTTGTCTTTTGGTGGAACAAATATAATGGAACTATATTCTTTATTTTTTTTAACTATTGCTATTAAAGAGGAAGCTTCACAAAATCCAGAAAAATAGTAGAAACTGCTTTCCTGTCTAAATGGATATGTTGAATCAGCATTCCTATATTGCAAATCAGCACCTGGAAGAAGCAAAACTGAATTATCAGGAAGCTCTTTAGCTAAATTGTCTCTTCTTTTTTTATACACATTGATATCCATGTTGTTATTTTACTCTTTTATTAAACAAACTTTCCAATTCATTAAAGTAGAATTAAACTATCAAAATGTCTAAAAATGCTAATCTAACTTCAGAAGATCTTGAAAAAAAAATAAATTTACTTATCAAAAGATTTGAAGAACAAAAAGGCATCATCAATGCATATATTAAAAGAGAAAGAGAGTGGAAAAAAGATAAAGTGCTTCATAAAAAAATAGTAACGAAGCTTGAAAAAGATTTAAAGAAGGCAAACAGTGAGTAAAGTTGAAACTGTTTCCTTAAGAATCTTTGGAAGAGATCTTACTATAGCCTGCCCTCCAAAAGAAAAAGATAATTTAATAAAAGCGGCTGAGTTACTTAATAAAGAATTAGATAATATTAATGATAAAAATAATGCACTGATAATCGCTGGACTCACGCTTGCAGATAAACTTCTTTCTAAAGATGTTCAGGGCGGTCATATGAATGATCAAAATCTTACAAAAATAATATCAAAAATTGATCAAGCTCTGAAAAATTAATCTTTCACTTCCTTGACAACTATTTTATACTTTCTAAACATTCTGGTTCATTTGCTAATGTGCTAATAAATTTGAACCGATACTAATAATTAGGTGATTTTCCACTGTCTTTGTTGTGCAATACCTATAAGGGAAGCCTGATCTGACAAGATATTCACCACCTGAACTTTCGGTTCAGGTATAGCACATGGCGGTGATCTGGTTTGATAGCCTCTGCAATTTTTTATGGTGAAAAATAAATTAAGAAAATCACTACTTAAGCAGGGGCTTGCTCTTTCTGAAGATTTTATAAAACCTTCTTCAACAGATATACAGAATAAGTTTATTGAATTTCTGGATAGTCAAACTATTAAAAATATTCTCTTGTATTGTCCTTTTAAGCAAGAAATTAAGCTGGATCAAGTAATAAAAAATATTAACAAAAGATCTATTAAAATTTATCTTCCAAAAGTCTTGCCACAAAAAAAACTCAGTTTTAATTTATATACATCTGAATCAGACCTTATTAAAAATAAATATGGAATATTGGAATCCAATAACTTGCACTGTGCACAAGTTCATGAAATTGATCTACTTGTTATACCGTTTTTAGGCGTTGACAGGCATGGAAGAAGGCTTGGTTACGGTGGTGGATATTACGATAGAGCCCTTGAGAATATCCAAACTTTAAAGTCAGTTCCTTTAATAGTTGGTATTGGATATGAATATCAACTTTTAAAAGAAATTTTTGGCGAAAATCACGACATAAAATATGACTTAGTTATTACTGAAAGCAATATACATAGTTATGTGTAAGATATAGAATGACGTCCTCAATCTATGCTTAAAAAAATTTTTATATTATTCTTTGCGCTTTCTATACATGCAGAGCAAATAGTTGTAGACGGCGAACTTAACGAACCTGAATGGCAAAGTGCATTTATGGTTAATGAGTTCTATGAAACGTCTCCCTATTCAATGAACAAAACAGTTGATCAAACTATTGCATACATCTTTTCAAACGAGGACGGTATTTATGTTGGGTTCATTAATTATCAGGATGAGTCTACTATGCTTGCAAATAAAACAATGCGTGACGAAATGTCATCTCTTAGCGAAAAGAATTCTATAAATATAGACTTTGATGGAGATAGAACAAAAGCATACATAATAGCTGTTGCTCTTGGTGACTCATTGTTTGATGCAATTAAAATTCAATCTGGTGATTTTAAAACAGACTGGGATGGAGACTGGATAGCTAAAACAAAAAAATATAAAGATTTCTGGTCTTCTGAAATATATCTTCCATGGGATGTAGTTCTTATGAACCAGTCTGAGTCTAAAAAAAGGAAAATAAATTATTCATTTTTAAGATATATAGCCAAAGATCAGTCTTGGTCAAGTAGTTCAGGAACAATGGCTACTAGAGCAGATTATTTTCAAGAGCTTGATTCATTAGAAATAAATAACTATACAAAATCAAAATTCAATTTTTTTCCTTACTTTGCATTTAATAAAAATAACCCAACTAATTTTGAAGAATCTAATGTTGGTGCAGAAATTTTTTATAGCTCTGGTAAAGGCAGTCAGCTTAATTTAACTATCAATCCTGATTTTGGCCAAGCCGAAAGTGATGATGTGATTGTTAATTTTTCTGCTCAGGAAACATTTTATAAAGAAAAAAGAGCTTTCTTTACTGAGAATCAGTCTTTATTTGATATTAGTAATTATGATAGATACTCAATTATTAATACGCGAAGAATAGGCTCAGCTCCAACATATAATTGCGCATCAGAAAAAAATCAAATTGCTTGTGAAGCAAATAAAAAAAATTTTTCAGATATTGATTACTCTCTTAGATATACCCAAAGAAATACTAAAAATGATTATGGAATATTCCTGGCAAAAGAATCAGATGAGAATTACTCCAAAGGAAGAGAATTTATTGCTCTGAGAGGAAAAACAAAAATAAATACAAGATCTCTTGGCTATATGATTACAAATGTACAAAATGATGTTGCAGGAACTAAAAGCACTGTAAATGTCTTTGATTATATAAACGTAAGATCAAATAGGCTGATAACCTATGCTGATTTTATAACAACTAAAAAGGAAGGAAATCTTGGAAAAGGTGCGAGATTTCAATTTACATACAAACCAACTGATTTAACAAGAACTTCTGGAAGTATTTTATATTTTGACAAAAAAGTTAAATTAAATGATTTTGGTTACCTTAAAAAAAATGATTGGTTCCATTTCGGCATTGGTCATAATATTACTAAAAACGGTTTCCCTGAAAAATCTGTACTTGAGCAAGTAGATATTCAGTATGATTTTAACTATGACGCTGATACAGAAGGTAATTCAAATCCACTCGATTTCGTAGTCAGAAATCAAACGCAATTTAAAGATACTTCAAGTTTTAAATATGATTTCAGATTTAAATCTTCTGGAAAAAATACAACAATTACAAGAAAAGATCCAATATACCCATTTGTAAAAATAAAAAATAGAGTAAGCGTAACAACTGATTTTGAAGCTAAAAATTATAAGTACTGGACTTATGATTGGAGAATGAGTTTTGATAAATCATCTAACTATGACACATGGGATTCTAAAGGTTACAGAAAAAGATTTTTCAAAATAGCAGGATCTTTGTTTCCAAGTGAAAATATTAAAATTCGAACAGAATTTAGGATAAAGAAAGAGAAAGAATGGTTGAACTGGATTGATTCGAATCATTTGGCTACATATGACCTAAATCAAAGAATAATATCTTTAAATCTAAACTGGTTTAAAGGTGTTAAACATGAAATTAGACTTAAAAGTCAATTTGTAGCGCTTGAAGCTAAAAGACCAAAATCATTATTTACAGATATTAATGGCGTCTTGTTTGAGAGTAGCAAAAAAGTAAATCCTTTCTCAAATGGTATCAATTCATTTCAAATAAGATACAAATATGAGATAGCGCCTTTATCAAACATCTACTTAGTCTATACAAGAGGTGGCGAAGTATATGAGGAAGATGACGAAAGATCTTTTTCAGATATTTTTAATGATCCCTGGAAGAATCCTGATAACGAAATATTCTCTTTAAAAATTAGACTAAAATTTTAATTACTTAAGAAAGTCTAAGTAGGCCTTGTTTTTACTTTCCTCTTTAAAGACAGTTCCAGATTTTTCAAGATGTTTTATCAGTTTTGATTTATCTGAATTTTTGTCTTCAATTCCTATTAATATATTTCCATATGCAGATCCAATATTTCGATAATGGAAAAGCGATATGTTCCAATTGTTTCCAAATTTTTCAAGAAAATTAAGAAGTGCTCCCGGCTTCTCAGGAAATTCTCCATTGAATATTCTTTCAATACTGCCTGAATCTGAATTTAATCTTGCCCTACCCCCGACCATATGTCTGAGGTGATCATTTGATATTTCATTACTGGTATAGTCACTGAATTTATATTTTAACTTTCTAAGTTTTTGTTTTAATTTGATAAAACTTTTTTCGGAAGACGTTCTTATTCCAACTAATACAAGGGCATCTTTATCGTCTGCTTTCCTATAATTAAACTCTGTTACAGATAATTTCCCAAACACTTTGGCTAATTTCAAAAAGCTTCCAGGTTTTTCAGGTATTTTTATGCTTAATATCTTTTCTCTGTTTTCTCCTAATTCTGATCTTTCAACAATAAATCCAAGCTTCTGAAAATTTATGTTTGCTCCTGAGCTTACTGCAAGAAGATTTTTTCCAGTGATTCTTTTTGAATATTTCTTGAGGCCGGCTAAAGCTACTGCACCAGAGGGTTCTGATAATACTCGAGTATCTTCAAAAATGTCTTTTACTGCTGCACAAACTTCATCAATGTTAACAATCATTACCTCGTCAACACATTCTTTAATAACATCAAGATTATTTTTCCCAACTTGGGATACGGCCACGCCATCTGCAAATAATCCGACCTTCTTCAACAATACTCTTTTATTATTTTTCAATGCCTCTGTTAAACAGGCGGAATCATCGACCTCAACTCCAATTATTTTAATTTTTTTCTTATGTTGTCTCACCCATGCAGATATTCCAGCAAGCAGGCCCCCTCCTCCAACGGGTACAAAAACAGCATCATAATCTATACCATCTTGTAGAATTTCTTTCCCTACCGTTCCTTGACCAGCTATTGTATATGGATCGTCAAACGGATGAACAAAAGTATATTTTTTCTTTTTAGAGATTTCATCTGCCTTTACGAGTGCCTCAGCAAGATTTTCACCAAACTGAGTTATTTTTGCTCCAAGTCTTTTTACAGAATTAAGTTTATTTTCAGGAGCCGTGACAGGCATAACAATATTGCATTCTATTTTTAATTTTTTACAAGCTAATGCAACGCCTTGCGCATGATTGCCGGCTGATGCAGCAATGATCCCATAAGACTTTTTCTTATCGGATAAGTTTTTAATTTTGTTATAAGCCCCTCTATTTTTGAAAGAAAAAATTGGCTGAAGATCCTCTCTTTTAAGATAAATATTATTATTTTCTTTTAAAGAAAGATTGATTGCGTGAGTGGTGGGTGAATCAATTGCAACATCATAAACGCATGCTTCTGCATTTTTTATTAACTTAAGATATTTTTTAGAATATCTATAAGTTCCCGTTTTTTTTATTTTTAATCTCAATTTGGTTCACTTCTAATATTTTCTTGTATTATAACTGCATGAGTGCTTCAAAGATAAGTGTTGCAAAGAAAGCAATAAATTATATTGAAAAGAAACTTTTCAAAGATATGGTTATTGGAATTGGCACTGGGTCAACAGTAAATTTTTTTATCAAAGAATTATCCAGCTTAAAGAATCATTTTAAAGGTGCTGTTTCAAGCTCAAATGTCTCATCTGAGCTTTTAAAAGAAATTGGTGTAGAGGTATTCAATCTTAATGACGTTGATGAGGTATCTTTCTATATTGATGGAGCAGATGAAGTTTCACCCAAAAATTTTTTAATTAAAGGTGGTGGTGGTGCTCACACTAGAGAAAAAATTGTTGCAGCTGCTTCAAAAGAGTTTATATGCATTGTTGATGAATCAAAGCTTGTTAAAAAACTAGGTGCCTTTCCTCTGCCGATAGAAGTAATTCCAGAAAGTAGAAGTATGGTTTCCAGAAAAATTATTGCCATGGGTGGCTTGCCTGAATATAGAAAAGGATTTTTAACTGATCAAGGTAATCAAATCATTGATGTAAAAAACTTATCCATAGATGAACCAGAAGCATTAGAAATATTAATCAATAATATTCCAGGAGTCGTAGATAATGGTTTGTTTGCTTTTAATAAGCCTAGTGTTGTTCTCGTTGGAGAATAATTTAAAGAAGTTTTTCTATATCAGAAATAAGTTCGGCAGAATCAGGCTTTACAGATGATCCATATGTAGAAACAACAGTTCCATCTCGTGATA
The DNA here is from genome assembly GCA_902632555.1 of uncultured SAR86 cluster bacterium. Lineage (GTDB taxonomy): Bacteria > Pseudomonadota > Gammaproteobacteria > Magnimaribacterales > D2472 > SAR86A. The sequence continues at coordinate 74,994 of CACPCZ010000001.1, read as the reverse complement.
TCAAATACTTATTAAAATTCCAAGAAGGAGTAACACCACTTTCATTAATAAGTTTTTTGTAAAATGGGCTTGCTTTTTTACCTCGAACTTTTGAAGTTGCGAACATAGGAAAATTTACACCATATTCAGTTGAACAAAATTCTGCAACGTCCTCTTCAGCAGCATACTCTTGTAAAAAATCTCTTGAAGGAATTCCAAAAATTACAAAATCATCACTTTTATAATTATCATAAAGTGTTTGAAGTGATGCGTATTGATAAGTATAACCACATCTGCTCGCAACATTTACTACTAGAATAACTTTATCTTCATATTCACAGAGATTAACTTTGTCACTGGAGTCAAGAATACGCATTTCGGTATCAAGCAAGTTGCTGCAAGCAAAAATATTAAATGAAAAAAATGATATAGAAAAAATTAATAGTTGTTTCATAAGAAAGTAATTCTAACTTATCGGCGTAATTGCAGATAGTGAAGTTATAAAGATAGTGACTAAAAAAATTAATTCAATATTATCTTTAATTTTATCCATTTAAAATACCTTTCCTTAAAAAAAGAGATGGAGGGCAATGCCCTCCATAATTCCAGAGTGTCAGCAAAATTAATAGGGGAGAGGAGTGCTGACATAATTATTATATATATTTATAATCTATTATCAACAGTATTTATAAAATAAAATGCATTTTTTTTATGTATAATGCAGAAACAACGTAAAAATTTAGGAGAAATGCTTTGAAAGGTACAGTTTTATTCGAAATTATAGATAACGTAGCAGTTTTGACTGTTGATAATCCACCTGTTAACCCACTAAGTGATGGTGTAAGAACGGGATTGCACGATAGTCTTCTAAAAGCCGAATCTGATGAAAGCGTAGTAGGGGTAGTTGTTACAGGTAAAGGTAGAGCTTTTATTGCTGGAGCAGATATATCTGAATTTGGCGGAAATGTTGAAGGAGTAAGCCTTAATGAGGTTTTCAGTAAACTTGAGCATTGTTCAAAGCCAGTTGTGGCAGCAATTAATGGGATTGCTCTGGGTGGAGGACTTGAAACTGCGTTATGTTGTAATTATAGAATTGCATCTAATACAGCATTTGTTGGCCTTCCTGAAGTAAATTTAGGCCTTTTGCCAGGCGGAGGCGGAACACAACGTCTTCCAAGACTTGCCGGACCAAGTGAGGCCTTAAAAATGATGCTTTCAGGAAGTCACGTACCTGCTAAAAAAGCTTTAGATATGGGAATAATTGATGATATTAGCGACAATGTAGTTGAAGATTCAATCAAATTTGTTATTGAAAAGTCTAAAACTACTGAAAATCATCCAAAAGTCCGAGATTTCAATGACAAGATGATCGAAGCAAGAGGTAATGATAAGGTATTGCTAGAAGCTCAAGCAATGGCTGCCAAGGGCAGAAAAGGTCAGTTTGCACCTGGCCAAATTATAAAGTGTGTAGAAGCTGCTATTAATTTAGATGATTTTGATGAAGGTCTTAAAAAAGAAGGTGAATTATTTTTAGAATGTTTGCTTCATCCACAAAGGGAAGCAATGATTCATATTTTCTTTGGAGAAAGGGCTGCCTCTAAAATATCAGATGTTCCAAAGGATACACCAGTAAAAGAAATTAAAAAAGCTGGAATTATAGGATCAGGAACAATGGGTGGTGGTATTGCAATGTGCTTTGCAAATGCTGGTATCCCAGTCCATGTTATAGATCAGGATGAAGAAAACCTTAAGCGAGGTATTTCTGTCATCGAGAAAAATTATGAATTTATGGTAAAAAAAGGAAGACTTACTCCTGATCAAAAAGACAATGTTTTTGGTCTTGTAAGTTCTGGATTAGATTATGAGGGAGTAGCAGATTGCGACATCGTTATTGAGGCAGTATATGAAAATCTTGAGCTCAAGCATGAAATATTTAAGGCTCTAGATGAGCAAGTGAAACCGGATGCGATTTTAGCTAGTAATACTTCAGGTTTAGATATTGATTCTATTGCATCAGTAACTAAAAGGCCTGGATTGGTAGTAGGTACTCACTTCTTTAGTCCTGCAAACATTATGCGATTACTTGAAGTAGTGAGAGGTGAAGAGACTTCTAATGAAACTTTGGCAAGTGTCATGGCAATAGGTAAAAAGCTTAAAAAAGCTGCTGTTGTCTCGTTAAATGCTCCAGGTTTTATCGGTAACAGAATGTTGTTCGGATATACAGCTCAAGCAAATATGTTATTGCTTGAAGGCGCCCTCCCCAACCAAATTGATCAGGCATTAGAATCCTTTGGATTAAATATGGGTCCTTTTAGAATGATGGACCTTGTTGGTCTAGATCTAGGATGGAGAGCAAGGAAGCTCAGTGGTAAAGAATCTCCTCTACACGCAAAAATTGGCGATGAACTATGTGAACAAAACAGATTTGGTCAAAAAAATGGAAAGGGTTATTACAATTATTCTGAAGGCTCAAGGGCTCCAAATGCAGCACCTGAAAATGAAGCATTATACGAGAAAATATCACAGGAAAATGGATTTACAAGAAGAGATATATCAGATGAGGAAATTGTTGATAGATGTATTCTAGCTCTTATTAATGAAGGAGCTGATATTCTCTCAGAAGGTGTTGCACAGCGAGCTGTAGATATAGATGTCGTATATATAAATGGTTATGGTTTTCCAATTTGGAGAGGTGGACCAATGCATCATGCCAACGCAATGGGTTTAGATGTAGTTGTTGAAAAACTAAAGAAATATCAAGAATTAACTAAAAATGACGTATACAAGCCAAGCGATATGCTTGTAAAGCTGGCTGAAACCAGCCAAAGGCTAGGTGACGCACCTGAAAAAGATCAAAGAAAAGAGAAATTAGGCTTTGAAATGTCCTCAGTTGCGAATAATTTTTAGTTTTAAAGTAAATTATGCCTTTATTAGAACTTTTGTCCCTTCTTTTACCTTTTTAAAAAGCTCAATAACATCGTTATTAAACATTCTGATACATCCATGAGATGCTTTTGTGCCAATTAATCCCTCTTCCTGTGTGCCATGAATATAGATATATCGATCATAAGAATCGATACCCTTCCCTTTGTTTATTCCTTCTTCCATACCATCTAGCCATAAAATTCTACTTGTTACAAAATCATTATCAGAATCAAAGGTATTTTTTATAATATCTGCTTTTTTTTGAGTATCTACTCGAGATATGAAAATGGTATTTTCTTCAACATCTTCTCCAATTTTTTCTTTGATTTGATGCATTCCTAGCGGTGTTTTAAAGGAATTTTCAATACTGCCCTCTCCAAACTTAGATGACGAAATAGGATAACTTTTAAGAACAAGTTTATTTTGAACTAGATAAAGCCTTTGTTCTGAAATATCAACTACTAATTCAGGACTGTTGGTATTTTCAAATAATCGTTGCTTTATCTTATTGGGATTTGTTTTATCAGTGTTTGCCGGTAATAAAAATGATAATGAAAGTCCCAAAACTATGATTGGGATAAATTTTTTCGTAATGTACATAATCTATTAATTAATAATACCAAAATCATCAAAAATGGTAATATTTTTGTTAAATAATAACCAAATTTGTTGAAAATTGATCTTTCTCCTATTAAGTTTACTTTACCCTCAAGAATACCGGTAATATTCTTTTTAGTTTTGTCAACTATTGTCCCATTATTATCAATAATTGCAGAAAATCCATTATTTGTAGCTCTTATTAACCATTTATTATTTTCTATTGCTCTTATCCTAGCTTTGCTAAGATGATGATAAGGACCAATTGAATCTCCAAACCAAGTATCATTAGATATATTTATTATTAAAAAAGAACTTATGTTCATTTTTCTAACTGTGTTTGGAAAAGCAATATCAAAACAAATTGGCGTTGCTACTTCATAATCCTGGATAAGTCGCATATTTTCTTGTAGTTCAGGACCAGGGATTACATTCGACATTGGGAGATCAAAAAAGTCTATTAATCCGCGAAGTTTTGTTATAAATGGGATATATTCACCAAAAGGGACTAAATGAACTTTTTTATAGAGAATTTCTTTTTTTGGATAATAAATAGTGTTGTAAAGTTCGTTATTATCAATAAACCATGCTCCCATTACCAATCTATCTTTTATTTTAGTTTTCTCTATAAAGGAGTTAAATCTATAGTCATTTGTAGGATATGGAAGCTCTGCCTCAGGTATAACCACCATCTTGCTTTCTGTTGAGCTTTTTTTAATTAGATCTAATAAATTATTTTCGATAAAAGAATAATAACCAGGCTTATATTTATCAAAAGGGTCTGAAGAGGGTTGAATAATTGAAATAGGTATTTCTCCATTTTGCTGCACAAATTTTTGTGGAAACATCAATACAATACCGATAACAAGAAACAAAAATGAAACTTTTTTATTATTTGTGTTTGTTATAACTATTGATGTAATAAAGTAAATTAAATATGACCCAAATGCTGCGCCAAGTATTGGATAAATGTTTTGCGCATATGTATCAAGAAAAACATTGCCTGGTATCAACCAAGGAACACCATTTAAAAAGATTTCTCTACTAAATTCACTAATTAGCAATAGGGATGATACTAATAAAGCTTGTTTGATTTGATCATAATTTCCAATCTTATTATTAATGTATTTGATTAGTAGAAGAGGGCACGTAAATACTAAAGATAATATTATTGTTAATAATATATATATTGCAGAAGCAACTGCTATAGATGTTTCTCCATAATAGTAAACACTTACTATTATCCAAGACATCCCAAAACCCCAATGACTAATTCCCCAAAAAAACAGCTTTAAAAATAATCTTTTTTTGTTGTTAATGAGGATATAAATTATGTAGCCATAAGATATAAAAATTAAAAATTTTAAAGAGAATGGAGCAAATGCAAAAATACCAACGAATCCTGCAGAAAAGGCAACAAAGAGATCCTTCAAAATCATTATTTTTTTATGACTTCAAAACTTTTAATTCTTCTGTTATCAGTATCCGTTACTTTTATTGATAAATTTTGAACATTGAGTTTTGCTCCTATTTTGGGTAATACGCCATGCTCAGAAATAAAATATCCACCAAGAGTTTCAGCATCTATAGATAAATGGTCAAGTCCTAGCTCAAAAAAGGATATGAATTCTTCTAGCTCAACTTTTGCGTCGACATAAAATTTATTTTCAGAAATTTCTAGAATTTCTTGCTCTTCTACGTCATGTTCATCTTCAATTTCACCGACAAGTTCTTCCAAAATGTCTTCAATTGTAATTAAGCCGCAAACTGCTCCATATTCATCAATTACTACAGCAAGATGTCGTCTATCTTGTTTAAATTCCTCTAAGAGTGAATCAGCTTTTTTAGATTCTGGAACTACATTAGGATCTCTCAACATATCAGTTAGTTGAAAGTCGGTTATTCCTTTAAATAACTTGGGTAGTATATCTTTTGCAAGAAGAATTCCAACAACCTCATCTCTTTCTGATCCTAAAACTGGATATCTAGAGTGACCTGATTCAATTATTTTGGTTATTACATCTGTAGTATTCTCATCTATTTGAATAGTAACCATGTCTACCTTTGGTATCATTATTTCTTTAACGGTGATGTCACCTAACTTTATTGCTTTAGATGCAATCGATTCTGCTTCTTTGTCTATTACATTCTGATCAACAGCATCTTTTAAAAAATCAGTTACTTCTGAGACAGATTGTGTTTTTATGAAAAACGGATTTCTGAAATATTTTTTAACTTTATCGATTATTCCCGAAGGAGGCTGTGGATCTTCGTTGTTATTTTTATCGCTCATTTATTTATATGGATTTTTTATTTGTAGTTTTTCAAGTAATAGAATTTCTTTTTCTTCCATGGCATCTGCCATACTATCATTTTCATGATCAAATCCTAATATATGATATATCCCATGGATGAACATGTGAATAACATGATCATTAAATTTTTTATTTTGCTCTTTAGACTCTTGTTCAACAAATTCGAAGCTAATTGCTATATCGCCCAAATCATTAGTTCTTGACTTAGATATATCATCATTAGTAAAAGACAAAACATTGGTGGGTTTATTTTTATTTCTATAAATTTTGTTAAGTTCAGTAATTTCCTTGTTATCAACTAATTTAAGGTTAATTGAGCACTTTTCTAGACTTTCTTCATTACAAATGAGGTTAAATGCATTGATTAATTTCTCCGATAAAGTCTTATCGACTTCAAAACTTTTATGATTCAGGATTGTTAGACTCACTTGAGTTTTACTCTATCCTCAAAATATTCATAAGCATCTATTATTTTTCTGACTAGAGGATGACGAACAACATCTCTTGATGAAAAATTTGTGAATCCAATACCCTCAGTGTCTTTAAGAACTTTAATTGCATTTGAAAGTCCTGATTTTATATTTTTAGGCAAGTCTATTTGAGTTAGATCGCCATTGATTACCAAATAGGATCCAAAGCCCATTCTAGTCAGGACCATCTTCATTTGCTCTTTGGTTGTATTTTGACTTTCATCTACAATTATAAAAGAATTGTTTAAGGTTCTTCCACGCATATAAGCAAGAGGCGCAATTTCAACAACGCCCTTTGCTAGAAATTTTTCAGTCTTTTCAATACCGAGCATTTCATACAAACTGTCGTAAAGAGGGCGCAAATATGGATCAACTTTTTGAGATAAGTCTCCAGGAAGAAATCCTAACTTTTCGCCAGCTTCAACAGCAGGCCTTATAAGAATTATTCTATCGACTTTCTCGCTTAATAATGCATCAATTGCAGCAGCCACAGCCAAATAAGTTTTACCTGTTCCTGCGGGACCAATGCCAAAATTAACTTCATTTTTATAAATGCTTTCTAAATATAATTTTTGATTCTTACCTCTGGGTATTATGCTCTTCTTTGGAGTTTTTATTTTGACATCAAAATTATTATCTTTTTGATAAGAGTCTTGAATATATAAATGTAATGTCTCTTTCGTGATCTCTATTCCCTGACCAGCTGCTTCATATAATTTTTTTAGAGCATCGGCAGAATGATTAACATCGCCTTGAGAGCCTTGAATTTTTAAATTATTTCCATTTTGATAAATTTTTACATTAAAAGTCTTTTCTACAAATTTTAGATTCTCATTTAGCTCTCCAACAAACCTCACCATTACGTTTGCGTCTGAAGGATTAAGTTCGATTTGTGTTAATGCTGAATCTTTAGACATTAATTGTGCAAATTCCCTCTTAAACAGTTTGGTAGAGCTTCATTTATTTGAATATTAACCATCTGACCAACTAAATCAATGTCATTTGATTTGAAATTAACTATCCTGTTGCATATGGTCCTACCTTGAAGCTGTCCAGGATCCCTCTTTGATGGCCCATAGATAAGGCAATTTTGAGTTGTACCAACTTTTTTTCTACTAAATCCGAAAGATAATTGATTTAATCTTGTTTGAAGTATATTTAATCTTTCTTTTTTTTCTTCATCATTAACGTCATCTGGCATATCTGAGGCGGTTGTATTAGGTCTAGGGCTGTATATAAAACTAAATGATTCATCAAATTTAACTTCATTGATTACATCCATGGTTCCTTGAAAATCTTCTTTAGTTTCACCTGGAAATCCAACAATAAAATCAGATGAAAAACTCATTTCAGGCCTTACATCCCTAATTTTTTCAACCAAATGAAGATACTTATCGATGTTATACCTTCTCCTCATAAGCTTTAAAATTCTGTCAGACCCACTTTGCACAGGCAGGTGAACATGGCTGACAAGCTCAGGAACCTTATCGTAAACTTCAACCAAGTCATCTTTAAATTCATGCGGATGACTGGTTGTATACCGAATTCGTTCAATATTTTCTATCTTAGCAGTAAGCTCAATAAGTTTTGCAAGCGATGATTTTTCTCCGCCAAGAGTTCCCTTAAAGTTATTAACATTTTGGCCAAGTAAATGAATTTCTCTTGTGCCTTTATCAGCCAATACTGAAATTTCATTTAATATATCTTCAATACTTCTTGAAACTTCATGACCTCTTGTTTTTGGAACAACACAGAATGAGCAGTATTTATTGCATCCCTCAATAATTGAAACAAATGCAGACGGTTCTCCTTTACCATGAACCGGCAAATGATTGAATTTCTCTAGTTTAGGGAAAGATATATCAACTTGATTTAAATTTGTATTATTCTTTTCGTTATATAAATCAGGAAGTTTATGAAGAGTTTGAGGCCCAAAAACTATATCAACTGCAGGTGCTCTTTTTATTATTTTTTCACCCTCTTGAGAAGCAACACAACCACCAATTGCTATTTTAAGCTTGGGATTTTTTTCTTTAATCTTTCTCCACCTTCCTATTTGATGAAAGACTTTTTCTTGAGCCTTCTCTCTTATAGAACATGTATTTAAAATTAATAAATCGGCTTGATCCTCGGACTCCGCTAGTTCAAAGTTTTCCTTCTCCTCCAGCAAATCAAACATTTTTGCTGAATCGTACTCATTCATCTGACAGCCATGAGTTTTAATAAATAATTTTTTTGTCATTCTTTATAACTATTTTACAACTTTAATTCTCATAATTTGATCCCATATAATTAGTATTATGAAAACAAAAAATGTTTACAAGATAATTTTCATTCAACTTGGTGAAATTTACGAAGTATTTGCCAAACAAATTTACCAAAGTGATATGTACGGTTTTATCGAGGTGGAAGAGTATATCTTCAATAAAGACAAACAGCTAGTAGTTGATCCGAGTTCTGAAAAACTTAAAAACGAATTCAATAAAGTTGAAAGAAGCTATATTCCTATAAATTCGATAGTTAGAATTGATGAAGTTAATGAAACTGGCGAAGCTAAAATAAAAGAAAATAAAGGTGAAATAAGTCCATTTCCAATAAATTTTCAACCATCTTCAAAAAAAGAATAGATCAATCAGGCATAAATAATTGTTTATAAAACTTTAATTCTTCCACGGACTCTTTAATGTCTCCAAGGGCTCTATGAGAACCTTTCTTTTCATATACTTGTGCTTCATTCATCCATCGAACAGCTACTTCCTTAAAAGATGAAACATCAATATGTCTATAATTAAAATAAGCTTCTAGCCTTGGCATGTATTTTGATAAAAAACGTCTGTCATGAGAAACAGTATTTCCACACATAGGTGATTTTTTTTCTCCAACATATTTAGATATAAAATCTAATGTCTCTATTTCAGCAACTTGCTCGGTTACATCGCTTTTTTTAACTTCGTCTATTAAGCCAGATGAGCCATGCTGCGTTTGATTCCATTCATCCATTTTATCCAAAATATCTTTTGGCTGAGTAATTATCAAATTTGGGCCTTCCGCAATAATATGCAAATCAGAATCAGTAATAAGCGTGGCTATTTCGATTATTTTTTCTTTTTCAGGATCAAGTCCTGTCATTTCTAGGTCGATCCAAACTAAATTATCTCTTGATTGTAAAGTCTTCATCTCTTCTTAAAATCACCTCTTTAGTGTATTTTGTTCTTATTATGAAAAAAGTTCAAACTGGACAAGTTAAAGAATTCTACTCAAATAGTTGTTTAGTAAAAACCAAAGTTGGTGAATTTAGCTGTATAGCTATCAAAAATGTTGTGGTTGGTGACTTTGTTGAAATAGAAATAATACAAGACAGCAAAAAAACACTCGGAAAGATTTTAAAAATAAATAAGAGGTTTTCTAAAATATCAAAGTTAATAAACAACAAGGAGAAGCTTTTTGCAGCAAATGTGACTCATGTTGGCATACTGGTCACACCAACGCCAAGGACTTCTTCAGAATTTATTGATAAATGGATAATTAAATCAAAGATTTCAAAAATAAAGCCGTTCATAATTAACAATAAAATCGATATTAAGCAAGATTCTGAATATTTGAAGAAACTAAATATATATAAAGATTTGAACTTAAAAATAATAGATATATCCGCAAAATATCTGAAAAACACTGATGAGCTTTTAAAATTTTTAGAAAATAAATGCGTACTATTTGTTGGTAATTCAGGTGCTGGAAAGTCGACATTAACATCAAAAATAATAAAGAAAAACTTAAAAATAAGTTCTTTATCAAATGATCAAGGGGTGCACACAACTTCTATATCGTCCTTGTATGAAGTCAATCAAAAAATAAAAATAATAGACTCGCCTGGTATGCGTGACATTGAGTTAACTAATTATTCAACAAGTCAAATAACTCAAGGATTTGAAGAAATTTTTAAAGCATCGAAATATTGTAAATTCAATAATTGTAATCATATAGACAATGATGGATGTAATATTGCAAAGTATTTATTAAATGGTGAAATAAGTAAAAGTAGATACAATAATTTCATCAAACTTGTAGAAAATAACAATGAATAAAAAAACTCATTTTGGATATCAAGAGGTAGATCAATCTGATAAGCAGAAATATGTTGGAGAAGTTTTTACTTCAGTTGCGAAAAATTATGATGTTATGAATGATGCCATGTCGTTTGGTATGCATAGACTATGGAAAAAAATATTAGTTGAGCTTGCTGCAGTTGGAGAAAATGATGTCATTTTAGATATTGCAAGTGGAACCGGGGATATTTCAAAGCTAATTTCTAAAGAATATCCAAAAACTGATATTTTTATGAGTGATATAAATTATGAAATGCTTGATGAAGGAAGAAATAGGTCTATCGATGAAGGTTTTGATAAAAATTGTTATTTTTGCCAGCTTAGTGGCGAAGAGCTTCCTTTTAAAGAAAATTCATTCAACATGATTACTGTTGGATTTGGTCTAAGAAACTTCACAGATAAAGATAGAGGCCTAAAAGAGATGAAAAGATGCTTAAAGAAAAATGGAAAGCTTCTGATATTGGAGTTTTCAAAACCACTTAATCCCTTTTTTTCCAAATTATATGATTGGTATTCATTTAATATTCTTCCAAAACTAGGTTCTTTACTTGCAAATGATTCAGATAGCTATCAATACTTAGCAGAATCAATAAGAATGCATCCTGATCAAGAAGCTTTAAAAGAGATGATGATTAAACAAGGTTTTTCAAATTGTAAGTTTTATAACCTTCTTAATGGTATTGTTGCAATTCACATTGGATATAATGATTAACATTAATGCCGCGTTAACTAAACTGGTCAATGATCTTAGAAAATCATCACCTAATTTAGATAGTTCCCTAGAGGAAATCTTACCAATTGGCTTTTCTCTAGATGTTGAAGGTCATAGACCGATATTTGTTTTTTTAAATCATGAAAATTCAAAAATTGCATTTTCAAAGACAGCTGAATGTAAATTTCATATCAAGGGATCTTTAATGAGCATTGTTAAAACTATTTCATCTGGAAAACTTAAAAAAAACTTAATCGCAGGTGATGCTGAGACTGCAATTGTATTTTTTAATGTAATTATGAAGTCTGAGATTGATTTAATATATTTGATTGATAAATATTTTGGGAGTCTTCCAGCTGTTTTTTCTCATGCTTTTATTGAAAAGTTATTCAATACGCCAGAAATTTATAAAGATGTTGAGCATAGAGATCTCAAAAGAAGAGTAAGAGATATTTCAATTAGAATAGATAGGCTTGAGGCACACAACATTTTATGAATTTTGTAATAGTTATATTTGAGTTAATGAAAATGGGCCTTGTTGGGATTAAACAGGGTGTATTTTTTAAACCAAACGGGAAAAAGCTTGCTATATATTTAGAGTCACTTGGTCCTATCTTTACTAAATTTGGACAATTGCTCTCAACTAGAACTGACATTCTTGATTATAAGACTGCAAAAGAACTTGAGAGCTTAACTGATAGCTGTAAACCATTCAAAGTTTCTACTTTTAAGAAAATAGTTGAAAAGGAATTAGGAGATTCTATAGAAAATATATTTGAAAGTTTTGATGAAAGTCCTCTTGCTGCAGCCTCTCTGGCCCAAGTTCATTCTGCAAAGCTAAAAACTGGTCAAGAGGTTGTAATAAAAGTTTTAAGGCCTAGCATTGAAAAAAGTGTCAAAAAAAATCTTAGATTGCTTAAATCTGCAGCAAAAATATTTTCATATTTATATAAAGAAAGCTACAGACTAAAACCTAATGAAGTTATTAAAGATTACGAAACAACTATATTAAAAGAACTAGACCTTAAACTTGAGGCTTCTAATACCAATTTAACAAGAAAAAATTTTTTAAACTCAAAAGAGTTGTATATACCTGAGGTTTACTGGGATCTTACTACTTCAAATGTGATGGTTCTTGAAAAGATTGATGGGATACCATGCACAGATATTGCTCAAATAGAAAAATATGGAATTAATAAAAAAGAACTTGCAGAAAATGGAGTAATGATTTTCTTAAATCAAGTATTTCGTGATAATTTTTTCCATGCAGATATGCATCCAGGAAATATTTTTGTATCAAAGAAAAATCCAAATTCTCCAGGTTACATTGCTATTGATTGTGCAATAACTGGATCATTATCAAATGATGAAAGATATATTCTTGCAAGAATGTTACAAGCTGTTCTGAAACAAAATTACAAGTCACTTGCAAGTTTATTCATTTCTTCAGGATGGGTAAATTCAAATACAAACAATATTGAACTTGAAAATACTCTTAGGGCTTGTTGTGAACCGATATTTGAAAAGCCACTCTCAGAAATAGAATTTGGGAAATTATTGTTGTACTTATTCCAAAGCACCAGACAGTACGGATTGTCTCTGCAAACATCTCTTGTATTACTTCAAAAAACATTAATCCACATTGAAGGAATGGGAAGACAGATTTATCCGGAACTTGACTTTTGGGGAATCGCTGAACCTTACCTTGACAATTGGCTTACTGAGCAATTTAGTCCTTTAAAGCTTAAAGATTATATTATTGAAAATAAAGAAGATATTTTGTTTAAAGCATCAGAGATACCTTCAGTTGTGTTTGAGGCATTAGATGAAATAAGAAGTTATTCTAAAAATAAAGACATCAATTCCAAAAAAATAAAAGAGCTTGAAGATAAGATTTCAAGACAAAAATACCTCATCAGAACTGTTGCTATTGGTATAATGTTTGCTACAGCTATTATTTTAATAGTCACATAGGAGTATATATGGGCTTTGGCGGCATAAGTTTATGGCAATTACTTATAATTTTAGTGGTGGTATTGCTAATATTTGGTAGTGGTAAATTAAAGTCAATTGGATCTGATTTGGGGTCGAGCATCAAAGGCTTTAAAAAGGCTATAAAAGAAGAAGATTCTAAAGAAGAAGAATAAAATTGTTTCAAATAGGTTTCCTTGAAATTCTTGTTATTTTTGTAATAGGTTTGGTAATTATCGGGCCTAAAAGACTTCCTGATCTCGCGAAGTTAATTCTGAAATTTTATAAAAGGCTAGAGAATGCTTTTACTAATTTTAAGAATAGTATTAAAGAAGATATTGGAGTTGATGAACTAAAGAAAGATGTTTTCAATGAGCTCAGAATGGAAGAACTTAAAGAAAATGAAAAAAATAATAATGACTAAAGACTCTGTTTCAAATCATCTTTTAGAGTTAAGGTCTAGGCTGTTAAGGGTTTTTGCTTTATTTGGTATTTTGTCACTAATTGGCTTTCCATTTGCCACACAAATTTATTCTTTTGTTGCAGCACCATTAATCGAGATTCTTCCAATAGGAACGACTATGATTGCAACAGAAGTTGCTTCACCATTTATGGCACCTATCAAACTTGTTTTGTACCTTGCAATGCTTTTTTCGATGCCGTGGTTATTTTTTCAAATTTGGATGTTTACATCACCTGGTTTATATGAAAACGAAAAAAAACTAACTGCGCCCTTAATGCTTTCAACAGTTGTTTTATTTTTTTGTGGGGCTGCATTTGCCTTTTTTGTTGTATGTCCAATAATTTTTAACTTCTTTATTAGTATGTCGCCAGATACCATTCAGGTGATGACAGATATTAATCAGTATCTTAACTTTGTATTAAAGCTTGTTTTTGCTTTTGGAGTTGCTTTTGAAATTCCTGTAGCCACTGTTCTTTTAATAAAAAGTGGTATAACCTCAAAAACGTCTTTATCAAAGTCTAGGCCTTATTTAATTATCTTTTTCTTAGTAGTGGGAATGCTGTTAACTCCACCTGATATTTTTTCTCAACTTTTTTTAGCAGTTCCAATGTGGCTGCTCTTTGAGATAGGGCTATTATTGTCCAAAAAATAAATAATGGGCAATTAGTCAGAAGATCTGTTCAAATTTATTAACGTCCCATAAAAAAACCAGGGCAATATCAACCAAGGCATCTGAGACTGAAGCATTATTGTTCTTCCATTAAATTCAAATAACACAGGATTAATATATGGACCAAGTGGAGATAATGGCGCCCAAGATAAATCTTTTCCTTCTGCCAGTTGATCATGGTATAAGAACATTTCTACGAATATATTTTGACCTATGCACCAAATTAATAAAACTAAAAAAGCACTCCATTTCCACTTTTGAAATATTAAATTATTTTTATTGTGAGACAGCCACATTAACCATGATCCTCCAAGCAAAACTGTGCCCGAATCTCCCATTGAATTCATGAGCCAGTTTATGTTTTGAGGAAGCCAGTAATTCAGCGCCTCTGATCTCCTTATGCTTACTGGATCGCCATTCAACCATCCAAATGTAAACCATAATTCCCACCCCAATGCACAAACAACAATGCCAACAATATAAAATGTTGGAACCCAGCTTGGTAATGCCGACTTTCTAAAAATATAAATTAAAAGTGGTATAAAAACAGCAAAATAAACAACTGTAATAACTCGAACTTCATCGAAAGACAAATCTTACAATCCTAATCTATTAGTCCAGTCGTTATCAGATGGTCTTTTATGATTTACTACCATCTCTACAAGTTCTGCGGGTGAATCAGAAACCAACAACTCTTTAAGGTTTGAAGATGAGATAAAACCTTCTTCAACCGCTTTTTCAAACCATTTTAGTAAATAATCATAGTAACCTTCTGTGTTTAGAATGCCTAAAGGTTTATTTATAATTCCCAGCTGATTGCTAGCCATAATCTCAGCTAGTTCATCTAGTGAACCCACACCACCAGGCAGAACTATAAATGCATCTGACCTACTCATAAACTCATCTTTCCTGTCCAATAATGTTTCTGTAACTACGATGTCTTTTAGCCTCGGATTGGCTAACTCTAAAGCATGTAAAGATTTTAAAGAAATACCCAAAACTTCTACACCATTATCCAGGGCCGTGTCAGAAATGATTTTCATAAGACCAACGTTGCCGCCACCAAATACAACATTTATACCCTTTTTTGCTAAATTCTCTGCAACGAGTTTTGCATCTTCAGCATATTTAGGATTTTTTCCTTCATGAGCACCACAAAATATTGAAATATTCTTCATATGTTTTTAGACCTTAAAATTAAAAGTTACTGGGCCCTTATTATTCATTGAAACTTCCATAAATGCTCCAAACTTTCCCTCTTTGACTTTATTAGACAATTTCTTAAATTCTCCAACAAATTCATCATACAGCAATTTCGCATCATCTGGTTTAGCTGCTTTATGAAAACTTGGCTTAGTGCCTTTGTTTGTTATTGCAGCAAGTGTAAATTGGCTGATTATTAAAATCTCTTCATCGCTATTTTTCAAAGATAGTGAAGTGATACCTTTTGAGCCATCTAACATCTTAAAGTTAAATATCTTATGTGCCATCTCTTTTGAAGTTTCTGAACAATCTTGTTGCTCAATACAGATGAATACTAATATACCCTCACGAATAGAAGAATATTCTGCATTATCAATTATTACTGAAGCCTGAGAAACTCTTTGAACAGTTGCTAACAAGTTCTATCTGTCTTCTAGATCTTCTTCCCATTGACCAAGAGATGCTAATTTATTCATCTCTGCTCTATGAGATAGTTCATCCTGGGATATAAAAACATTTTCAGGTTTTCCTCCCCAAGCTTTAAGAGCAGCAGCTTGTAAGGCACGTCCATAAGAAAAGCTTAGTTTCCAAGAAAATCCACCTATTTTGTTCATAGCATCTAGGTGCGCAGTTGCTAAAACATCTGATTGTCCGCCAGATAAAAATGCTATTCCTGGTAGTTCTTGAGGTACGTTCTTGGAGAGAACATCAATAGTTTTTTTTGCGACTTCATCAATCCCAGCTTGAGTAGGGCAATTTGAACCAGATGTAACCATATTTGGTTTTAATAGCGTTCCTTTTAAGTTGACTCCATGTTTTTCTAGATGTTCAAACAAGGCATTAAGAGATCTATCAGTAGCGTCGTAGCAATCTTCTATTGAATGATCGCCATCCATTAGAACTTCTGGCTCAACAATAGGAACCATCCCATTATCTTGTGCACATTTTGCATACTGCGCAAGAGCATCCATATTTGCATTAATACATTTATCAGTTGGGATACCTTCTCCGATATTAATTACTGCTCGCCATTTAGTGAATTTTGCTCCCATCTCAGCATATTCTTTCAATCTTTCGCTAAGACCATCAAGGCCAACTGTCACGGTCTCGCCTGGGCAATTCTCAATTTGCTGAAGTCCTTTATCAACTTTGATGCCCGGTAGGGCTCCTTGACTAGATATTAGATCTCTCAAAAGAGTGCCATCAGAGGCTGCCTGTCGTATTGTTTCATCAAATAATATTACTCCGCCAATATTTCCCTTCATGCCTTCAGACCTGAATAACATTTCTCTGTAATCTCTTCTGTTTTCTTCAGTTGACTCTACGCCAATAGAATCAAATCTTTTACCACAAGTAGGATTGCTCTCGTCAGCTGCCAAAATACCCTTACCGTCTGAAACAATATAATTTGCTATTTCTTCTAAAGTCATATTTTATCCCTCCTTATTTTTAGCATTTAAAGCTTTAATTGATGGAAGGATTTTACCTTCCATAAACTCAAGGAATGCTCCTCCACCTGTAGAACAATATGATACATCATCTGAATTAATATATTTATTGATAGCGGATAATGTTTCTCCACCTCCGGCGATTGAAAATGCATCCGATTTTGCAATAGCTTCAGATATATCTTTTGTTCCCTTCTCAAATAATTTATTTTCAAAGACACCCATTGGTCCGTTCCAAAGAATTGTCTTAGATGAAGCTAGTATTTCGTAGATATCTTTTTCAATACATAAATCTAAAATCATGTCATCATTTTCGATTTCTTCAATGAATTTTTCTTGTATATTTTCTCCTTCAAAAGTTTTTGACGTTATTACTTTTTTAGGTAAAAGAATTCTACCGTCGCTTAAAATTTCTTTTGCAACTCCGATCATAGATTCTTCAATTAAAGAATTTCCAACATTAAAACCAGCAGCTCTAATAAAAGTATTAGCAATGCCTCCACCAACAATTATATTTTTAGCAACACAATTAATATGCTGAATTAATTCAAGCTTTGTCGATACTTTTGCTCCACCAATAACAGCAACGTATGGATCTTCATAATTATTTAGTGCCTTTGTAAGAAAATTATTCTCTTTTTCAAGTAGTAGCCCCGCACATGCAATCTTTGATTGCTCAATTGCTGAATGAGTAGAGGCCTGTTCTCTGTGCGCAGTTCCAAAAGCGTCAAATACATATATATCTCCAAGGTTAGCGAGCGTCTGTCCAAGCTTATTTGAGTTTATTTTTTCTCCATTAAAAAATCTTATATTTTCAAGAAGTTGAACATCTGAATTGCTATTAAAAATTTTATTTGATTCTGGACTATCTATTAACTCACAACATTGGTTAATTATTGTTGAAAGATGCTCTGCAACTGGTCTTAAGGAAAATTTTTCATCAAAATTTCCTTCAGATGGTCTTCCAAGATGACTTATAAGTAGAATCTTTGCCTTATTTTTTAGCGCGTACTCAATAGACGGTAAACATGCTTCTATCCTGGTAGCATCAAGAACAGTTCCATCTTTAAGTGGCACATTCATATCAACCCTCATAACAAGATTTTTATTGGTTAAATCTATTGAGGTAAGATTAATCATTAATTAATGATTTTGCGGTCTCAATTACGTTTGTCTTATTAAAACCAAAATGATCTAGTAATTGACTACCAGGTGCAGATTCTCCAAAGGTTTCTATCCCTATTACTTTATCGTTTCTGTTTAAAATTCTATACCAAGAATTTGGGTGAGCACATTCCACTACGAGCACTGGTCTATTCGGATTGATAACCGTATTCCGATATTCATTAGTTTGCTCTAGGAAAATATCTAAAGATGGCATTGAAACAACGTTTGCTTTAATTGATATATTTTTTAGTTCTTCTGATGCATCTTGAACTAACTGAACTTCGCTTCCAGTTCCGATAATTGTTAGGTCTGGTTTTTCATTTTCTTCAAGCAAATAGCCTCCCTTTTCAATACAGGAAACTTGTTCGGATGTTCGTTTAATAGGATCTGTTCCTTGTCTACTAAAAATTAAGCAAGTTGGTGTTTTATTTGAGCTAACAGCAGCTTTCCAAGCAACTGCAGTTTCAACTAGATCTGCTGGCCTCCAATTATTTAAATTGGGTGTTGACCTCAAAGTTACCATATGTTCAATAGGTTGGTGAGTAGGTCCGTCTTCACCAAGCGCAACAGAATCATGTGTATAAACAAATATATTTGGCAACCCCATTAGGGCTGAAAGTCTGACTGCATTTCTTGCATAATCGGTGAAAACTAAAAAAGTTGCACCATAGGGCTTTATGCCTCCATGAAGAACCATGCCATTCATGATAGCTGACATCCCAAATTCTCTGACCCCGTAATTAATATGATTTCCTGATGGGTTTTCGTTCGAGAATGTAGTACTTGAAGCAGAAAATGTATTATTTGATGGAGTTAAATCTGCTGAACCACCTATAAGTTCAGGCATTTCTTCCACAAAAAAATCTAAGCATACCTTAGATGCTTTTCTTGTTGCCATGGAGGAATCATTTGAACAACAATCATGAAGAAATTCTTCAAATTTTGTTTGGAGGTTATTTGGCATCGCTGCATCGATTCTTCTAAGTAACTCGGATGAATCATTTGGATAATTATCTTGATATGTTTTTATTAGATTATCCCAATCTGAATTTAACTCAGCCCCAGAATTTTTTGAGTCCCAAAAATCATATACTTCTTGAGGAACTTCAAATGGCGGATAACTCCAACCAAGTGCCTCTCTTGTTTTTTCAATTTCTTCTTCTCCTAATGGTGCGCCATGAACATCAGCAGTACCTGCTTTATTTGGAGAACCGAAACCAATTGTTGTTTTACAAAATATCATAGAAGGTTTATTAGGTTCCTCTTTTGCCTTTTTGATAGCATTATCAATCTCATCAACGTTATGGCCATCCACACAGATTGTTTGCCAACCATAGCTTTTGAATCTATCAACAGAATCGTCTGTGAACCAGTTTTTTATTTCGCCATCTATCGAAATACCATTTTCATCATAAAAACAAATTAATTTTCCAAGATTATGTGTTCCTGCAAATGAACATGCCTCATGTGATATCCCTTCCATTAAACAACCGTCTCCTAAAAAAACATATGTAAAATGGTCAATAGGCTTTATATCCTCTTTATTGAATTCAGCAGCCAATATTTTTTCTGAAATTGCCATGCCAACTGCATTTGCAATCCCTTGACCTAAAGGTCCTGTGGTTGTTTCAACACCAATGTCTATATCGTACTCTGGATGTCCAGGAGTTTTTGATTTTAATTGTCTAAAGTCCTTAATGTCTTCCATTGAAAGCTTATATCCAGTCAAGTGCAATAAGCTATATAAAAGCATCGAGCCATGACCATTTGATAAAACAAACCTGTCCCTGTTGAACCAGGTTGGATTTGAAGGATTGTGTTTAAGGTGTTTGCTCCATAAAGCAGTAGCTATTTCAGCCATCCCCATAGGCATACCTGGATGTCCAGACTTTGCCTTTTGTACAGCATCAGCTGACAAAAATCTAAGAACATTTATATGGTCTAATTGATGCAATTGAATAACCTCTGGTTTAAATGATAATAATATTTTTGTAGACAAAAGCATAGGTATAAATAGATATTTTGTTATAAAATGTTTAGCAGAGGTTTTTGATATCTTTTGAATAAATTTTTTTAAAATTGCTCTAAAAATTCACAAAATTCAGGGAGAAAATTTATGAGTTATATATTTACATCGGAATCAGTATCTGCAGGACATCCAGATAAAGTATGCGATCAGATTTCGGATGCCATTCTTGATGCATATTTAGCTGAAGATCCAAATAGTAGGGTCGCTTGCGAAACTATGATTAAAAATAATATGGTCTTTATTGCAGGGGAAATTACTTCTACGGGCAGTCCTGATCTGGAACCAGTTGTAAGAAAAACAATAAATGAAATTGGATATGATACTGATGAATACGGTTTTAATGGTGATTCTTGTAAATTTACAAATTTGGTTTTTGAGCAGTCTCCTGATATTTCTCAAGGAGTTACTGAAGGAGAGGGAGAAAATCTCGAACAAGGTGCCGGTGATCAAGGTCTTATGTTCGGTTATGCGTGTACTGAGACAGAGTCCCTAATGCCGCTTCCTATTGACTTATCTCATAGATTAGTTAAAAAACAGGCTGATGTTATGAAAGAGAATGGTCTTCCATGGCTAAGGCCAGATGCTAAAAGTCAAGTCAGTGCAATATATTCAGATGATGGCAAAACAATTGAGGGTTTATCTGCAATTGTTTTATCAACACAACATGACGAGGATGTCAGTCAGGATGAAATCAAAGAAGGCGTAATGGAAAATATCATTAAACCAATAGTACCAAGTGAATGGATACTTGATTCAACTAAAATTTTTATTAACCCAACTGGCAAATTCGTTATTGGAGGACCAGTAGGCGATTGTGGTTTAACTGGAAGAAAAATTATTGTAGATACATATGGAGGTATGGCTAGACATGGCGGTGGTGCTTTTTCTGGCAAAGATCCATCAAAGGTTGATAGATCAGCAGCTTATGCGGCACGATATGTTGCAAAAAATATTGTTGCTGCTGGACTTGCTGACTACTGCGAAATTCAAGTTTCTTATGCTATCGGGGTAGCAAGACCAACTTCAATAAATGTTAATACTTTTAATAGTGAAAAAATTTCTAAAGAAGCTATTGAAAAAATCGTTGAGGAGCATTTTGATTTAAGGCCTAAAAGTCTCATTAATATGCTTGATCTTAAGAGACCTATTTATCTTCCAACTGCAGCATACGGTCATTTTGGAAGAACAGATATTGATCTTACCTGGGAAAGAACAGATAAAGTTTCAGAGATTTCATAAAAATAATTTAACAAGGAAAAAAAATGGAAAATGATTATAAAGTAGCAGATATTAATTTAGCCGAATTTGGAAGAAGAGAAATCTCTCTTGCTGAAAATGAGATGCCTGCATTAATGGCATTAAGAGAAAAATATAGATCGGAGCAACCTCTGGCAGGCGCAAAAATAATGGGCTGCATTCATATGACAATTCAGACAGCTGTCCTAATGGAAACTCTTATGGACCTTGGAGCAGAGCTAAGATGGTCATCCTGTAATATTTTTTCTACTCAAGATCATGCTGCCGCAGCAATGGCAGCTAAAGGTGTTCCTGTGTTTGCATGGAAGGGAGAAACAGAAGAAGAATTTGAGTGGTGTATTGAGCAGACCATTTGTAAAGACGGAAAACCATGGGACGCAAATATGATTCTTGACGATGGTAGCGACCTAACAGCAATGGTGCATGAAAAATTTCCTGAAATGCTTGAAACAATTCATGGTGTTTCAGAAGAAACCACAACTGGGGTGCATAGATTAAAAGAAATGCTTGAAAAAGGTGAGCTCAAGGTTCCTGCAATAAATGTTAATGATTCAGTAACTAAAGCAAAGAACGATAATAAATACGGTTGTAGACACAGTTTGAATGATGCTTTAAAAAGAGGAACAGACATGTTGCTTTCTGGTAAAAAAGGCCTTGTCATAGGATATGGTGATGTGGGTAAAGGATCGGCAGCTAGTTTAGCTCAAGAGGGAATGATTGTAAGTGTAGTTGAATCAGACCCTATATGCGCTATGCAAGCATGTATGGATGGTTTTTCGGTTGTTTCATGTTACAAAGATGGAATTGTAACAAGAGAAGCATCTGACATTAATATGCAAGTAATGGGGGATACTGATCTTGTAGTTACTACAACAGGCAATGTAAATGTATGTGATTCCGCAATGCTGAGTACTCTAAAAAATACAGCTGTTGTATGTAATATTGGTCATTTTGATAACGAAATTGATACTGCTTATATGAGAGAAAACTTTTATTGGGATGAAATAAAACCCCAAGTTCACAGAATATTCAGAGATACTGCTCCAGATGGAACTCCAGACCTATCAAGCAAAAATTATATAATTCTTCTTGCTGAAGGAAGGCTAGTTAATCTTGGTAATGCTACCGGGCATCCTAGCAGAATAATGGATGGATCTTTTGCGAACCAGGTTCTAGCTCAGATACACTTGTATAAGCAAGGTTTTGCAAACATTAACGATGAAGATACAAGAGCTGAAATGATAACTGTTGAAGTTTTGCCGAAAAAATTAGACGAAGAAGTTGCAAGTCTAATGGTTGAAGGGTTTGGCGGAACAGTTACTAAATTAACCAAGGATCAAGCAGACTATATAAATGTTCCACAAGATGGTCCATTTAAAGAAGAAAGTTATAAATATTAATTTTTAAATGTTTTTTGGGGCAAAATTTCTCAAAACATTAACTATGAATCGAATCAATTATATTTTATTGGCTTTTTTATCATTATTTCTTATAACAGGATGTGGTGTTAGGGGCCCAATTATATTTTAAAAGTTTTATCAAACTTTTTTATGGAAATAAAATTTGAAAAGTGGCATGCAAATGGCAACGATTTTGTCATAGTCAATAACATTGATGCCAAAATTAAAATTACAAAAAAATTTATTAAAAAAATTTCTGATAGAAATAAAGGTATAGGTTTTGATCAATTAATTCAGGTTGATCTACCTACAAATGAAAATCATGATTTCTTTATTAAATTTTTTAATGCTGACGGGTCAGAGGCCAGAATGTGCATCAATGGAGTAAGGTGTGCTGCATCTTACATATGGAAAAACAGTTTTGCTCCTCGAAAAAAAATAGTTCTGATGACTAAAAATATTAATATAAGCTCTAATCCGATTAATCTTTCGAGTGTATCAATGTGTGTAAGAAAACCGAGATTAATCGAAGATAAAATAATGAATAAAACCGTGAAGGAAGTAATAAAAGAACCTTTTAAATTATTTAATATTGGTAATAATCATTTATGCGTAAAAATGGACTCAATTGAAAAATTTAATCTTGAGAGTTTATATCAAAGATTGCCAAACTCTATTAAAAAAACTGAAGTTAATCTAAGTATTTATGAAATTCGAAATCATAAGATTCAGATAAGAACTTATGAAAACGGCGTTGGTGAAACACTATCATGTGGATCAGCTTCACTTTGTGTCGCGTCACAATTTACAGAGAAAACAAAAGGATATATCAAGATAGTTTCAATGGGTGGAAAATTAAATTTCAAAAATTTCAAAAATGGTATATTAATAAAAGGTGATACAAATTTTATATTTGAAGGTAATCTAAATGACTAAAAAACTAGATCCCAAAGATGTTGAATTATTTTTATTAGATAATTTGAATTTTTTTGAAAGCAGAGAATCCTTGGTAAGTGAATTGAAGTTTAAACATTCACAGAGTTCTGCTTCCTCCATTCTAGAAAGACAAGTAATCAAGCTCAGAGAAGAACACAAAAATATTATTGAGCTCCTAAGGTCATTTATTGATACGGCATCCATTAATGAAGATTTATTTAAAAAATCTAAAGATCTCACACTTAAAATACTAGAATCAAAAAATGAAGATGATATAAAAAAAACAGTCGAAAAAAGTTTTGAAAATGACTTTGGAGTAGATAAGTGCGTATTGGAGTTTTTTGATAGCTCTGCTTTGGATCAAATAGAGGAGGCAACTGGTCTCTCAATACATAAAGGTGCTGTTCATTGCGGCTCTTTTTCAAACGAAAAAATAGTTTTTCTATTTAATGATGAGAAAATTCAATCTTTAGCTATTGCTGTCATTGTGTTTAACAAAAAAATGGGTTTATTAAAGCTTGGGAGTTACGACAGAACTAAATATCTTGGCGATGAGGATACAACATTTATAGAATACATTAGAGACATACTTGAGAAAAAATTAACATCAAACTATGAAGAATGAGACATTTATACATAAAAATGTTGAAGAATATGTATCTTATATTTCAGATGTAAAGAATCTTTCCAAGAATACTGCTAGCTCATATAAAAGAGATCTTGATAAATTAGCAAATTTTGTAATCGATCTGGAGATAACTGAATATAGTTCTATCAATGATGAAATATGTTCGGCGTGGATTGGTGACTTATTTTCTAATGGAATTAATCCAAGGAGCATACAAAGACATCTTTCATCAGCAAAAGGATTTTTTAAATTCTTAAAAAAAAATGGGTTAGTAAATGTGTCTCCGTTTGATTTAATTACTGCACCCAAAACTCCTAGCAATCTTCCAGATGTTCTATCTCCTGACGATGTTGAGCAGTTATTGAATTTTAAACCGTCATCGCTTGTTGAAATAAGAGATATGGCTATTGTTGAATTAATCTACTCGTCTGGATTAAGAGTATCAGAGGCAATAAATATTAATATCTCAGATTTTGAGGAAGATATGGCATTTCTCAGAGTAATTGGTAAGGGCTCTAAAACAAGATTAGTGCCGTTAGGAAAATTTGCAATAAATGCAATTAAAAATTGGCTAATTGAAAGAGAGAAAATCGTAAACAATACAGACGCTCTTTTCTTAAACTCAAAAGGAACGAGGCTTTCTGTTAGAAGTATTCAAATTAGATTGAAGAAAATGGCTCTCAAGCAAGGCCTTCCTCCAATTCATCCACACATGTTGAGACACAGTTTCGCGACACACATGCTTGAATCAAGTGGTGATTTGAGAACAATCCAAGAACTACTTGGTCATAGCTCTTTATCAACCACTCAAATTTATACAAAATTGGATTATCAACATCTTGTAAAAATTTATGATCAAGCTCACCCAAGGGCAAAAAAATGAGTAAGGACATTAAGATGATTACTTTCGATCTAGATGACACCCTTTGGGATAATATGCCAACAATTACAAAAGCCGAGATAGATACAAGAAATTGGATAGAAGAACAAACAGGAAAAGTTGACTGGGGAACATTTGAAGACTTCCTTGAAACTCGAGAGAAACTTATAAAGAATGACGAAAGTATTGCGTGGGATATTAGCAAGCTTAGAAAAGAAATATTTAAAATTAAACTTGATCATATTCGACCGAGAGATTTAAGGGATGAGATTGTTGAAGAAGCATTTAAAATATTTATTACAAAAAGACATGAAATTACTTTATTTGAGGGTGTAGAGGAGGCTCTTGAAAAACTATCTAAGAATTTCGTCCTTGGGGTATTAACAAATGGTAACGCGGATATATTTAAATTTGATATAGGTAAATATTTTAAGTTTTCAATAAGCTCACTTGAGGCAAAAGATAGCAAACCCAATCGCGCACACTTTGATGAAGCAATAAAGCGTGTTGATAACATTAACTTCGAGAATATTCTTCATATAGGAGATCATCAAATAAATGATATCTTTGGCGCATTTAACCTTGGAATTGAATCGCTTTGGTTTAATAATAAAGGTGTGGAATGGAATCAAAGCTTTACTAAGCCAGATGAGTTTAGTTCGTGGAAAAATTTACCTGAATTAATATCAAAAAAATATGACTAACGAAGATCTTTCAAGTGCAATTAAAAGTATTATTGAAAAAGAACTTAAAAGTTTCAGCAAATTAATACCTAAAGATATTCTCTCAAATGTAGAAAAAAATATTGCTCCACAGATAGAAAACATAATTGAGCAAAGTGGTTTTATTAAAAGATCAAAATATCTCAATCTTAAGAAAATCATAGAAGACTTAGAAAAAAGACTTTCAGAGCTAGAAAAAACTAAAGTTGATTGAGATAGTTGTCTATCCTGTCTGCGTTCATTACCAGAGTTGATCTATAGTTCTGGGAAGCCTGTTTGATATCTTCCATATTTAAAGCTTCTCCGACCTGAATCACTCCAATCATTGCCATCATTGCATGGGGATCACACTGATAAACATATACGCCTTCGGTATTTAAAGTTATGCTGATGTCTTGATTAAGCTGACCGGCCCAAGACTCTGCTCCTTCCGGCACCATGCCTTCAACTGATGCAGAATTGTGAGACATATCTGTAGCTTTAAAATGTATGGTATCTCCAAGAGAAACCTTAATTACTGCGGGCTCGAAGATCATTTGACCGCCTTCACCCGAATTTAGCATTTTTACCTCATGTTCAGAACCCTCAGAGAGCTGAACTTTTTTAATTTCAGTTTGAGTCGATGTTGCCATTTGGCTTGCTTGTGAAGATGTTCCACAATCTTGCCCTTCTAAACATAACTTAATTGGCAAAAATAACCTCTCTTTTACGGCTTCTTCATACTTCTTACCATTAAATAAAATTAAAAAGCATAAAGGTAAAATTACTAACAGGTTTTTATTTTTCATATCTTAACTAACAGGTTTTTGAAGCTCTACAAGATAATCTACAACATTTAACATTTCAGCTAATGGTTGGTTTGGTCTCGCTTTCACATAGTATTTTCCATCAACAATCATTGTTGGTGTTCCATCTACTTTTAATTGCTTACCATACTTAATAGCTCTATTAACTTTTTGTTTTACTGCAAACGAATTCAAGTACTTAATTGTAAGTTCTGGTGCTACTCCAAATTTTTTTAAAAATTCCTGTATAGCTTTTGGACTTCCAAGAAAATTACCTTCATCATGAATTGTTACAAAAACAGCTGTATGTGTTGAGGGATCTAACTTTAAAGATTCAATTGTGTAATATAAAGCGGCATGAAGTTGATGAACACCTTGCCAAGTAATAGGTATTTTATTTAACTTTACATCTGCTTTTTGCTTAGATTCCCAAAGGCTTAGTGCAGGTTCAAATGAATAACAGCCTAAACATGCATACCAAAAAAATTCAGTTACCTCTACAATTCCGTCCTGTTTAATAGGAATTGGATTATTTATCAATTGATAATCAACACCTTGTCTATACTCTGCGCTTACTCCTAATGTAATTAGTAGTAAGATAACTAAACTTATTTTTTTCTTAATATATATTTTCATTGATATAGCCCATGCATGTAATTCGCTAAAGCATTAATTTCGTCATCAGAAAGATTTTGAGCAATGGATTGCATCATTTCAGCTAACTCTCCAGTATTTCTTTCCTTTGATCTATATGCTTTTAATGTTGATTTTAAGTATCCAACTTGTTGGCCTGCAACAGAGGGAAAACCTGCCAAACTATTTCCTTGTCCGTGAACTGCATGACATGATGTACAAGCAGGCACACCTTTTTTCATATTACCAAATCTATAAAGTTGTGTTCCTAATTGAAGTAATTCCTCGTCGTTTTGAGCTTGACCAACAGTAGAATTATAGTTTGAATAATATGCAGCAATATCTAATAAATCTCCATCTTCTAAGGTTTGTAAATACGGAGTTACAGACATCATTAAAGCGTTCATTCTGGCTCCATCTCGAAAATACTTAAGCTGCTCATAGATATACTTTTGATTTTGACCTGCAAGCTTTGGCCAGTCACTACTGATACTATTTCCGTCAGCGCCATGACAGGCAGCACAGGATGCAACCAACTGTGAGCCGTTGTCAGCATTTCCTGATTGAAAGTTCTCAGGTACTTTAATATCTTTGTTGCCAGCATCAGCAGCAAAAAGATTACCTAGGGTGCCCAAAAAAACAAAAAATATTAAAAAATATTTCATAGAAAATATTAGAGTGTATTGTTGATGTGTATTATAAACATAGGTTGATATGATATAAACGATTAAATGAAAAACCTTTTTAAAAATACTAAGTTTGTTTTTGGAGTTACCGAATATAAAAAACTCCCTGAAGACAAAGGAATTGAAATTTTGCTTGCTGGCAGATCAAATGCTGGAAAATCAAGTGCGCTGAATGCCCTTACTGAGAATAAAAAATTGGCAAGAACAAGTAAAACTCCGGGAAGGACTACAGAAATAAACTTTTTTAAGGTTAATAACGACTTAATGTTATTAGATTTACCTGGCTATGGATTTGCAAAATCTAGCAAAGCAAAAAAGAAAGATTGGGGACCATTATTAGGAGAATACTTTCAAAAAAGGGAAGCGCTAGCTGCTGTGATTATTTTTATGGACATTCGTCATCCATTAAAAGAAAGTGATTGGGAAATGGTACATTTATGCAGCAATTTTAATATTCCATGTATTCCGGTTCTTACAAAAAGCGATAAATTATCTAATAACAATATATCTAAGGCTCTAAATTTAGTTAAAAATAAAATTCCAGGCTCAGCTCCGCTAGCTGTCTCATCAAAAGATATTAATGGCTTTGACAAGCTTTCTAAACAAATACTAGAATTTGTCGACTGATGTTGGAATATCAAAAACAAGATTGTGATTTAACCCTTCAAGAAGGCTTAGACTGTTATTACAATTCTTTTCCGGGTACAACTGAAATTTTGCAGGATACTGAAGGCTCTGGAACACTTTTGAGAGATCATGATTGCACTCATGTCATATTTGGTCTTGATATATCTATTGAACAAGAATCTATTCTTGATAGCTGGGTTGTTTGGGGAAGCAAGTGGGAATTAAAGTACTTATGGGGATATCAAAGCCTTCCTCAAATAAAACAACTTTATAAGGATTTATATAAAGAATTTGGTGTAATTGGTTTTATTAGAATCTTTTGGAAGCTGGGAGCAATTAAAAGAAAAGTTATGTTTAGAGCATTAAAAATGAAGAAAAAATGGCCTTTTAGAATGCCTGAAGAATATCTTAAATTAAAAATATCTGATTTAAGAAAAGAACATGGTATTAAAATACTTCTTCCTGAAGAAATGAGTTATGTTCCAGTAAAAAGAATAAAACTATAAATAGTTAGTTACATTGTTTATAAAATTCTCAATATATTTAATTTGTCCCTCGTTCTTTGACATTCTTTTTGATCTAGTTAAATAGAATAATCCAGTTTCTAAGTTACTCAAATTTACATATGAGGCTCCTATGTAAAGATAAGAAATAGCAAGAACCTCTTCAAAAGCTTTATTATTAATTAAATATTTATCTGTGGTTATTGATAATTCAATAATTTTTTCATAATTTTCAAGGTTAAAAAGGGACTCGATCATTATTGAAACAGCCCCGACGAGCATTGATTCAGGAATTTCATCTTTTTCGTTTTCAACATTTAATAAAAATTCATTTAAGTAAGAAATAGCGTCTAAATGATTTCCTAGGATGAACTGAATTCTTGCAAGCTCAAACAGAAACTCATTTTCATATTTTTTATTTTCTAATGCTATCTCCATTGCGGCCTCGAAATTTTTATTTTCGATTAAATTTAAGACCCTTCTGTATTTCTTAACATGACTAGATTTTTTTATGCTTAGTTCAGCGCCATCAAGAATAAAGCGCATCCTATATTTTGCGTTTTCAGTAACTATATTTTTTCCCAAAAAAGAAGCTGGTTTATATTTTGTTCTTTTAATCAAATCTATTGCAACTTTATTAAATCCAGAGCAAGGCTTAAATTTTGCAAAAGGAGAATGCATGTTTCCGCACATTCCCTCGTCAACAGTTATATTTTTAGTATTACCATCAATATCTATATCAAAGTTTAAAATAACATATCCCATTTCGTTACGTTCTTGCATTGCTCGGGGAAAGCGTAATTTCATTTTTGAAATAGTTTGATATTTTGAAAAATCTGGCAACATATTGTATGTGGAAAATTGCATCTCATTTTCTAAAATATAAAAAGCTTTTTTAGCTCTTTCTGAATATTTACATTTTGTATTGAGTCTTTCTTCTGGAGAGAGACCTTCTTCCATAACACATTGATTAAAGTCAATTTTTTCACTTTCAAAAATGTCTTGAAAATAATTATCAAATTTTTCAGCATCTAAAAAAACTGAAAATAATAAAACTGTTATGTAATATTTTGCTTTAATGCGCTTCATTCCAATTATCTCCGATTTCTGCTTCAGCAATTAGAGGTATTTTAAGATTAACAGTATTCTCCATTCTGAGCTTAATCTCTTTCATTACTTCATCGGCAGCTTCTTTAGGGCATTCAAATACCAGCTCATCATGAACTTGCATAATCATTTTTACGTCTCTAATTTCTTCATTAATAAGCATATCTATATCCAACATCGCTTTTTTAATAATATCTGCTGCTGATCCCTGAAGAGGTGCATTAATAGCTGCTCTTTCAGCGGCCTGTCTCCTTAAACCATTTGCCGCATTTATTTCATTTAAATATAAACGTCTTCCCATAATCGTTTCTACAAACTTATCTTCTTTGGCTTGAGCTTTAATATTATCCATATAGTCTCTTACGCCTGTATACCTTGCAAAATACGCGTCTAGATATTCTTGAGCTTCATCCCTTGCAATTCCAAGTTGTCTAGTGAGACCAAAAGCTGACATACCATACATCAAACCAAAATTAATTGCTTTTGCGCTTCTTCTTTGATCTTTAGTAACATCATCGATTGAAACGCCAAATACCTCTGATGCAGTTGATGAGTGAACATCAATATCATTATTAAATGCATGGGTTAAATTTTTATCTTCAGATAAATGCGCCATAATCCTCAATTCAATTTGTGAGTAATCGGCTGATATAAGAACATTCCCTTTCTCGGGAATAAATGCTTCTCTTATTCTCCTTCCTTCTGCTGTTTTAATCGGTATGTTTTGTAAATTTGGTTCTGTCGATGATAACCTTCCTGTGGAAGTTACAGCTTGTTGATAAGAAGTATGAATTCTCTCCGTTTTTGGATTCTCTATTTTTATAAGGCTGTCGGTGTAAGTAGATTTTAGCTTAGCTAAAGTTCTATATTTAAGAATAATTCTTGGAAGCTCATATTCTTCGGAAAGTCTTTGCAAGGTGTCCTCATTTGTTGAAGGTTGACCTTTGGGAGTTTTCTTTAAAACTGGTAATCCTTGTTTTTCGTACAAGATCTCAAGAAGCTGTTTTGGAGAATCTAAATTAAATTCTTCTCCAGCAATCTTAAAGGCTTGCTTTGAAAATTCACTAATTTTTTTACTTAGCTCTTCGGAATGTTTTGCTAGTTTGTTCTTATCTATTTTTGCGCCGTTTTGCTCTACTCTTGATAGAACATGAACTAAAGGATATTCAATATCTCTCAGTAATTTTAGTTGAATAGGTTTTTCTTTCAGTAAAGGTGTTAATACATTAAACAGTCTTAATGTTATATCGGCATCCTCGGCTGCATAATTAGTGGCAATGTCTAATTTAACCTCAGCAAAGCTTATCTGTTTTGATGCAGTACCAGTGACATCAGTATATTTAGTTGTAGTGTAATTTAAGTAAAAATCGGCCAGCCTATCCATTCCATGTCTAGTTGCAGTGCTGTTAAGGACATAAGACATTAGCATCGTATCACCCAAAAACCTTGAAATCTCTATCCCATGTCTTGCCAGTATTGGTATATCAAACTTAAGATTCTGTCCAACAATTTTATCTTGATTTTTCTCAATTACCGGGCCTAAAAGTTTAGTAACATAATCTAGTTTAAGCTGTTCAGGACAGTCCTCATATTTGTGTCCAATAGGTATATAACAACCTTCATTTTCTTTAGTTGATAAAGAGATGCCCAAAAGATTTGCAGAAACAATTTCAACAGAGTCTGTTTCTGTGTCAATTGCAAATGCGTCAGCTTTTTTAATCTTTGAAATCCATTTCTCTAAATCTTTCTCGTTAAGGATAGTTTCATATTTTGTATTATTCTTGACAGGTTCTTTCGAAATATTTTTATTAAGGGGAGTAAATTCCAATTCAGCAAAAATTCTCTCTAAGTCTTCGTTATTAGGATTTGATTTCAAAAGTTCGCTAAAATCCACACCTATATCTACATCAGTTTTTAGAGATACTAACTTTATATTCCTATCGAGGTCATTTAGACTATTTCTAAGATTTTCTCCTACAACACCCTTAATAGATTCGGCATTTTCTTTTATAGTCTTGATGTTGCCATATTCGTTTAACCATTTAGCAGCAGTTTTCTGTCCAACTTTTGGAACTCCAGGAATGTTATCCGATGAATCTCCAACAAGAGCAAGCATGTCAATTATTTGACTAGGTTTAACTCCAAATTTTTCAAGAACTTTTTCTTCATTGAAAATTTCATGCTTCATTGTATTCATTAATGTTGTGTCAGGATCATCTACTAACTGCATGAGATCTTTATCCAATGATGATATTACGCATTTTAATTTTGCATCTTTAGCTTTTTTTGCAATTGTTGCAATTACATCATCTGCTTCTACACCCGCAATCTCAATCAACGGAAAGCCAATGGCCTTACATATGGATTTCACTGGTTCAAGTTGGTTGCGAAGCTCATCGGGCATGGGTGGTCTATTAGCTTTATATTCTGAATAAATATCATTTCTAAATGTTTTTCCTTTTGCATCAAAAACAACAATAATTGGAGAGCCCTCGCTGTCTTTTTTAAGATTCATTAGCATATTTGTTACGCCTTTTACTGCTCCTGTTGGTTGTCCGGTTGATGTTGATAATGGAGGCATAGCATGAAATGCTCTGTATAAATATGAAGAGCCATCGATTACAAAAATTCTGTCTTTCATTATTAATTATTATTTAGTGTATTATTGCTTTTGTATTTTTTAAAATAAATCAAAATGCTAAATCTAATTAAAGAAGTTTATCAAAACTATTTTGAAATAGCCTCTGCTGTTGGTGCCGCTACAATAATTATAATTGCCTATTTTCTCGATAAAGCTTTTTTTCTGCAAGCATGTGCGATGTGCATACTTACAAGATATGTATTCGGACTTGTGATGATTTCTTCTTTAACAACATATTTTTTTAAAAATAAATTTGGTTACATGTTGATTGTAACCTCATCAGCAATGGGCATTTTTGTAACATCAAAACAAATTTACATTCAAAATTTAGCTTTAGAAGAACTTTCTCAACTTTCGGGTTGCGGTATGCCTTTTCACACCATGATCGATTATTTTGGTATTGTTGAAGCTGTAACAAGAACCTTAAGAGGTGGTCCCAGCTGTGCTGAAGATGGCATGAGATTTATATTTAACTTTGCAGAATGGGGTCTTATTTTCTTTTTAATATATTTAATCGCATCGGCTAATAAACTAATAAAAGCTTAAATTTTATATATATTTGTAGCAAAACTACAAGAATTATTATCTCAAAATGCCTATTTTAAAGGATTTATTAAAATAATTGACTTTTTAGTGCTCATATATTTTACTTCACTACATAGTAATTCGAATTATTGCTAACAAAGCTAATATTATAGGTACATAATTATCACCTCTACATATATAATTATTCCCCCCAAGTACCTATAATATTTGTTAGTAATAAAATGGAAACTCCAAATCACACCTCTGATGCGTTAGAACTCAGCAATGATCAACTAATATCTGCTGCTGTTAATAATGGAGAAGGTGTTATCGCCTCTAATGGTGCTTTATCAACTGTAACAGGCAAGAGGACTGGAAGAAGTCCTAACGATAGATTTATTGTAAAAGAAGCTGGTACAGACAGCTTGATAGATTGGGGCGATGTTAATAAGCCATTTGATGAGGATAAGTTCGATTCTTTATGGGAAAAAATTGAAGCTTATCTTGCTGAAAAAGAAAGATACGTTTCTCATGTTCATGTAGGATCGCATTCTGATCATTATTTACCAGTAAAAATAACAACTGAGACTGCATGGCATTCCTTTTTTGCAAGGTTAATATTTGTTTATACGGATAAATATAATCCAAATAACAAACAAGAATGGCAAATTCTTTCAGCTGCTAACTATGAATGCATCCCCGATGAAGATGGAACAAATTCAGCAAGCTGTGTCGTTATTAATTTTGCAAAAAGAAAAGTGATAATTGCTGGCATGAAATATGCAGGTGAAATGAAAAAGTCGATGTTTTCAGTGCAAAATTTCTTGTTGCCTGAAAAAGATGTTTTACCTATGCATTGTTCAGCCAATGTAAATAAAAATGGAGATGTTGCATTATTTTTTGGCCTCTCAGGTACAGGAAAGACTACACTTTCTGCAGATCCAAAATGTTCATTGATTGGAGATGATGAACATGGATGGAGCCCTGGCTCAGTTTTTAATTTTGAAGGCGGTTGCTACGCAAAAACTATAGATCTAACTGAAGAAAATGAGCCTGTAATATTTAGAGCTATAAAACATGGAAGTATTATTGAAAATGTTTTTCTTGAAAATAATGTGCCAGATTATTCGAATACCTCTTTATCAGAAAATGGCAGATGCTGCTATCCAAGATCTCATATTGAAAATGCGGTAGACTCAAATTCTGCTGGAGAACCTAAAACTGTTATATTTCTAACATGTGATCTAACGGGTGTAATACCTCCCGTTTCCATACTATCAAAACAGGCGGCTGCTTATCACTTTTTAAGTGGTTATACCGCTAAAGTAGGTTCAACTGAAATTGGCTCAGCCTCCGATATATCATCTACTTTTTCGACTTGTTTTGGAGCTCCTTTTTTTCCTAGGCCTGCACACATCTATGCAGACTTATTAATGAAGAGAGTTGATAACTTTGGATCAAAGGTATTTTTGGTAAACACTGGCTGGACCGGAGGTCCTTATGGGATTGGATCTCGATTTAAAATACCAACGACAAGGAGAATCGTTAATGCCATTCAAGATGGGGAGCTAAATGATGTTGAGACTCAAAAAATTCCTGGCCTAAATCTTGAAGTTCCTTTAATGGTTAATGGAGTAGATCCAGAGCTTCTAAATCCAATTGAGACTTGGCAAAATAAAGAGGAATACGATAATTATCTAAAAGATCTTATTTCAAAATTTCAAGAAAATTTTAAAAAATTTGATGTTTCATCTGAAATAATATCTGCTGGACCTGGATTTAATGATTAATGAGCTATCTGAAAAAAAACTTCATGAGCTAAAAAATAAAAATTTTTTTGATGAAATAAATATTAACCGTGGTATTGAAAAAGAATTTTTTAGGGTCGATCAGAATGGTCATATATCTAAAAGACCACATCCAAAAGAATTAGGTTCAGCTCTCACAAATAAATATATTACAACTGATTTCGCAGAGGCTCAGCTAGAGCTTGTTACTCCAGTTTTTAAAAATATTGATGATCTTCATAATTTTCTTCATAAACTTCATGAATTTGTTGCTCATAACATTCATAAAGATGAAATGCTTTGGCCATTTTCAATGCCTCCTCATATTAAAGATGAATCAGAAATTAATCTTGGATACTATCATCAAAGCAATATCGGACTTCTTAAACATGTTTATCGAAGAGGTCTGAAAGTAAGATATGGCTCCACAATGCAATGCGTATCAGGAATGCATTACAACTTTTCTGTTGATGAATTATCTTTAAATAAATTAGTTGGAGGAGCTTCACAAGATAACTATAACAAGGCATATCTAGGCCTTATCAGAAACTTTAAAAGGTTATTTTGGTTTATTTTATGTGAATTTGGTCAAACAAATATAGTTGATAAATCTTTTATCAAAAATAGAGCTCATAACTTAAATAAACTAAATGAAAAAGATTTTTTTCTAAAAAATGCTACCTCATTAAGAATGAGTGAAATTGGATATGTGAGTGAGGCTCAAAAAAATCTCAACGTAAAATACAATAGTATTGAAGAATTTTTATTAAAGATAAGAGATGCAATTAAGATACCTTATACAGAATTCAAACAAAAAGGTTTATTAGATGAAAATGATAATTACCACCAAATTTCTGATGGGGTAATACAAATTGAAAATGAATATTATGATTCTATAAGACCTAAAAGGGCTTCAGAGATTGGCCTAAGGCCCTATGAACAAATTAAAAAGTTTGGCATAGAGTATCTTGAAGTAAGAGGAATTGATATAGATTCAAACGAAGTAACCGGTATCTCTAAAAATCATATTATGTTCTTAGACTTAATTTTGATTTATTGTTTAGTTTCTGAAAGTCCAAAAATTACAGATGAAGAAAAATTAAGAATTGATAAAAATGATTTAGAGGCCGTGTATGCCGGAAGAGATGAGAATACTATACTAACATTTGGATCTGAACAAAAAACGATAAGAGATGCAAAAAGATATATTTATAGAGACCTTTTAACTCTAGCCGAATATTTTAAAGATAATAAAAAATTTATTGATTCAATTAGCTATGTAAAAAAATATAGTAAAGCCGATCTTCCTCAAACTTCTTTTCATGAGGATGGCATAAAAAAGGCAAAAAAAGTTACAAAATTTTTAAGAGAACATGAGAATAATAAATTTGATAATATAAAATATGAAACAGAGATGTCATTATCTAGACTAAAAAATATTAATGAAAATACCTCTGAAGAAATGAATAATTTTGTTAAAAATTATAATGAGGGTATTTAAGGAGATTTTATGAAAGCATTGCAGTGTATTGAACTAGGTATGCCAGATAAACTTCAAATAAACGATATACCTGATCCAGAATTATTACCAAATCATGTAATGATTGATAATAAAGCAGCTAGTGTTAATTTTCCTGATGTATTGATGATACAAGGACTATATCAATTTCAACCAGAACTTCCATTCACGCCAGGTGGCGAGTCTGCTGGAACAATAACCGAAGTTGGCGAGGGTGTTGAAAACTTAAAAGTAGGAGACAGAGTTGTTGCAATGCTTGGTCTCGGTGCCTTTGCTGAGAAAATTGTCGCACACGAAAATGCTGTGATGAAAATACCTGACTCAATGGATTTTGAAACTGCAGCTGCTCTACCCATGACCTATGGTACATCTTTGTATGCATTAAAACAGAGGGCTGCACTTAAAAAAGGTGAAACTTTATTGGTTCTTGGAGCTGCTGGCGGTGTTGGATTAGCTACAGTTGAACTTGGAAAAGCAATGGGCGCAAATGTTATTGCAGCAGCATCAACACAAGAAAAGGTTGATATCTGTATGCAGCATGGTGCTGATCAAGGATTTATTTACCCCACAGGTGATTTAACTAGAGACCAACAAAAAGAGTTATCTGCAAAGATTAAAGAGCTTACCGGTGGTGTAGGTGCTAATGTTATTTATGATCCTGTTGGTTCAGGTTATTCAGAACCAGCATTGAGAGCTATAGCTTGGGAAGGGAGATATTTAGTAATAGGTTTTGCTGCAGGAGAAATACCAAAGATTCCATTAAATTTAACTTTGCTCAAAGGATGTCAAATAGTTGGAGTTTTTTGGGGCGCGTGGACTGGACTCGATCCGTCAGGAAATGTAGCAAATTTTAAGGAAATATTTAACCTTCATGTTAATGGAAAAATTGCTCCTGAAGTTTCTGATAAATTCTCTCTTATCAATGCTGCTGATGCGATTTCTCATCTACAAAATAGAAAAGCCAAGGGCAAGGTAATAATTCAAATTTAAAATGAAAAACCATAAGACTTTTACATATATATTATTTTTAAATGCCATATTATTTTTAATTCCTTATTCATCCTCTCATTCGCTTGAAGACGCTATTAAAAGCAAAGATCGTAGCTCAAAGAACGTTATGAGAGACCGATACAGAAATCCATATGAAACATTAAGTTTTTTTGAGATAGAGCAGAATATGAAAGTTGTAGAATTGTCACCCGGTGGTGGATGGTATACGGAAATACTTGCTAATTACATTCATTCTCCTGGAGAAATAATAGCTGCGCATTTTGATAAGAATTCTAACAGAGATTTTTATGTGAGGATGCGAAAGAATTTTGAAAATAAAGTTAACGAGAACCCATTATATAAAAATGTTTCTGTAGTTGACCTTAGTTCTAAATTGGCTGAACCTGGAACAGTTGATGCGGTATTAACTTTTAGAAACTTACACAATTGGATTGGCCCTCAAATAGATTTAATATTTTCAAACGCACATAAAGCTTTAAAAAAAGGTGGCATACTTGGCGTGGTTGAGCACAGAGCTAACCCAGGAACAAGCCTAGAAGAAATGAAAAGAACAGGATATGTAACAGAAGAATATGCAATTAAAATTGCAGAAAAACATGGATTTACTCTAATTTCTAAATCAGAAATTAATTCAAACCCAAAAGATACGAAAGATTATATTAGAGGTGTGTGGACTTTGCCTCCGGTATTAAGATTAAAGGAAAAAGATAAACAAAAATATCTTGATATTGGAGAAAGCGACAGAATGACAATATTATTCAAAAAACTTTAACTAAAATTATCTTTATAATTTTTATTGGTTCTGAAAATTAATCTTGTGTAACTGACTGATAAGTAAGAGACAATCTTGAGATATCGAAAGGCGGTCTAAATACTCCTGCAAAATTTCCATTTGGGTCCATTAGAATAATATTGTTTACATGGTTATCTAGGTGCGAATGATCACTAGAATCTTTATCTGGCATGACATTGTTAACAGAAAGTTGTGTCGCAACATTTATTAACATCGGTCTACTGCCTACAGCTCCAATAAATCTTTTATCAAAACCTTTGGCATATTGATCTATATCTATTGAGTTATCTCTTTCAGGATCGATGGAAATTAGAACCCATTGTTTGTTTTCCAATGGAAATTCCTTTTCATCTAAAACTTTAATTAATTTTGACATTTGGTACATTGTTGTTGGGCATTCATCTGGACATCTGGTAAAGCCAAAATATATTAAGGTCCATTTTCCCAACAAATCCGACTTTTTAAATTCATCATCAGTTCCAGAAAAAAATGTAAAATCTGAAATCGATTTAGGTTGCTCAAATAAGAATAGTCCATTTATCAAAAGCTCATTGGTGCTAAGAACTCTTGGTGTTGTAAGCTTATTAATAAACAGGCTCAGTACTGTAGCTATAAAAATTATAATAATTAATATATTTTTCTTAACTGTCATCAAGCAATAATTATAAAGTGATCAACAAGCAAGGCTAGAAAGATTAAAAATATGTAATAAATAGAAAACTGAAATGTTTTCATTGCGATCTCGTTATCTTTGCTGATATAAAGTTTCACGGAGTAGTACATAAACATGCTGCTAAGAATCAAGGCTGAAACAAGATAAATTATTCCTGACATAAGAACAACATACGGAAGAATGCTTACGATAAACAAAATTACCGTATACAAAACGATTTGTAATTTTGTGAACTGGACTCCATGTGTGACTGGCAACATTGGAATTGATTCTTTAGCATATTCATCTTTCCTGTAAATCGCTAAAGCCCAAAAATGTGGTGGCGTCCATACAAATATAATTAAAACCAGTAGTAAGGCATAAGGATCTATAGTATTTGTGATGGAAGACCATCCTAATAGAGGTGGAGCAGCTCCCGCCAATCCACCTATTACTATATTTTGTGGAGTTGCTCTTTTTAAATAAACTGTGTATATAAATGCGTAGCCTATTAATGACGTAATTGTCA
Source organism: uncultured SAR86 cluster bacterium (assembly GCA_902632555.1). GTDB lineage: Bacteria > Pseudomonadota > Gammaproteobacteria > Magnimaribacterales > D2472 > SAR86A. The sequence continues at coordinate 35,318 of CACPCZ010000001.1, read as the reverse complement.
GCACCATAGTTAGAGTGTTTACAAAGAAATATAAAATCATTGATCCTAATATCCCAATTATCAAAGCAAATATAGATGCATGCATAGGCGAGAGTTCTCCTTGAGGGAGCGGCCTTTGATCGGTTCTTGTCATAGACGCATCTGTTTTTCTATCAATAACTTGATTTATCGCTGCCGCTGAGGCCGCACATAAAGCTATGCCAAGCAATGATATAAATAGGTATAGATATGAGCTTACATATTGCTCTGCTAAAAGCATTCCAACAACTGCACAAATTAACATCATATAAACAACATTTGGCTTACAAAGATGATAATAGCTCTTTAAAAGTGTCATTTTTTCCAGGCGAGATAGTTTACAGTAAACGTTGCAAGTAATAAGCAAGCGGCAACTAGATTATGTGCGATTGCTACATAAAGTGGCAAAACTTTAACAACATTGATTATTCCAAGAGTAATTTGAGTAAGCAAAAGAATTCCTAGTGTTGAAGCCAAAGGTGCTGCGTCTGAAAACCAAAGTCTTGACATTAAAATCAGAAAAATAAAAGTTACAAGTAAAGCAGAAATCCTGTGAGTATAATGAATTGCTACTCGTGCTGGATTATCTAATAGTCCATATAAATAATTTGGTCCTACTTCTTGGTTCAAATCAAATCCGCTTTTAAAGTCCATTTCTGGAAGATAGGAGCCCTGACATGTTGGAAAATCTGCGCAAGCTAGAGACGCATAGTTAGTACTAGTCCAGACACCTAAAAATATTTGAAATATCAGAACTACAAATGCAATACCAGCAATTAACTTTAAACTTGAAATATTTATTTGATTAAAAATTTCAAAATTTCTTGATTTCAAATATATAAAATAGAAAAGGGTTAGCGTTGTAAATCCTCCAAATAAATGTCCAGTAACAATTATTGGTAGTAATTTAAGACTAACCGTTAAATATCCGAATAAGCCCTGACAGCATATGAAAAATAAAAGAAATAGTGACCACCCTCTAATTGTTCTATCTTTTGTTTTTTTAAATGATAAATAAACCAAAAAAATAGCAAAGAGTCCTAATGCAGCAGCAAAATATCTGTGAACGACTTCTGGTATTGCCTTGTTAATGTCATAAGGGAACATCGGATATCTACTTTCGGCAAGAGCAATTTCTGCCTCAGTGGTAGGAAAGACTATAAATCCATAACAACCAGGCCAATCAGGACATCCTAAACCGGCATCAACAAGTCTTGTCCATGCACCTAATGCAATCACGACAAAAGCCATACAAATACCAGCAAATGATAAATTTCTTATAGCATTCATTAAATTAGCACCTTTAAATCTTTTAACATCAGCTTTGGATCTGTTTCTGGTTCAAAATACATTACTGCTCTCCCATATGGATCAATGACAAAAATAGGATTTTCAACATTAAAGTTAATTTTTGAATTTTCCTGTAAAACATCCAGTAAGGCACCATTTGTATCCTTGATAATTTCAATTCTTGGATATTTATTTTTTAAGTCGATCATTTTTAGGTCTAACGTGTTGTTGGAGTAAAAAACAATTCTTTTTAACTTATTAATATCTCTGTTCAAAGCTACATTTAATTGTCTCATCAAATATATTGATTCTTTGCTCAAATCAAGATCTGTTATGTAGACAGAGAGCACCCATTTTCCGTCTTCGAATTCTACCAAGTCTCTTTTTTCTTCTTCGTTTTTGAATTGATTAAATTCAAAATAGTTTTCAAAAAATACTCCGTTATTCTTTGTTCCGTCTGGCGACATGCCAAAAGAAAAATACATAGATGAGAACACAACAACCAAGATAGGAGTTAATAAGATTGCTGCTAAAAAGAACTTATTTTTCATTTTTATTTAATCCGTACCAAATATACATTGCACATAAAACAACAAACATCAAAAACCATTGTGCTGAATATCCATAATGCTTTGTTGGGGTCATGTTAGTGGGTGTAATTTTAATATATTCTAGGCTATTTTGATTAATTGGATCAGCTAATAAAATCATTGGGAAAAGATTCATATCAAATTGTTCTGCTAATATCTTGAAATTCTTAGACTGAGATATTTTTGGCCACTCAGAAGTAACAATGTCATTTGAAAGAACAAGCCCGAGCTCCGGTAGCTCTAAAATTCCGCTTACTGTCTCACTTTTTTCCTCTAAACTTATATCAGGTAATACCCCTCTATATTTGTTTTGTTTAATCCATCCTCTGTCGACGAGAATAGTTTTGTCACTTCCCTCAATATTAAGAGGAGTAATGACTTTATATCCTGCAATACCTCTATTTATTATGTTATCTATTAAGATTTGTTCAGAATTTATCCAACTGCCTCTGACGTATACTCTGTCCCATTTCTTTGAACTTTCATCTAAGTTTGAGGGAGTCTTTTTGAGATTATCATTAAATTCATTCAAGATATTTGCTTTTGCTTGTCCTCTTTCAATTTGCCATACACCCAGTGAAAAAAACAAGATTGCAAAAAAAACAAAAAAAATTGTTATTTTTGCTCCTGGTCTAAATTTATTTTTTTTCATATCTATTCAAGTATATATGCTTTAAAATTTTGTAATGATCAAAACTCTTGTTTATATAGTTGCTGTTCTTTTAGTCCTTTCACTTGCCGGAGGATTCTTTTTTCTTTTCATTGATCAAGGTGACACAGGCAGAAAAAGGACAGTATACATGCTTGGTTTGAGGGTTTTCTTTGCTGCTTTACTTATCATTTTAGTTGCTATCGGTCTTTATACTGGCGAGCTTGGTAATAATGCAGTGCCTTGGAACGACTCTTAACTAAAGAATATATACGAACAAGAAAAGCATAACCCATACAACATCAACAAAATGCCAATACCATGATGCTGCTTCAAAGCCGAAATGGTCATGTTCTTCAAAATGCCCTGCGAAAACTGATCTTGCTAACATAATTGCTAGCATAAAGCCTCCCATCATAACGTGGAAACCGTGAAACCCAGTTAACATAAAAAAAGTTGATCCATAGATGCCTGAATTTAATGTAAGTCCATAATGTGCATAGGCCTCATAGTACTCAGCAGCCTGAAGTCCAACAAATATCAAAGCTAGAAAAACAGTTATACCAAGAAAGCTATTGAACCTTCTTCTATTTCCGTTTTTTAAGCCAAGATGAGCAAAATGGACGGTTACGCTTGAACTTAACAAAACTATTGTGTTCCAAAGAGGAAGCCATTCCAACGCATGGTCCCAACCAGGCCATGTCATGCTTTTTTCTGCTAAATCAAATTCCGCTCCTTTATCTGGCGTTGTTATTACAGGCCATGTAGATTCAAATGCAGGCCATAGTTCGACCGCTGTTATTGCAGCACCCTTTGATCCTTCACCAGCTAACCAAGGAACCGCCAATGTTCTAACATAGAAAAGAGCCCCAAAAAATGCAGCGAAAAACATAACTTCAGAAAATATAAACCAGGCCATTCCATAAACATACGACTGTTTGAGTTGATTCGAATCCAATCCTGCAAGATGTTCTTTAATAACCTGTCTAAACCAGAAAAACATTGTTAAGAAAAGGCAGGCCAAACCGGAGTACAAAATGTACACAGAGTTACTGTCAGGATCATCCAAATTATTTATTGTGCTAGAAGCCCCCATAACAAGGACAAAAAGCGAGAAAGCCATAAAAATTGGAAATCTACTTTGATCAGGTACATAATAACTTCCCCCGCTCATTTAACTTACTCCATGTCCATTAAGTTATGAGCCATAGCTTCATCGCTATAATCTGTAATGTCAAAAATTGTATACGACAGTATTATATTTTTAATATTTGATGGTAGGTCATTTGATACAAGCAGCTTTACTGGCAGCACCGCATCTTCACCTGGCATTAAGACTTGTTGTTCAAAACAAAAACACTCTAACTTTTTTAAATGCTCTGCAGCATTTGAGGGTGCGACACTTGGTACGGCTTGTGCCATCATCTTTTTGTTAGTGGTATTTTTGACATAAAAAGTAGCTGTATGATATTTGCCAGTTTCTATTTTCATTACCTGTTCTGATGGTTTGAAAGTCCATGGCATATTCTCATTATTTGTGGAAATAAATTGAAGTGCTATAGGTCTGCCCTCATTTGTTACCAACTCATCAGAATATTCTGATTGAAATACTTTGCCATTAATACCAGTAATTTCACAAAATACATCATACAAAGGAACAAGAGCAAAACCAAAAGCAAACATCAGTGGCACTGCAACCACTAATTTAATTAAAGTTTTTTTTGCTCCTTTATTCATCAGTCAATTTTTGGAGGTGTAGAGAAGGTATGGTACGGAGCAGGTGAAGCAACAGTCCACTCTAATCCCTTTGCTCCTTCCCAAACTTGTCCAGTGGCTTTTTTGCCGCCCATAACTGTCTTAAGCACTATAAACAAAAATAAAATTTGTGAAAAACCAAAGAGAAAAGCGCCAACGCTAGAAACCATATTCCAGTCAGCAAATTGAAGAGCATAATCAGGATATCTTCTTGGCATGCCGGCCAAACCAATAAAATGTTGTGGGAAAAAAGTAACATTTACTCCAACAAAAGATAACCAAAAATGAAGTTTACCCAAACGTTCGTCATACATATTGCCACACCACTTAGGTATCCAATAATATACAGCTGCCATTATCGAAAATATCGCACCAGGTACTAAGACATAGTGGAAATGTGCAACAACAAAATAAGTATCGTGGTATTGAAAATCGGCTGGAACAATAGCAAGCATTAAACCTGATAATCCACCAATTGTGAATAAAACTACAAAAGCGATAGCAAAAAGCATAGGTGTTTCAAAAGTAATAGATCCCCTAAACATAGTCGCAACCCAATTAAATACTTTAACTCCGGTTGGAACGGCAATTAACATCGTAGCCCACATAAAGAATATCTCAGCAGCCAGTGGAAGACCAACAGTAAACATGTGGTGAGCCCAAACTACAAAAGATAAAATTGCAATAGAAAGCATAGCCCATACCATTGAAGAATATCCGAATAACTGTTTTCTTGAGAATGTTTCTATTATGTGTGAGATGATGCCAAAGGCTGGCAATATCATAATATAAACTTCGGGATGTCCAAAAAACCAAAATATATGCTGAAATAAAACTGGATCCCCGCCACCAGCAGCATTAAAGAAACTTGTTCCAAAATGTATATCCATAAGCATCATGGTTACAGCACCAGCTAAAACAGGCATAACCGCAATTAGCAAGTAAGCTGTAATTAGCCATGACCAAACAAATAGAGGCATCTTCATTAAATCAACGCCCGGCGCCCTCATATTCATAATAGTAACAACTACATTTATAGCGCCCATAATTGATGAGGCGCCCATTATATGAACTGAAAATATAAAAAATGTAACACTAGGTGGTGCGTATGTTGTAGATAGTGGTGCGTAAAAAGTCCATCCAAAGTTTGGTGCTCCACCTTCCATAAACAAAGATGAGAGCAAAATAAAGAAAGCGAAAGGAAGAATCCAAAAGCTTAAATTATTCATTCTCGGTAACGCCATATCTGGAGCTCCAATCATCATTGGAACAAGCCAGTTTGCAAGCCCAACAAAAGCTGGCATAACTCCGCCAAAGATCATAATCAACCCATGTAGGGTTATCATTTGATTATAAAATTCAGGTTCTACAATTTGCATACCTGGTTGGAAAAGCTCGGCCCTAATAACCATTGCCATTGCTCCACCAATCAGGAACATTGCAAAACTAAACCACAAATATAATGTTCCTATATCCTTGTGATTAGTTGTGTACAACCATCTTGTAATGCCTTTGGCAGGCCCATGATGATGGTCGTCATGATGATTTTCTATAACTGCGCTCATAATACTTTCCTATTTTATATTTTAGGTTCTTTATAATCTACGATATCTTTTGGAACGACAATTTCGCCATCACCATTTTCAGCATTTCCCCATGCTTGTCTCGTATACGTAATAACTGCTGCTAATTCGACTTCTGATAAGTAGTCAAAAGAATTCATCGCAGCACCTTGAACTCCTTCCATTAAAATTTCGATATGTCTGTCTTTGTTATTGAGTGCGATATCACTACCAGCGAGTGCAGGAAAAATTCCAGCTATGCCCTGACCAGCAGTCTGATGACATGCCACACAGTTTACCTCATAAATACCTTCACCCCGCTCCATTAGCTCAGCGGTAGTCCATTCTTTGGTAGTCAGTTCGGCTAGTTTAATTGCTTCCTGTCTTTTACCATATACCCAATCATCGTATTCGTCTTGCTCTACAACTTTGACAACGATTGGCATAAAGCCATGGTTTTTACCACAAAGCTCTGTGCACTTACCTCTATATATTCCCGGCTCATCAACAACTGTCCATGCGGTATTAACAAAACCAGGTATTGCATCTTGCTTGATTGCAAATGCTGGCATCCACCAAGAATGAATGACGTCGTTAGCGGTTATTAGAAATCTAACCTTCTTGCCAGCTGGAATGACCACCATTTCATCAACTTCTTGTAAATAGTTTTCGCCCTTTGGAACAAGGTTGTATATTTCATCAAGATCAGTTGACAAATTTGAAAAGAAACTGACTTCGTCTTCTAGGTATCTGTATTGCCATTTCCATTGATAGCCTGTTACTTGAATATTTATGTCTCCGGCCTCATCATCGTAGATTTTTACAAGCGTTTTGGAGGCTGGCACAGCCATTGCTATTAAAATTAAAAATGGAATTATTGTCCAAGCTATTTCAAGCTTGTGATTTTCATGAAAAGTTGCCGGAACAGGATTTTTCTCTTTTGTGTGAGCCCACATTGAGTAAAACATTATGGAAAATACAACAGCCCCTATGGCAACACATATCCAAAATATAAGCATGTGAAGCTCAAAAACTTCATTACTGATATCAGTGATGCCTCTGGTCATGTTAAGCGCAAACCAGTCTGCAGATACCATTGGTGACACACAAAGGAATACTAGAGGAAGTAGAACTTTCCTCTTAGGATTTTTAAGAAGTCTAAAAAACATTATCCGCCCAATGTAAGTGTGTCTTAATAATAAAATTTACTTATGATGCATTATAAGTCATTTATATATATACAACAAAGAAAAAACGCAAATTTTTGATAAGTATAATATCTTTTTGGAGCTTTAATTTCTATTAATTTTTATCTCTATTTTTTCTGAAATCATCAATATTAATAACCTTTATTTCAGAATTATTGTTAGAGTCTTTAACCTCTGGTCTTTTTTCAACAAAATCACATTTTACACAGTAAATCTCGTCGTCTGCTGGATTGAGTGCTATGGTATCCTTGCTTTTGCATTCTGGACAAATCGCACCTGCGATAAATTGAACGAACCTTTTCATTCTTTCATAGCCTCCAAATCTGCAAGAACTGTTTTTGTTTCAGGAAAAACTCCAAACCACATTTTATAGGAATGAGCAGCTTGAAAAACAAGCATGCCAATACCGTCGTAGACATGATTTGATTTATCACTAGCCCATTTACAAAATGGGGTCTCAGCAAGAGAATAGTTTAAGTCATAAAAAATAGCATTATTTGAAATTAGAAAATCATTAGTTGGCTTAAATTCGCCAGTAAGGCCTGCTGAGCTGCCATTTATTACAATGTCATATTTGTTGTCTCTTGAGAGAACCGTATCGACTTCTTTCATGTGTGAATATTTTCTTGCTAATTTTTCAGCGGTTTCAACTGTTCTATTAAATATAGTAATGCTTTTAACATCACTATTTGCAATCCTATATAAAATACTTTCAACTGCAGCCCCTGCTCCAATAACTAGAACCCTTTTATTTAAAAAGTCGAAGCCTTTTTGCCTTACATCATCAAAAAATCCTTCGCCATCTGTTGAATAAAGAAAAATTTTCTTGTCATCTTTTACTAATGTATTAACGGCATTAATGTAACTGGCTTCTTTAGAAATAATCCCGTCTATTTTCGTTGCTAATTTTTTATGAGGAAGTGTTATGTTTAATCCTTTTGAGGTTGGATCTTTAAAAAAATCATTAACAAAGGACTTAAACTCATCTTGATTAACTTTATAAGGCAAATATTCAATATTGATGTTAGTCAAACGAGCAAATCTTGAATGAATAAAAGGAGACAATGAATGTTCAATTGGATCTCCAATGACTCCTAACTTTACAATTTTAGACATTCCAGTCCCTATTAATGAATTCAAGAAGAGATTTCTCCATTCTTTTGTAAGCTTCTGAAGTATTGTATTGCCACTTTGTATTATTGGGCAAAGACGCCAATATCGATTGAATTCTTCCTTTTGATTGCAATCCAAATAAAGTTCCTCTATCGCAGACTAAATTGAATTCAACATATCTACCTCTTCTTATTAGCTGAAATTCTTTCTCAGAAGGAGTAAATTCGATATCTTTCCTCAAATTAACAATAGCTAAGTAAGAATCTAAATAGTTTTTCGCAACGGTTTTAAGAAAATCAATACTATTTTCTAATGATAAATCGGTTAAATTATCGAAAAATATGCCACCAACGCCTCTTCTTTCATTGCGATGGGGTAATTTGAAATAATTATTGCAGTTATCCGAAAAGACTTTGTAATATTCGCAATTAACCTCGTCTAAAGAGCTTTTAGCTCTAGAGTGCCAATCAATACAGTCTTCTTTGTATGGGATGTATGGTGTTAAATCATATCCACCGCCTATCCACCATTCAGCAATATCTTTATTCTTATCTAAAATACCAAAAATACGAACATTCATGTGACTAGACGGAACATGAGGGTTTATTGGGTGAGAAATAACTGAAACGCCTGTTGCCTTATAACCAAAATTAGCTTCAATTTTGAGATCGTTGGCTAACGCTGTTGCCGGCAGCTCAAAACCATGAATGGATGAAAAGTTAACAGCGCAATTATCAAAAAATTCACCATCTTCTATTACAAAAGTTTTTCCGCCTCCCCCTTCTTCTCTATCCCAATTATCAAGAGAGATTGTTGCATTAGTATTTGCCTCTAAAGAGGAAAAAGCTTCGATAATATCAGACTGGATATTAAGCAGGTTATTTTTAATATTATCTTTCATTGATTAGTTACGCACTACAGATCTTGATTCAAGATCAATTATTTTAGACGGCTTAATGTTTTTGCCAAGGCGCTCATCATAATATGCCAAATCATCAGATTCAAAAAAATTTACTATGTCGTCGGGATTATTAATAATTTCTTCGCCGGACAAGTTTGCAGATGTTGAAACTATAAAACCCTTAAATCCATTAAATAATCGCTTTATAGGTAAGTGATTACTTACTCTTACAGCAATTTTTCCATTTTTTGTATGTAGGTGCCCTGGCAAATTCTCGTTATATTTAAGCAAAAATGTAACCGGTCCTGGCCAATTTTTACTTAGAAAATTTTTATCATCAGCACTAATGTTAATTAGATATTTATATAGAAATTCTTGTGAGTTGCACAATAAGATAAAATTTTTTGAAGGATTTCTTTTCTTCAATTGAAATACTTTTTGAACTGCTTCTTTGTTAAATGCATCGCATCCTAACCCCCAAATAGATTCGGTAGGATGCGCAAGAATTTTTCCTGATTTTAGCCACTCTATAGCTGAGTGGATATCTAAAGATTTTTTATTCAATTATGAGTTAAGTTTTTGATCTTTTTCTAAAACTTCTTTTCTCATATTTTCTTTAAATTCTCTAAGCTTCGCGGATAAAGCCTCATCCGAAGTTGCTAGGATTTGGACTGCCAAAATTGCACTGTTTTTAGCTCCGCTCTTTCCAACAGCTACAGTTGCAACAGGCACACCTGGAGGCATCATTGCAGTAGATAATAATGCGTCAATTCCACCCATTCCCCCAGACTCAATTGGAATACCTATAACTGGCTTCGAAGAATGAGCTGCAACAGCTCCTGCAAGGTGCGCAGCCATACCAGCTGCTGCTATAAAGACTTGGCAACCATTATCCTCTGAGTTTTTTATTAACTCCATGACATCATGGGGTGTTCTGTGGGCTGACATGACATTTTTTGTATAATTTACACCGAAATCATCTAAAACTGCGAAACTAGCTTCTACAATGGGCAAATCACTATCAGATCCCATTATTATTGCTACTTGGACATTTGAATTTGACATATTTTGTTACTCTATAATTGTTAAGTAGATTATAATCACGAAATTATAATAAAAAACAGCTATATATGTCTAAAAAATTAAAAATTTTAATTTTTCCTGATCCAAAACTTAGGACAGTGGCAAAAAAAGTAGAAAAATTCGACAAAAGTCTAAAAAAGCTGTCTGAAGACATGTTATTCACAATGTATGACGCAAATGGCATTGGTTTGGCTGCTACACAAGTAGATAGACACATTAGGCTGGTGGTAATGGATCTATCTGAAGACAGAAACGAGCCCTTAGTTTTTGTAAATCCAGAGTATAAAGTCGCAGAAAAGCATAGTTTAGTGGATTTTGAGGAAGGTTGCTTATCAATACCTGGATTTAATCAAAACATTACAAGACCAGATAAAATATACCTTACATGGCAAGACCTTGATGGAAAAAAGCATAATGATACCCCTGAAGGTTTACTTAATATCTGTATACAACATGAAATTGATCACCTAGAAGGCAGGCTTATGGTTGACTATATTAGTGCGTTAAAAAGAGATCGTGTTCGTAAGCGTCTTTTAAAAGAATTTAGCAGAAAATAACAGATTTTAATAAATATGAACATCTTATTTGCTGGAACAACCTTTAATTCATCAAAAATACTAAATTTTCTAAATAAAGTAGATAAGATAAATTTAGTTGGGGTAATCACAAAACCAGATAAACCAGGAAAAAGAGGGTCTAATCTACTTGAATCACCAGTATCTTCTGCTGCCAGAAATGCAAACATTGATTTATTCAAACCGGAGCAATTAGATTGTATTGATTTTAAAGAGACTATTTCTACATTAGACGTAGATGTTCTTGTGGTTGTAGCATACGGAAAGATATTACCGGAATGGATGTTAAATATTCCAAAAATGATGCCAATTAACATTCATTACTCTCTGCTACCATGTTATAGAGGCTCCTCTCCAATTCAAGCTTCTATCATTAACGGTGACAAACATACAGGCGTAACTTTTATGAAAATGAATAACAGCCTTGATGGAGGGGAAATAATCAAAAAATTTGAATGTGAAATTTTACATGATGACAATAAGACAACACTAGAAAAAAAGCTAACTGAAATATCAATAAAGGAAATTAGCAATGTCTTAAAGTTAATAAAAACTAAAAAAGTAAAATTGCTTGATCAAAAAACAGAGGAAGTGTCTTACTGTAAAAAAATTCTTAAAAGTGATGGCCTCACAAATTTTAACGAATCTAGTACTGAAATTTTTAATAAATTTAAAGCGTATATTGAGTGGCCCGGATTAACCTTTAAATATAAAAATACCTTAATAAAAATACATGGTCTCCAGATAACTGATGAAGATTCTAGCTCTAAAGCTGGAACGATAAACAAAATAACAAAATCTGGAATATATATAAATACTATAGACAAATTGATAGTAATTACTAACTTACAATTTCCAAATAAGAAAATAATAACGTCTGAAGATGTTTTCAATTCATACAAACAATTTTTTTCATAAAAAAAATTTTCCTATAAGTCTTTTAATTACTTCAAAAGAGGTTTAATTTACACAATATGAAAGTGCTAATTTTAGGTGCTGGTCGTGTTGGGGGTAGTTTAGCTCGAGCACTTGTAAATAATGACTATGACGTTGCCGTAATTGATCAGGATAAGAATTCCCTTACTTTGCTAGAAGATAAATTAGACATCATGACAATAGAGGGACATGCATCCCACCCACTTTCAATTAAAAAATCTGGCGCTGATGAATCTACTACTGTAATTGCAGTAACTTCAAATGATGAAGTAAATATAATAGCCTGTCAGATAGCAAAAAAGCTTTTCAATGTTAAAAAGACAATATGTAGGATCACCCATGAGTCTTATGGAGAAGATTTGGGTATGTTTGGAGAAAACATAATCGATATTGTCATTAGTCCAGAAAATGAAGTCAAAAATCATCTAAAGGATCTTATTATCCACCCCGGAACTGATCAAATTGAAAAATTTGCAGATGGGAAGGTTAACCTTGTAAGTGTTAAGGCAAAAAAGAAAGGCAAGCTTGTAGGCAGAGAATTAAAAGGTATAAAAGATGATATGCCAGACACTGATGCTTTTGTGGCATCTATATATAGAAAAGGTAAGCCATTTATCCCATCGGGTGAGACAATAATTAAAGAAAATGATGAGGTATATTTTATTTCCTCAGAAAAGAATACAGATCAAATAGTTGATGAGTTCAGAGATCATGAAGAAAACTATTCGAGAGTGATGATTATTGGTGGTGGAAAAATAGGGTATTCATTGGCAAAAGAAATTGAAAATGAATACAAAACAAAATTAATTGATTCAGATGAAGAAAAATGCATAGACCTCTCAAAAAAACTTGACAAAACAATTGTGCTTCATGGTTCTGCGACAGATGAAGATTTACTTAAAAGCGAGAGCATTTCAAATATAGATATATTTTGTGCATTAACTGATGATGATGAAACTAATCTTATGTCATCTTTACTTGCCAAAAAAATGGGAGCAAAAAAAACAATGATAATTTTGAATAATCCATCTTATCTTGGCCTCGTTCCTGGTTTTATAGATATATATATAGCTCCTTATCGGCTGACAGTGTCCTCTGTTCTTCAAGATTTAAGAGAGGGTGATGTTGCTCAAGATGTAATGCTGAAGATGGATACTGGTGCAGAGGCTGTTGAGGGTGTTGTCCATGCAAATGAATACACTTCTGCATTATTTGGAAAATCTATTAAAGAGATTGACTTACCAGAAGGAGCTTCCATAGGAGCTGTTGTTCGGCACGGTGAATTAATAATGCCAGAGTCAGATGTTGAATTATGTCTAAATGATCATCTTATAGTGTTTTTAGCTAATAAAAATATGATGTCTGAGATTGAGATCTTGTTTAAAAATTAATGAACTTTAAATCAATATTAAAGTTGTTTAGCACGCTGGTGTTATTTTTTAGTATTTCATATATCTTTCCAATAGTTGTTTCTGTGATATTCGATGATGGTGCTTTAAATTTATTTTTATATGCGCTGATATGTATAGGCCTTGTTGGAGCATTAGGGCTTTATATCACTAGAAATATTAATAATGAGCTTTCTCAAAAAGATGGCTTTGTGATTATTGTTATGTTCTGGATAGTGTTGTGTTTCGCGGGGTCAATTCCTTTCTATTTAAGTGGCATGACTCCTATAGATTCAGTTTTTGAATCTATGTCAGGAATAACTACTACTGGAGCAACAGTCATATCTAACTTAAGCGAATTACCGGAATCTTTATTATTCTATAGACAGCTCTTACAGTGGATGGGCGGAATGGGATTAATAGTATTAGCAATAGCGGTTATGCCACTACTCGGAATCGGGGGTGGTCAAATTTATAAAACTGAAATTCCTGGTGCCATGGGTGAGCAAAGGCTAACACCAAGAATAAAAGAAACAGCTCAAGTTTTGTGGCTAATATATCTTGGTCTTACAGTTGTATGTTGTATTTTTTATTATATTGGTGGAATGTCAGCTTTTGACGCCATATCTCATGCCATGTCAACCGTGGCAATAGGCGGTTTCTCAACTCATAATGAAAGTATCGGCTATTTTAATAGTATTTCGATAGAGCTTGTATGTATGATTTTTATGTTACTTTCGGCTTTTAGCTTCACATTGCACTACTTTGCAATTTTCAAGAAAAAACCTCTTAAATATTTTTATGATCCTGAGCTGAGATTTTTTATTAGTATATTAGTAATTATTGTTGTTTTAGGCATAACGATATCCAATATAAGTATAAATGGTCCATCTGTAAGAGAAGTTGCATTTCATAGCATCTCAATGCTTACTACAACAGGATTTTCAATATCAAATACTTCTGAATGGCCATTTTCTTTATCCTTTCTACTTCTTATAGGTGCTTTTATAGGGGCATGTGCTGGATCCGTTGGAGGTGGTGTTAAATCTTGGAGGGTATTAATAATGGTGAATCATGCCTACAAGAATATCATGAAGATAATTCACCCTAGTGCAGTAATGACATTAAAAATAGGGACAAAAAGTGTTAATGATGAGGTCGCAACTTCGGTATGGGGATTTTTCTCAATCTACGTAATTTCATTCATTATTCTACTTTTATTTGTTTTAATATCAGGTTTAGATTTTGAATCAGCGTTTTCTGCAGTTGGTGCTTGTTTAAATAATCTTGGTCCTGGCCTTGGAATAGTCTCAGAAAATTACTCAAGTATTAATTCATCAGCCAAAGGAATTTTAGCTTTCGCCATGCTTCTTGGTCGTCTTGAAATATTTACATTATTGGTAATCTTGACACCAATGTTTTGGTCTAAATAACTATATATTTTTATACAGATCAGCTGGCAAATTTTTACTCCTTTTAAATCTTTTATATTCCCAAGAATAATCAGAAGGCCTTGCGTTGATAAATTTTTCTATATCACTATTAATTTGAAGTAAGTGCTTGCTATCATCATAAATATTGTCATTACATCTTTCAATTTTAATTTTAAGCTTTCTGTCTTGATTTGTTTGTATAAAAAAGTATACAACCGGAACTTTTGTTTTAAGAGCAAGTGACTGAACAAGAGTTGTTGTATAGGCTTCTACATTAAAGAAATTTATATGCTCCCCTAGACCTCTCTTTGGTACTTGATCTGCTGCGAAACAAACGATATTTTTGTTTTTGATTGCTTTATACAAATGTCTGACACCTGCAATATTTATTTCGAAACATTTCGACATTCCGCTTTCTCTTTTTGATTTGACAAAATTATCTAGTGTCTTATTTTTTATTCTTTTATATAGGCTAACAGTTGTATGTTGTGAGTTCATCCAAGTAAGCAGCATATCTACACTTCTGTTATGAAATGAAACAGCAACCAAACCGCTATGCTTTAAATTGTTTATTAAGAAGTTATTTTCCACACAAAGCAAATTACTGTTTGATTCAGATTCTGTTGTTCCCCATGTATATATAGACTCAAATCCAGAGATAAGAAACTCTTTAAAGCTCAACTTCGATAATATCTTAATGTCCTCATCTGTTCTATGAGGATATGCAATTTCTAGATTTTTTTTTGTGATTTTGTAATTACTTAAGAATTTATATACTTTAGTAGCTAGAAAAAGATCAATTAATAAACTGACAAATGTTTTAGGTAAAAAAGAAATTAAATAAAAAAGTGGTTTCATCGTGATTTATAACCAATGCTTGCTATAATCATAAGGTAAATGATCTATTTGTGGAAGAGATAAAGATTTAAGAGATAAGCAAATATATTAAACAAAATAACATAATATAGACATTTGTCTATTTTATACTCTAGGAACTGATTTGGCTGCAAAAAACATGGAAGAATTAGTAGCTCTTTGTAAAAGAAGAGGCTTTATTTTCCAATCTAGCGAAATTTATGGTGGTTTACAGGGTGTTTATGACTATGGACCATTAGGAGTTGAGCTAAAAAATAATATAAAGTCATCATGGTGGACCTCAATGGTATATGAACACGATAATATTGAAGGATTAGATGCTTCTATATTATCAAATCCTTTGGTTTTAAGATATTCAGGTCATGAGGACACTTTTTCAGACCCCATGGTTGATTGTAAAAAGTGTAAATCAAGGTTCAGATCTGACACTGTTGCTAATAAATGTCCAAAATGTGGATCATCTGATTTAACAGAGCCTAGACCATTTAACCTTATGTTTAAAACGAGTTTGGGACCAATTGAGGATGAAAATAGTTTTGCTTATTTGAGGCCTGAAACAGCCCAACAAATATTTATTAACTTTAAAAATGTTGTGGATTCAACATCTAAAAGTTTACCATTTGGTATAGCACAGATTGGAAAAGCGTTTAGAAATGAAATTACGCCAAGAAATTTTATTTTTAGGGTAAGAGAGTTTGAGCAGATGGAACTTGAGTATTTTGTGAAGCCTGGTGAAGATGATGATAGCTTAAACTCATGGGTACAAAAAAGACTTGAATGGTGGAAAGAACAAGGTGTACCCACAGATAGTATTGAGTTATATGAAGTACCCATAGATGAATTAGCTCACTATTCAAAAAGAACTGTAGATATCATGTATAAATTTCCTCATGGTCTAGAAGAACTTGAGGGTATTGCGAATAGAACTGACTTTGATTTAGGCTCACATTCTAAAAAACAGGAGGAGCTTAATATAAATTCTGAAGTAAAAAGTAATAATGACTCAAACTCTAAATTAGCTGCTCAAGACGAAGATAGCAACTGGTTTGTACCATTTGTTATAGAGCCGTCTGCAGGTGTCGAAAGAGGCTTTTTAGCTATTCTTAATGAAGCATATACACATGAAGATATTGGTGATGGAAAAACAAGAATTGTTTTAAAGTTAAAGCCCCACTTATCACCTGTCAAAGCTGCTGTAATACCTCTTAAAAAAAATAATCAAGAAATTGTAGATCTTTCTATTAAAACAAAAAACAAACTTCAAGCTCTTGGATTTGGTAGGGTAATGCTTGAAAATACCGGTAATATTGGTAAGGGTTATCGAAGGCACGATGAGATAGGCACACCAATTTGTATAACCATAGACTTTGAGTCACTTGAAAATAATACAGTTACTGTTAGGGATAGGGATTCTATGAATCAGAAAAGAATTAAAATTATTGATCTAGAAAATTATTTCACATCTCAACTTAAATAAACATTGCAAATACTAAGAAGCTTTTTCTTTAATATAGTTCTGTATTCAACTCTTATACCTGTAGCAATACTAATAATTTGTCTATACCCTTTTGTTACAACAATAACACTTCAGAAAATCTCATCGTTATGGATATTATTTATATTACATTCCTTACGAATAATATGTGGTGTTTCGTGGAAAGTTGAGGGTAAGGAAAATATTCCTAACACCCCTTTTATATTAGTTTCAAATCATCAAAGCGCCTGGGAATCATTTTATTTACAAACCTTAGCCTTTCCTACTGCGAGTATTATAAAGAAAGAGCTTTTATATATTCCTTTCTTTGGTTGGGCTTTAGCTTGTCTAAAACCAATCCATTTAAGAAGAAAAAGAAAAATAACCAGCTTAAGAAAAGTTTTATCTTCAGGTAAAAAGAAAATAGATCACGGTTTTACAATAATAATTTTTCCAGAGGGAACTAGAACAAATCCTAATAGTGGAATCAAAAAATTCTCTAGTAGCTGTGGTCTTTTGTCAATTCAGAATAATGTACCCATTGTACCCATATGCCATAATTCAGGTTTTTTTTGGGAAAATAGAAGGTTTACAAAGAAAAAAGGCAACGTTCAGGTTAAAATAGGCCCGCCTATGTATGGCGATGATCCTAAAGAGCTAACGAATAAAGCTTTTAAATGGATTAATACAAAATTTATTGAAATGAATTAAATGTCGAGCTCTTTTACTGAAAGGGCATTAGCATCGATAAATTCTCTTCTTGGCTCTACATCATCTCCCATCAGAACTTCAAAAGACTCGTTTGCATCCTGGATATCTTTTATATCAACCCTCATCATTCTTCTATTAGATGGATCCATGGTTGTCGTCCATAGTTGCTCAGGATTCATTTCCCCCAAACCCTTGTATCTTTGAACTTCTAAACCCCGAGTTCCATTTTTAGAAAAGGCTTTCACTGCATCTTCTTTCTCTTTTTCATCTGAAGCATATATGAAATCTTTACCTTTTGTTATTTTATATAAAGGGGGCAGAGCTATATATACATGCCCATTATCAACAATGTCATACATTTGGCGATAGAAAAATGTTAAGAGAAGGGTTCTTATGTGAGAACCATCGACATCGGCATCTGTCATTATTATTATTCTATGGTATCTAAGATTTTTTATGTCAAAATCATCCTTACCAATTCCACAACCCAGAGCTTTAATAAGCGTGCCAACTTCTTGTGATCCTAAGACTTTGTCAATTCTTGCTTTCTCAACGTTAATTATTTTTCCTTTGAGGGGTAAAATTGCTTGATTTTTTCTATTTCGCCCTTGTTTAGCTGATCCGCCAGCAGAATCACCCTCTACTATGTAGATTTCTGATAATGCTGGATCTTTTTCTTGGCAGTCTGCTAATTTTCCAGGTAATCCGGCAATTTCTAAAACCCCCTTTCTTCTTGTCATTTCACGTGCTTTTCTTGCTGCTTCTCTGGCAAGGGCAGCTTCCGAAACTTTAGACATTATACTCATTGCATCCTTTGGGTTTTCCAACAGAAATTCGTTAAAATACTTACTAAATACTGTACTTACTACACTTTCAACCTCAGAAGACACAAGCTTTTCTTTGGTTTGTGATGAAAACTTAGGATCCGGTACTTTTACAGAAATAATAGCAGTAAGTCCCTCTCTAACATCTTCTCCCAAAAGATCAGTGGGTGTTTTTTTTGCATTTTCTTTTTTAATAAATGCTTTCAAAACTCTTGTTAAACTTCCTCTGAATCCAGCTAAATGCGTCCCACCATCTTTTTGTGGGATATTGTTTGTATAGCATAAGACATTTTCGGAGTATGAATCAGTCCATTGAAGAGATATTTCTACGCCAACTTCGTTCTCAGAGGCAGTACACTCAAAAATATCTGAGATTTTTTGTTTTCTTCCCCTTAGATGTGTCACATAACTGGATAATCCTCCGTTATTTTTGAATTTCTTGCTTTTTCCGGTTCTTTTGTCTTCAACATTTATAGAGACACCGGCGTTTAAAAATGACAGTTCTTGAATTCTTTTATGTATCCGATCAATCTCAAAATCTATTGAGGTAAAAATCTTATCTGAAGGGAAGAAGGTTATGTTTGTACCTGTTTTGTTCGATTTCTTAACTTTTTTTAACTTTGCTTTTGGCTTTCCTTCTTTATACTCTTGAAAATATTCCCCTCCATCTCTATGGACTTCTAAAATGAGTTTTTTAGAAAGGGCATTAACAACTGACACACCAACCCCATGGAGCCCTCCAGATACCTTATAGCTATTATCATCAAACTTTCCACCTGAATGCAGAGTTGTTAATATTAATTGAGCTGCTGAAATACCTTCTTTTTTATGAACGTCAACGGGTATACCTCTTCCATTATCTTTTATAGTAACAGATCCATCTTTATTTATAATGACTTGTATATCAGAACAATGGCCTGCCATTGCCTCATCTATACAATTATCTAGTACTTCAAAAACCATATGGTGAAGACCCGATCCATCGTCTGTATCCCCTATGTACATACCAGGCCTTTTTTTGACTGCTTCTAAACCTTTTAGAACTTGAATGTTGGATGAATCATATTTGGCGTCGTTTGATTTTTTTGCCATTTTTTATCCTAATTGTTCCACGTGGAACTTTTTAAAATCATTGAATTTAGATATTATTTTACTACTAAAATAGTCATCGATACAGGAAAAGATTACTTGGTTGCGGTTAAGTTTTAATAAGTTCATTAGAAGCTGAAACACTTTTTCATCAAGCTCTGACTTAATATCATCAATTATTAAGGTTGGCTTTACTCCGTATGACTTTTTTAGAACTTCATTCTGAGCGCAACACCACATGATAGAAAAAAACTTCTGTTCTCCTCTTGAGAGCAACTGCCGAGCATCAATGTCGTTAATAAGAAATTTAATATCTGCTTTGTGAGGTCCAAATATTGTGCTTCTTCTTTTAAGATCCAGGTTAATATTATTGGATAGAGTATTTAAAAGATTTATGTCTTCGTGCCAGCCTTTATAAAATTTAATTCTAATATTTTTTAAAAAAACAAATACGTTTTCAGGATTTATAACTTCGATAAGGTTGTTAAATTCAGTTAGTGTTTGTTTAAAATAATTTTCTCTTTGCTCTGTAAGTAGCTCACCTTCTTTTGAAACTGCCTCATTCCATATGGAAATTTCATTTACACTTCCTGACTTTAACAAGCTATTTCTTTGTTTTAAAGCCCTATAAAAAGAAAACCAATTACTAGAAAAATTTTCATTTGCTACGAAAATCGATCTGTCCAAAAGCTTTCTTCTGAAGTCTGGAGATGCGTCTGCGAATGAGAATGTATTATTGTGGATTACAGTACAGGGAAATATTCTTAATAATCTACTTGTTGTGATTTTTGTATTATTTAAAAGAACTGATATTGGTTTTGTGACCTCTTTTTTAATTTCTACAATATGGCCAGTCTCAGAATCAAAAGCTTTTAAATAAAAATCAGTATTATTATATTTGATTAGCGATGATAGATTAGAACTTTTGAATGATTTGCCGCTGGAAAACATAAATATTGATTCAAGGATTGTAGTTTTTCCTGAGCCGTTAGAACCATGAAAGAAATTAATGCCTGGAGATAGATCAAATCTTAGATCGTCAAAGCATCTAAACCTTTTAAGAGAGATATTAGTTAGAGGCACTTTTAGATTATATTAAAAGCGGCATTACAACATACTTTAGACTTTCATTGTTTGGATCTGATATTAAACAACTTTTATCTGAACCGAAAAAGTTTACTTCAACAATATCAGAATCAATTGTTGAAAGTATTTCTTGAAGATAATTAACATTAAAAGCAATGTCTACATCTTCACCCTTGTAATTGCAGCTAAGGTTTTCTTCACCCTGTTCTTTTTCTGGGTTGTTGGCAGAAATATGTAATAAATTTTCCTTGGTAACAATTCTGACGCCTTTATACTTTTCACTTGACAGAACACTTACCCTGCTCAAACTTTCAGAAAATAATTTTTTGTCAATTCCTAAAACAGAGCTCTCTCCTGATGGTATAACCTGCTCATAATCAGGAAATTTACCCTCTATTAATTTGCTTACAAATACGGTTCCTGCAGACTCAACCGAAACAGATGTTTGTGAAATTTTAACAATGACATTATCCGAATTATCACCAGCTAGTTTCCCTATTTCATTAATAGATTTTCTAGGAACAATTCCGCTTGTGCTTTCTGTTGAGGCTTCATTGAGTGTTGCTGAGGCAAGTGCTAGTCTGTGTGCGTCTGTTGCTACTGCAGTTATATTTTTATCATCTATAGATATAAAAAGTCCATTTAAATAATGTCTCCAGTCTTGATTTCCCATTGCAAATGAAGTCTTAGATATAAGCATACTTAAATTTTCAGACGATATATTAATTTGAGAATCTATGTCCTCAATTTCAAATGATGGAAAGTCATCACTGGGCAATGTAGATAAATTATATTTTCCAGAATTGGTTTCAATATTCAGGTTATCTCCATCTAAAAAAAAGTGAATTTCAGTTAAATCAGGCAAAAGCCTACATAGATCATTTAACTTTCTTGCTGGCGCTGTTATTTTTCCACCACTTTTAAAATTAGAAATAGTAGAAGTCGTAGTAATTTCACTTTCAAGATCTGTAGCTGTGAACCTCAAAGATGATTCATCAACCTCCATTAAAACGTTTGATAAAATTGGGAGGGTTTGTCTTTTTTCAACAACTCCGAGTGTTAGGTTGAGCGATTTCACAACCTCTTCTTTAAGAATATAAAAATCCATTAATTTGTAAGAGCTCTATTTAGGTTTCTATAGTCCTCTTCGTGTGAAGGGCTTTCTTTTCTGAGATCAGCTATTTTTTTGCATGCGTGAAGAACGGTTGTGTGGTCTCTGCCATTGAAAGCCTCTCCAATTTCCGGAAGGCTATGGTTGGTGAGATGTTTGGTTAATGCCATAGCCATTTGTCTTGGCCTTGTAATTGATCTACTTCTTCTTTTTGAGAGCAGGTCAGATAGTTTGATATTGTAGTATTCAGCAACTGTTTTCTGAATATTTTCAATGCTAACCATTTTTGCAGATATAACAAACAAGTCTTTAAGTGCGTCTTTTACAAGAGCCAAATCTATTTCTTGATTGGTAAATCTGGCATTGGCAACAACTCTTTTAAGCGCCCCCTCAAGCTCTCTTATGTTAGAGCGAATTCTTTGTGCTATGTATATTGCACAATCATTTGGCAGATGAACCCCCATGGTATTTGCTTTATTAAGCAAAACCGCGGCCCTTGTTTCAAGCTCAGGAGGGTCAATTACAACTGGAAGTCCCCAACCGAGTCTAGATTTAAGTCTTTCCTCAAGGCCGTCGATCTCTTTAGGATATTTATCACAAGTTAATATCATTTGATTATTTCTATCTAAAAGCGCATTGAAGGTATGAAAAAATTCTTCCTGTGACTGTTCTTTTCCAGCAAAGAATTGTATATCATCTATCAATAAAGCATCTGCGTTTCTATAGTAAGACTTAAATTCATTCATCGCTCCCAATTGAAGGGCTTTTACCATATCTGAGACAAATTTTTCAGAGTGGACATAAACAATTCTTTTATTTGGTTCATTTTTAAGTATTTCATTTCCAACTGCATGCATAAGGTGTGTTTTTCCAAGGCCAACCCCACCATATATAAATAAAGGGTTGTAGTCACCTTTTGGGTTGGCGGCAACTTGTTTGGCAGCAGCCAAAGCCAAGTGATTTGATTTACCTTCAACAAAATTTTCGAATATATATCCGTCGACAAGCTTAATTTCTGAGTTTTTTTCATTATTTTGATATTTATCAACAAATGTTTCTTTTGTTAGTGTTTTAAAAACTAAACTTATGTTCTTTTTTGAGTTTTGTTTAATTAGCTCTTCAATATTTTGTGCAAAATTCTTTTCTATATAATTCAATATAAAATCATTTGGAGCCATTAACTCTAATGTGTTTTTTTCTTGGGTTGCTTTTAACGGTCTGATCCAGGTATTAAAGTCCTCTTGTGATAGTGTGTTCTCAAGTTTTTTAGAGCACTTATTCCAAAGTTCCAATATTTTCTCCTAATTAGTTTGATAGTCTATTAAAAAATTAACAAGATATCTACAGGATAAATTATAGAATTTTCTGTGGATAACTTGTATATAAAAAAATTGTTAATTTACTGTCTTTTTTGTGAATTTAAAAAAATATTAAGCTATAATCTGCAACACTTTTTTACCCAACTATTATGAAGAGAACATTTCAACCCAGCAATCTTAAAAGAAAGAGAACACATGGTTTCAGAGCAAGAATGTCAACCAAGGCTGGCAGGGCTGTTCTTTCCAACAGAAGGAAAAAAGGAAGAAAAGTCCTTAGTGCATAGAATTGCCAAACCCCAAGAGAACAAACCAACAGCTTGAAAAGCTTTATAGTTGTAAGTATTTTAGAATCTTTAAAAAAAACAAAGGTTGTGGTTTAGATGTATCTGTTTCTAGAAGATATTTTAAGCTTGCTGTTGAAAGAAATTTTATAAAAAGAAGAATAAAAGAAATTATTAGGCAGCATAGTTTTGATTTTTTTCACACGGATGGCTTTGTTTTTTCTGTATTTAGACCATTTGCGGAGTTATCATATCAACAAGCTGATAAAGAGGTTTGTATGGCTGTTGATAGTATTTTTGGGAGTTTAAATAAAACAAATGGGAATTAGAAACATATATTGGGGGTTAATAGTTCTGTTGTCTGGTGCCCTTCTTTTTGAATGGACATCTGAAAAACGCTCTGACGCAATACAGCAGCACCTCAAGTATGCTGAATCTTTTGACTCTTCGTTTGTAAGCGATGAATATGTAAAAATTGAAAGCGAAGAGCTTTTTCTTATTGTTTCGGTTAAAACCGGGTCAATTATTGAGACCAGGCTTAAAAAATATCCCGTTGAAAATGTTCCTGGTTCTCTGGGGTTTCGTGTTTTTGGACAGGATGGTGCCTTCAATTATTATTTTAAAAGCGGTTTTACAAAATCAAGCCCTGTTTTTGCAGTAGATGTTATTAATAGTGATTCGGTTAGGTTGGTGGATGACGAGCTGGGAATATCAAAGCTTATATCTTTGTCCGATGAGCCTTATGAGATTCTTGTTCTCGACTCTTCTTCGAGCGCAATAGAGGGCAAGTCTTTTGCTGGGCTATACAGGACTGCTGGCAGGCCACTAGACCTAAAATCAGATGCCCTTAGTGGCGGCATGATGAACAACGGTTCATATTTGGGTGTTGCGATTAGCACCGACAGCAAGCCTTATGAGACGACAAAACTAAATCAAATTGATGAGAGTGGTATAGAGTCACTTTCTAAATCAGGCTGGGTTGCTTTTGTTCAAAAATACTTTTTTGCGGCACTAATCGGGTCTGAAGATTTTATATACAACTTTTATGCGCTTCCCTCAGAGGCAGGTTTGTTTAGAATGGGTTACACAGTTGAAAACTCATCTAACGCATCTTCGGTGTTTGAACACGAACATAGGGTTTTTGTCGGCCCAAAAATTAGAAAAGATTTAATGGGCAGGGCTGAAAATTTAGAGCTAACTATCGAAATGGGTTGGTTTTGGTTTCTTGCACAGCCGATGGTGTTCGCAATGGATGCGATTAACACGTATGTTGGTAATTGGGGTTTAACAATAGTTATATTTACGCTCCTTATTAAGTTGGTGTTTTGGCCCATTACTGCCAAATCATTTACATCGATGGCGGCAATGAGAAAAATAACCCCTGAGCTTAATGAAATTAAGCAGCGGTATAAAAGCGATAATCAAAAAATTCAGGCTGAGACAATGAAGTTATTTAAAGAACATGGCGCCAATCCGCTGGGTGGTTGTTTACCAATATTTATTCAGATGCCTTTCTTCATTGGTTTTTTCTTTGCTTTGCGAGAAATGGTTGAGTTGCGGCATAGCGCCTTTGGTGTATGGGCTGACCTTTCTGTGCCTGATCCATATTTTTTATTCCCAGTGGCTTTTGCTGTTCTTATGACGGTTACTCAAAGACTTAACCCCCAGCCGGCCGGAATGGATCCAACACAAGCACAGGTAATGAAATATATGCCTGTTATGTTTTCTTTATTTTTTGTATTTATGCCAGCCGCTTTAGGTCTTTATATGGTTGTAAACACTGGGGTTCAGTTAGCGCAGCAGGCCTATATGTATAAAAAAAGCGGCGCCCTATCGAGTGATTAAATGTCCGTAGTTTTTGCGCTAGCTACTCCACCTGCGAAATCGGCAATTTGTGTCTATAGGGTTTCTGGTAATGGTTGCTTAGATGGTTTGGAGGGGTTGTTTGGCCATCAAGACTTTAGTCCGCGCATGTTTCATCTTGCTGATATGAAAAACGGTGAACAGCTTGTCGACAGAGTGGGATTAATTGTATTCAAGGGTCCCAACAGTTACACAGGCGAAGATTCTTTTGAGGTATATGCTCATGGTAGCCTTGGTGTAATGTCTCTTGTTTCAGATGCTTTTATTAACAGTGGTTTTTCTGAAGCTTCTCCTGGGGAGTTTACAAAAAGAGCGTTTTTAAATAACAAAATTAGCCTAAATGAAGCTGAGTCTTTGTCTGATCTTATAGATAGCACAAGCTCTAGTGAGGTTTTTTTGTCTGGCTCTTCGTTGTTTGGTGATCTCTCTGGTCGCTTGGCTGAATACTCTGATAGGGTTAATTCAATAAGAATGCGGGTTGAAGCTGAAATAGATTTTTCTGACGAGGATGAAGACTTTATGGATGATGAGTTGTTTTTTGATCTTTGTAAAGTCAAAGAAGATTTTGAGTCCTTTGTTTCTTTGTGTGCTAATAAGAGAGATGTTTCTCAAAAGAAAAACATACTTCTTGTAGGGCCAACAAATTCGGGCAAGTCATCGATTTTCAATAGATTGGTTGGTTATGAAAGGGCTATTGTTACAAATCAACCTGGAACAACTAGAGATATGATTAGCTCTGAAGCCTTTTTTGAGAAAAGTGTTTTTTCAATAAGCGACACCGCTGGGATGAGAAAAACTGATGATGTTGTCGAGGAAAAAGGTATAGAGATGTCTTTGAGCCACATATCTGAAGTTGATTTGGTTTTAGGGGTTTTTGAAAATTATGAAAAAAACATAATGTCTTTTTTAAAAAAGACATGTAAATCAAATAAATTTATAAGCGTCCAAAATAAAACGGATATCAATGAAGCGGATGTTAAAAGGTATGACTGTTGTGTTTCAGCAAAAACTGGTGATGGGTTTAAAGAATTAAGACAGAAAATATCAAATTGTTTTAGCGTGTCTGATACAAGAAATGAGATAGGTTTTATGGTTAGAGATAGGCATGTCAAGATTTTTGTTTCTGTTACAGAAAACTTAGAACAAGCGATCCAAGGATTAAGCAACAAAAAAACCCTAGAGTTAGTTGCAGAAGATTTAAAAAATGCCAGATCTGAATTAGATGAGCTAATAGGTAAAAAGTTCTCAGACTCTCTCCTTGGAGATATTTTTAGCTCTTTTTGTATTGGCAAATAATGTGTATAAGTTGTGTTAGCTTAAGGATTAAAAAAATTGTAAACAATTTATTAACTGTTTTCATTGTGTTTAATTAATAGTTAGTTAAGTGGTTTTAAAGATCGTTTTTTATTATAAAGACGGTATTTTGACAAACTTATTAACAAACATTCACCCACTAATAAAAATAACAAAAAGTATATAATATAGATATTATTATTTAATTATTTTATGTATAAGTTTGATGTCATAGTTATTGGCGGAGGTCATGCCGGAGCCGAAGCAGCTTTCTCAATTGATAGGGCTGGGCTTAGTTGTGCATTGATTACAATAGATCAATCAAAAGTAGGTCAGATGTCATGTAATCCCGCTATCGGAGGCCTTGGTAAGTCACACATAGTTAGAGAAATAGATGCAATGGGGGGTCTTATGGCTATAGCAACAGATATGTCAGGCATCCAATACAGAACATTAAATACGCGAAAAGGTGACGCAGTTCAGGCGCTAAGGGTTCAATGTGATAGAGATCTTTATAAAAAAGCTGTACAAAAAATACTTAATAAAACCAGTATAGAGATTATCGGCGATGAGGTTGTGGATTTGATTATTGAAAAAAATTCTGTGCAAGGCGTTATTACTAAAACAAATCGCTATTTATGTAAGAAAACCATTCTTACAACAGGAACATTTTTAAACGGAAAAATGTATACAGGGAAAGATGTTATAAGAGGGGGGAGAGCAGGAGAGCAGCCATCAATACCTTTGTCAGAAAAACTGTATGGATTAAAGTTACCAATGGGTAGATTGAAAACAGGAACACCAGCAAGAATTAAACTTTCAAGTATTGACACATCAAAGATGGAAGATCAGCCCGGCGACGTGCCCACCCCATGGATGTCAATTTCCAACCCACCCAAACAACATCAAATACAACTTTCTTGTTTTATTACAAGAACAAACAAAAAAACACACGAGATAATCAAAAACAACATTCATCTGTCAGCGATGTACTCAGGAGAAATAAAGGGAATTGGGCCGAGGTATTGCCCATCAATCGAAGATAAAATTTACAAATTTCAAAATAAAGATAGCCATCAAATATTTATTGAGCCCGAAGGAATAAAAAAAAATTTAGTTTATCCAAACGGAATATCAACAAGCCTACCCAAAGAAGCACAAGCAGAATTTATTAGCTCAATCAAAGGCATGGAAAATTCTGAAATAACAGAGTATGGATATGCTGTAGAGTATGACTTTGTAGATCCAAGATCCTTGGAAAAAACACTTCAACTTAACAGCCTTAATAATTTGTATTTAGCAGGCCAGATTAATGGAACAACAGGTTATGAAGAGGCAGCAGCCCAAGGGTTAATTGCTGGCATAAACGCTAGCAACAATATTAAAAAACAAGACGATTTTGTTCTTGATCGAAGTGAATCTTACATCGGAGTAATGATTGACGACCTCACATCACACGGCATTACAGAACCATATAGAATGTTTACGAGCCGAGCCGAGCACAGACTTTTATTATCACAAAACAACGCCCAACAAAGACTTCTTATGAAGGCACGAAAAATAGGGATGGTTGACAAAGAGACCGAGACCAAGTTCTTAGAAAACGAGAAGGAGTACAAGAGTTTTGTTGAACAAACACTCAAAAAAACAAAAACCAACTCCTTTATTAACAAAAAAAACACCAAGATAAAACTTAACGAAAACAAAAGCCTATATAAACTGTTGTCAAGAAACGATGTTGAAGAAAAAAGACTCTTTAAAACCAACCAAACAAATGAAAAACACTACCAAAGAGCAATCACAGAAGTAAAATATGCTGGCTATATCGCAAAACAACTAAGGGAAATAAATAAAACAAAAAAACAAAACAACAAAAAAATACCAGAAAATATCAACTATAAGGACATTTCAGGCTTATCAAACGAGGTGCGCGAAAAACTTATTAACAACAAACCCAAAACAATAGGTGGCGCAAACCAAATAGAGGGAATAACACCAGCAGCGCTAAATTTAATATTAATACATATAAAAAAGAGCGAGCTACTCAAAGAAAATGCATAAGCCAGATGAGCTTTCTTTTGAAATTAACAACGAAAAAAAAGAAAAAATCTCAACCTTTATAAACCTAGCACTTGATTTTAATAAAACACATAATATTTTTGCTAGAAGCAGCGAACAAGAGGTTTTCGAAAAAGATATTTTAGACTCCTACCCCATAACGAAATTTATAGATAACAAAAAAACCATTCTAGACCTTGGTTCTGGGGGCGGTTTTCCAGGGCTGGTTATCGCAATAATAAAACCTAACAATAAAGTATATTTATTAGAGAGCAATCAGAAAAAAGCCTATTTTTTAAGAAAAACAATCGACGAGCTTAATATTAAAAACGGAATAGTAATTAATGAAAATATAACAAAAAGAAATAGTCTTGGGACATATGACATAATAACTGCAAGAGCCTTTGCACAAATAGGTAAGATCATCGAGCTTACAAAAAACAACCTTAAAACAGAAACAGAATATCTTCTACTTAAAGGAACATACCAAAAAATAAAAGAAGAGCTAAAAGTATTAGACACAAACCAATTAACATATGAAATAATCAAGCTAGAAAATAAAAAACAAGAAAGACATATTATTAAGATTAAAAATAAATGAACAAGGTTATTGCAATAGCAAATCAGAAAGGCGGCGTGGGGAAAACCACCACCGCTGTGAATATTGCGGCATCATTGGCGGCAACAAAAAGGAGAACATTGCTCGTCGATCTAGACCCACAAGGCAATGCCACCACAGCAACAGGAGTAGATAGCCTCAACTCGCAAACACTCTATTCACACTACTTTAAAAAAACACCCATAAACAAATGTATCCAAAAAACAAAAGATAATTATGACGTTATCCCTGGCTCAGAAGAGTTAATTGCGCTCGAGATTTCTATAAGGAGTGATGGCAACCAAGCTTTTTTATCAAAAAGCCTGAAAGACTTAGAGAGTAAATATGATTATACAATAATTGACACACCCCCAACGCTAAATCAGTTAACAGTTGAAGGGCTTTTGTGTGCATCTGGAACGCTCATCCCGCTTCAGTGCGAATATTATTCCCTTGAGGGAGTAGCTGGCCTAATGAACACAATTGATACGCTCTCAAATAAAAACATGACAACTAATAGGGTTTTGGGTATTGTTAGAACAATGGTTGACATGAGGAATAATCTAGCTAAAGAGGTTTCAGAGGAGCTTGAAAAGCACTTTCCTTCGCTTGTATTCAATACACTAATACCAAGAAATATAAAATTAGCAGAAGCACCAAGTCACGGAATATCTGGAATACAGTACATGCCAAACTCATATGGCGCAAAGGCCTACTTAGCCCTTGCTGGAGAACTAATAAGAAGGGTGGAGTATGTCTGAAGATAAGAAAATTTTAAATAAGGGTCTCGACGCACTTCTTGGACAAACAGATACAAAACAGCGAACGGTGAAAGAAATAGGGCTGGAGAAAATAAAACCCGGAAGATTTCAACCAAGAGCAAATTTTGATGATGAAAAATTAGGAGAATTAACAGAATCCATAAAAAACCAGGGTGTTTTGTCTCCAATATTGGTCAGAGAACTGGGATTAAACGAGTTTGAGGTGATCGCCGGTGAAAGAAGATTAAGAGCTTCAAAACAAGCGGGACTAACCTCAATTCCTTGCTTGGTTGACCAAAAACAAGACCAAGATGCCCTAATATCAGCATTAATTGAGAACCTTCAAAGAGAGGACTTAAATCCTGTTGAGGAAGCCAGGGGGCTAGATAGGCTCAAGCGCGAGTTTGGACTAACACAAGACGAAGTTGCAAAATCTACTGGAAAAGCTAGGAGTACAATCGCAAACTCTTTAAGAATTTTGTCTCTTCCAAACAGCATCCTAGATATGCTCTCGAGCGGCATGATAGAAAAGGGACATGCAAAACTTCTGGCATCTATGGAGCCTAAAGAGGCGGAAGAAGCAGCAAAAAAAATTGTAAAAAACAACCTCTCTATAAAAGACTTTAGCAACATAAATTCAAAAAAAGCTACTAATAAAAGAATTATTCCCACCTCAAAAGACACTGATTTGTTAAATGTTGAAAGAGAAATGTCAGAAACATTTGGCCACAAAATAGAAATAGATACTAAAAACAAAAAAGCCGGAAAGGTCTCGATCTTCTATAACACGCTCGATGAGCTCGATTCAATAATTCAGAAGTTAAAAAATAAATAATAAACAGCTTGTTTATAAATTAATATGTTTCTATAATTCTCGCCAGAATAAGAAATAAATTAACCCTTTAATCCGCAGTGTGAGAGACACCAGCCAAAAATTTAAATTAATAATATTGCTAAACTTAGCAGTCTTTCTTATTGGCACAATAGCAAATACTTATTTCGCTTTAATAGCAATCGGTTATATATTTTCTATGCTCTTATTATATTATCTGGGGAGCAAAATTAATGACGTTTTCTTAAATGTCGGCTACATTTGGATATCAAAATGGACTGCTTTTGTTGTTTTTTTAGTTCTAGCAGGCACATTTCAGCCTGACACTTTTTTGTATGCATTATCGATGTTTCTTGTATTTAATTTATCTGTGAACCCAGCCGATGTAATGGCTAAAAATGAGGCTCATAACTAATGGCATCTGAACTTACAACCGAGTCTTACATAAGCCACCATTTAACTAATTTTACGTGTGGCAAAACTCCTGATGGTTGGACATGTGACCCGTATAAAGTTGATCAAATGGGTTTTTGGGCATTTCATGTAGATTCACTTTTTTGGTCAATTGCTCTTGGGGCGCTTTTTGTTTTTGTGTTTAAAAAAGCTATTTCCAAGAACAGCGATTCAAACACAACACCAAGTGGCATGCAAAATTTTGTTGAAATGTGCATAGAGTTTGTTGAAGATAATGTCCAATCACTTTTTGGTTCAGTGAAAAACACACTTATAGCTCCTCTTGCATTAACCGTATTCGTTTGGATTTTGTTGATGAATTTAATGGACTTAGTTCCTGTTGATTTTTTACCTGTTTTGGCGGGACATATTGCTTATGCTTTAGCAGGAGAGGGCGTTGAGTGGATTAAAGGTCCCGAATCTTTCTATTTTAAAGTTGTTCCAACTACTGATCCCAACATTACTCTGGGCATGGCTTTTGGAATATTTCTTTTAACTATTTACTACAGTATTACCGTTAAG
Source organism: uncultured SAR86 cluster bacterium (assembly GCA_902632555.1). GTDB lineage: Bacteria > Pseudomonadota > Gammaproteobacteria > Magnimaribacterales > D2472 > SAR86A. The sequence continues at coordinate 3,666 of CACPCZ010000001.1, read as the reverse complement.
GGCCTTAAGGCATTTATTGCTGAGCTAACATTACACCCCTTCGGAAAGTATTTAATACCCGTAAATTTTGTTCTGGAGATGGTTAACTTTATTGCGAAGCCTATTTCTCTTGGGTTGAGGCTTTTTGGGAATTTGTATGCTGGCGAGATGATATTTATCTTGATTGCATTAATGTTGTTTTTTAGTAGCATACCAATAGGTGTGCTCGGGTTTGGTTTACATTTGGTTTGGGCGCTTTTCCACATATTAATTGTGGCATTGCAAGCATTTATTTTTATGGCGTTAACAATCGCATATTTGGCGATGGCGCATGAAACTGAGGAGCATTAATCCTCAAAATATAGGAGAAAAGTATGGAATTTAACATTTTAGCAGCAGGGCTTACTATGGGTCTCTCAGCAATTGGAGCTGGAATAGGTGTTGGTGTTTTGGGCAGCAAATTCTTAGAAGGAATTGCAAGGCAGCCTGAGTTAGCGCCATTTCTCCAAGGTAGATTTTTCTTGATGATGGGACTAACCGATGCGGTTCCCATGATTGGAGTTGGCCTTGGTATGTACATGTTATTTGCAATATAAGATAAAGACTTAAATATGAATATAAACGCCACCTTACTTGCTCAAGCAGTTGTAATGATTGTATTTGTTGCAATATGCTGGAGATATATCTATCCCCCAATTCTTTCCGTTATGAAAGAAAGAGAGAAAAGAATATCCGATGGCCTAGAGGCTGCAAAGAAAGCAGATGATTCTCTAGAAGAAGCTAAACTAGCATTTGATAAAGAGCTTGATCAAGCAAAAGTCGAAGCAGCCGAAATTTTAGAAAAGGCAAACAATAGAGCTTCTAAAATAGTAAATGACGCGTCTTCAAAAGCTGAAGCCGAAGCAGAGAAAATATTAACAGCCGCCTCAACAACTATTGAAAATGAAACAAACAAGGCAAAAGAAGAGTTAAGACAACAAATGTCCGACATTATTATAGACACCACTCAAAAAATCTTAGGCGATGAAATTTCAAAAGAGAAACACGAAGAAATTCTTAAAAAAGCTGCAGAGGAACTTTAAATGATTGAACTTACGCCACTAGCAAGACCATATGCAAAGGCCTTATTCTCATGTGCTCTTGAATCAAAAAATATTGATGAAATGGCTGATGAATTAAGGACAATGGCAATGGCTTCCAAAACAGAGGGCGTAATAAATACAATAGAGAACCCTTCGCTATCTAGACAAGATGTTGTTAATGTCCTTGTAAGTCTTTTTGATGAATCTGTTTCTGATAAATCTAAAAAACTTATTGAAATTTTGGCTGAAAACAAGCGCTTAAATTTACTTGAGACCATCTACATTATTTATCAGGAACTGCTTGAAGAACATAGAGAACAAAAGTCAGTTGAAGTATTTGTAGCGGTTGATCCTGGCGAGGATTCTAAAAAAAATATAGAACAAAAGTTAAAACAAACATATGGCGAAGATGCCAATATACACTTCTCAAAAGACCCAAAAATGATGGGCGGCCTATCTATTAAGATAGGAGACGAGACTCTTGACCTTTCAATAAAAGGAAAAGTCAAAAAATTAGTAAATCAATTAAATTTTTAAGGTGAAATTATGAGCCAACTAAATCCATCAGAAATCTCCAGCGTTTTAAAGGAAAAAATCGCAGGACTTGATCTATCGGCAGAAAGAAAGAATGAAGGAATTGTCGTCAGCGTTTCCGACGGTATTGTAAGGATACATGGCATGGGGGATGTTATGTACGGAGAAGTAATAGAATTCGAAAATGGTACGAAGGGCATGGCCTTAAACCTTGAACAAGATTCTGTTGGAGCTGTTGTGCTTGGGGATTATCTAGAAATCATTGAGGGGCAGAAGGCAGTCTGTACCGGCAAGGTATTAGAAGTCCCGGTTGGAGAAGCCCTTTTGGGAAGGGTTGTAAACACCCTTGGAACTCCGATTGATGGAAAGGGAGAAATTAAAGCAGATCAATCTATGCCTGTCGAAGTTGTTGCTCCAGGAGTCATAGCTAGACAATCTGTTGATCAGCCAGTTCAAATTGGACTTAAGGCTGTAGATGCAATGGTTCCAATTGGAAGAGGTCAAAGGGAGTTAATTATTGGTGACAGACAAACAGGTAAAACAGCCGTTGCAGTTGATGCGATTATTAATCAAAAAGGCACAGGAATTAAATGTATATATGTTGCAATAGGTCAAAAACAATCTACTGTAGCAAACGTTGTAAGAAAACTTGAAGAATACGGCGCTATGGAGCATACAATAGTTGTTTCAGCTACTGCCGCTGATCCAGCACCTATGCAATATCTTTCTGCTTATGCAGGTTGCACTATGGGCGAATATTTTAGAGACAGGGGTGAAGATGCCCTTATTGTGTATGACGATTTATCAAAACAAGCAGTAGCATATAGACAGGTATCATTATTATTAAAAAGACCTCCTGGTAGAGAGGCATATCCGGGTGATGTTTTCTATCTTCACTCAAGATTGCTAGAAAGAGCTGCCAGAGTAAATGCAGATTATGTTGAGCAGGTAACAAACGGAAAAGTCAAAGGCAAAACAGGTTCGTTGACAGCATTACCGATAATTGAAACATTGGCAGGAGATGTTTCGGCATTTGTTCCTACAAATGTAATATCAATTACTGATGGACAAATATACCTCGAAACCGAGTTATTTAATTCTGGTGTAAGACCAGCAATCAACCCAGGCCTTTCAGTGTCAAGAGTTGGCGGATCAGCACAAACAAAAATCATGAAAAAATTGGCTGGTGGAGTAAGAACGGCATTAGCACAATACCGTGAATTAGCTGCATTCTCCCAGTTTGCATCTGATCTTGATGACGCAACTAAACAACAGCTTGCAAACGGAAAAGCATTTACTGAACTACTTAAGCAAAAACAGTATGCACCGATGAGCGTTGCTCAACAGGCTTTAAGCCTATTTGCAGCTGATAGAGGGTATATGGCTGATGTAGATGTTGAGAAAATTCTGGCATTCGAGGAAGCTTTACATGGTTACCTTACATCTGAAAAGGGCGATCTTGAGGAGCAAATAAATTCAACAGGTGATTGGAACGATGATATAGAAGCACAATTTGTTGAATTAGTAGAAGACTTTAAAAAAACACAGACTTTCTAAATATGGCAAATACAAAAGAAGTAAGAAAACAAATTGCGAGCATAAAAAGCACGCAAAAGATTACTTCTGCTATGGAAATGGTAGCAGCAAGCAAAATGAAAAAAACACAAGATACTATGCTTGAAGGAAGGCCGTATTCATTAAAAATTAAAGATGTTATATCTCATGTTGCCCTTGCAAATTCGGAATACCCTCATCCTTTTTACGAAGAAAGATCACCTAAAAAGGCATGTTTTATTGTGGTTTCATCTGACAAAGGATTGTGCGGCGGACTTAATATAAATTTATTTAAGCAGGTTATTGCTAAATCGGCAGAACTCAATGAAAAAGAAATCGCATCTTGTTTTGCTTTAATTGGCTCAAAGTCTTCGGCATTTTTTAAGAGTGTTGGTGGAGATGTAATCGCTGTCGCTGAGAAGCTTGGTGATAAACCAAATCCCGATGACTTAATAGGATTAACAAAAGTTGTATTAGATATGCACAAGAATGGCGATATAGATCAAGCATATCTTTG